>CAMBEE010000002.1 GCA_945865665.1 uncultured Clostridium sp. | reverse complement strand
ATGCTCACGAAAGAAATGTATATATGTATATGATTTGAAACATTTTCTCGGTTCACTACGCAACATAAGAATTTCTAAAATAAATTGATGGATCATTCCACTTAGTCCTCGCTTCGCTCGACGTGAACACTTTCCATAAATTTATTTAAGAAATTCTAATATTGCTCTAATCACATTCGAAAAGTTTAAAATCATATACATATATACATTCTTGTCTTAGTGAGAGAGGCTCAGTTTTGTATTTTAGGTTTTCTTTTTAAACGTAATGAACAGGATACAATATCAAATATATATAACCCCTAAGGGGGCAACTTGCACACGAAAATTCCTCTTAGACTGTGAATTCTGACACCATTTTTCTTTTTTCGACATAAAATATACTAGCCCAAATTTATGAGGTGATTAATGTGAAAAAAATAAAAAAAGGAGATATTGTTGCTCGAAAATCATATGGAAAAGATATTGTATTCTATGTAAAAAGAATAATTAAAACTTCTCCTGAGAATATTGCTATACTTTGTGGGCTCTATGAACGAATTGAAGCAGATAGTAAATTAGCAGATTTAGAGTTATTAGACAGTGTTCAATTACAAAACATAACTAAAATCCAAGAAAATAAACTAAATGCAAGAATAGACAAAAAAAATAAAGACTATAGATTCAACTTTTTTGAGAACGAACAGCAATTAAGAGAAAGAATTATTACAGGTAAAATTTTGCATCTAGATGGTGATAGAAGATACTCTCAAAAATCTTACAACTATTATAAAAAAATGGGACTAAATGCAATTGTAAAAAATATTCCCGAATATAAGCAATCTCATGTTGTATATAAATTACTTAAAATCTATCAACCTGATATTCTGATAATAACTGGACATGATGGAATGATTAAAAAGGGCTCTAATTTTAACGATATTTATAATTATAGAAATTCTAGACATTTTATAAATACAGTTAAAGAAGCTAGAAAATATGACAAAGATAATAATAGAGAAACTGTAATTTTTGCTGGTGCTTGCCAAAGTTATTTTGAAGCTATTATGATGGCCGGTGCAAATTTTGCTTCTTCACCTGCAAGAATTTTAATTGATTTTTTGGATCCTCTGATAATTGCAGAAAAAGTTGCTACTACCGAAAGATATAAGTTTATAACTGTTGATGATGTTACTAGAGAAATTCGAGATGGTAAAAAAGGTATTGGTGGCATTGGTTCTAATGGTCGAATGACAGTTATGTAACATAAATGTAATCTAAATGTAATATTCTACATTTTGTGTCTTGTTTTGCTTGATATATCAACAAAATCAAGTCTTTTGTGCAAACAAAGTTTTTTTGACAATTTTCGCAAAAAATGCTATAATCAAGCCATCTTAAGGGAGTAGGTGATAGCATGATTTGTAAAACAGATATATCAAATCTAAAAACTGACATCTTGGAGAAAGTGGGTCAAAAGATAATAGTAAAGGGTTCTCTTGGTAGAAGTAGAACATTTGCAAAAGAGGCAACAATAGAAAAAGCATATCCTAATATTTTTGTTGTTAGATATGAAGAAAATAATAGAAATGTAACTTACAGTTATACTGATGTTTTAACTAGAACTGTTGAAGTTGATGTTTATGATGGTGAGGCTTATAGTCCTTTAATTCCACCACCAGTTGAAACAAAAAGAAAGAAAGCTGAAGTTTTATTATAATTTATACTTTAAATAGCACATTTTTGTATGTGCTATTTTTATTTTGAGTTATTTTTCTTTTGTATTTCGTTTCGTTATCTTATCCTTCTTTTAGATGACTGTATTTTAATTTTGTTGCCATTCCTCCTCTTATGTGCCTTTCAGCTTTATTCTCGTCCAGTATTATTCTAACTTGCATTGCTAAACTTGGGTTTATTTTTTTTAATCTTTCTGATACGTCTTTATGTACTGACGTTACTTTTCGTAACGGTTGAATTTATATCGTTAAAATTCGTAATTACTGTAGGTTGGCTTCCTATTTCGTTTAATAATTTTAATCTTACTTCTACATTAGAATCTGAATCTACTTCAATTACATCTATAATTGTTTTTAGCATAGCATTTGTAATTGTTTGGTTATTTAATATGTCATCTACTGTTTTTATTGTTTTTGTTAACTCTTTTTCTAATACATCTTTTTCTTTTATTTCAGAAGTAATTAATTTTAGTTCTCGTTCTAGTCTTGCTATATCTTCATTTAATGGATTTGTATATTGTTTTAATTCTTGAATATTAATAACTTCGTTTTGGAACATTTCCATATATTTTTGCTTTTTCGTGGTAACCTTTTCAATTTCTTTAAGTAAACTTTCTTCACTTCGTTCATTACTCTCTCTTAATTTTGTGATTTTTTCAAACTCTTTTTCAACTGCTTTCATAAAATTCTTTTTATTTTTTATTATACTTTTTAAATAAGTCTTTATTGCATTTAAAAGTTCTTCTTCATCTATAACAGTTGTGTTTGGGCAATGATTTACTCCCATTGAATTTCTTCCACTACATACCCATCTTATATATTCTGGTCCATCTTCTTTATATTTTCTTTTTATTCTTCTAAATGAATAGCCACAATGTTTGCAATATATAAGTGTACTAAAAACATATTCTGTTTTTTCTCTCTTATTGTTTAGTTTAAATTCGTTTGACCTTTGAGCAAGTATTTCTTGTGCTCTATTAAATAATTCATCTGATATAATTCTCATTTCAGGTCTTTCTACAACTATCCATTCTTCTTCTGGCAAGTCTTTTCTTGTTCCTGTTATAAAATCTGTTACCTCTGATTTTTTATTTGTTACTCTTCCTGTATATATTGGATTTTTAAGCATTCTCACAATTGAGGTTTGTACCCATTTCGATTTTGTTTTCTTTGTACGTATTCCTCTGTCATTTAAATCCCAAGCAATTTTTGTTGTTCCAATTCCTTTATATACATAGCTTTCAAATATTTCTTTTACTATTTTTGCTTCTTCTTCATTTATTTTTAAAGTATATCTTTCATTTGGAATTTTATCATATCCAAATACCAAGTTTGGTACTCTTCCTTTTTGAGCAGTAATATCTTTACCAAATTTAACCCTTTTAGACATATTAGCACTTTCTTGTTGTGCCATTGCTCCTAATATTGTTAATATAAATTCAGAGCCACCTTCCATTACTTCTCCATTGTTTAAGAAATCTACTTGCACACCATAAGATTTTAGTTCTCTTACACTTTGCAACAAATCAACTGTATTTCTTGCAAAACGGCTTACATCTTTTACTACAACTTTGTCGAACTTTTTAGCTTTAGCATCTTGCATCATTTGCTGAAATTGTTTCCTGTGTTTTATTTGTTTTCCTGATATTCCTTCATCTGCATATAGCTTGTACAATTCATATCCGTTCTTTTTTGTAAATTCATTAAAGAACTCTATTTGCTTTTCTAATGAATCTATTTGTGCTTCCTTTTCAGTTGATACCCTACAATATGCTGCAATTTTCATAACATCACTACTTTCTTTCTTGTTTTTCTGTATCTTTATTTTCGTTCTGTTACATTTTAGCATATCAGTTTCAAAAAAGCAATAAAAAGTACAAAAAAAACCACTCCTGCATTTAGGAATAGCTTTTTATAATTGTTCATCTACGCATTTATTTGTCGCAAGTAGAGTTGCGAGTTACATCTGTTCACCTGTGCATTTATTTGTCGCCAACAGGGTGGCGAGTACATTTGAGTTTTAATAATTATTTATTTAATAATATCTTTTCCATTTCTATAATATTATAAAATGGAATATTAATACCTTGTTCTGCTTTCATTATTACTTGTCTTGAGTAAGCTATAATTTTGTTTCTTACATTTAGTGCTATTTCAACATCTTTGTTTTCTGTAACATATTTCTCTAATATATATTCTTCAGTTGTTGGAAATATATTTTGAATTAAAAATACAGCTTTCTTTCCAACTACTTCACCAAAAACAAAATTGTATACTCTATGTTGTCTTTGTTTTTTATATTCATATATTTTCTGGTATTTATCATATTTAGTTGAAATTGGAACAAACCAAATAATTTCTTTATTATATTTATCTCTAAAACAAAAATAACATGGTCTCTTTTTTCCATTTTCTTTGTTTAGCATTAATCCATAATCTTTAAATACATCAAAAAATTCATCTTTTATAAAATAAAATTTTCCATCTTCTATTATCATTTTTATTACAATTCTCCTTTTATTAAAATAGGAGATCTAAATAATTTCTAGACCCCCATTTTCCTATAATTAACATTTTTTCACCTACTCATTTATATTCCGCAAGTAGGGGTGCGATTAACATTCTTTCATTCACAAATTTATATCTCGCAAGTGACGTTGCGATTCACATTTTTAATTATAGCAGATATTAAATATCTACTACTATTATATTCATTATACAAACTTTTTATTAAAATATCAAGACTTTTTGTAAAAATTTTTCTATATTTTTTTTCATTATAATTCAATTTCATCTTCTATTTCTTTGTGAGAATTTTGATAAGTATTTGAATTGTTGTAGTCAAATTTTATATTTTCATCATTCTCTGCCAAATTATAAGCTAATACTCCAGCCAAAGCTTGTACTATTTGTTCTTCAGTATTAGGATTAATAAATGTAATATTCAAACTCTTTTTCAAAATTCTCACCTTCTTCCATTTCAATACTATTATTAAAGTTTTAAAAATATTACTTTTATTTTAAAACTACAAGTGGTATGTACCCATATGAGATTTGTCCTCATTTCCACCGTAAGTAGAACCGCCCCTTTACATCACGTTAGCCAGACGGAAGTATCATTAT
Source organism: uncultured Clostridium sp. (assembly GCA_945865665.1). Classification (GTDB taxonomy): domain Bacteria; phylum Bacillota; class Clostridia; order TANB77; family CAG-508; genus CAG-269. The sequence goes on along the minus strand of CAMBEE010000002.1, from coordinate 204,841 downwards.
ATGTCTTGCAGTTTGCTATTCAATTTTCAATGTGCTATAATAGAAAATAGATATTTTAAATTACTATTTTCTATTTTGTAATTTCATTGTACTCGCCTAAAAATAGCTTGTAAAGAGATTTTACAAAGTCTATAGATAAATTAAAAATCAAAATATCTATATTCTATTTTTTTAATAGGAGGAAATGCTTATATGGTAAGTAATTTTGGAATAAAGAACAACAAAATTATTATAAAAAATACACGGAGAATATTTTGGTGCTTTAGGAGATTTTGAATATAATATCGGAGATAAATTATACGAATTTGCAACAATGAGTTATGAAAATTTTGATAAATTAAAAGCAATATACACTCAACTAATAGAACTTGTATGTAGAGGTAAGGAAGCTGATACGGAAGATGAAAATATGGATTGTTTTTTTAAGATGTTTCAAATTGTTAGAGCTTGTTTAGAATTTTCTCCATATACGCATTTTTATACACAAGTTCTCATAGATATAATAGTAAAAACATATAACACAAAAACATTCAGAAGTGATTTATTGTTTAAATCACAAATAGGTGTACTTATTGAAGATTCTAAATATTACCCCAGTGAAATATTTAGAGAACTAGAAGAAGATGAATATACTCCAGAAATTTTATTAATTAAATGGACACAAGAAATAGATAAGGTATCAAATAAAAAACATGCTGAATATATGAAATTCTTTGAAACTATGAGAGATTTACTAATTGAAAATTTAATGGAAAAGAAAACAGATTTAAAAGAAAGATTAGAATTAATAAGCAAATATTCTAATAATTCTCTTGTTAGAAGCTTAAGTGTTCCTGAAAAATTATTCTTATATGAAACTAAAAGAGTTTTTGACATTCATTATCTTAATACTAACCCAGCACACGCATTATTTTTAGATACAAAATTTAAAACAAAATATATAGCAGATACTGAATTATCTTTTGAAGAAAGAAGATTAGATGTTGATAAAATAGTAGAAATTATGAAAGAAAAGAATATTGTTGCAGAAGAAGTATATGAAATTGAAACTGCAGAAGATCAAATCAGATTTGAGTTATTTAAGGTCATTCAAAATAACTTCGTTATAAATAAATGTGAAAATTGTGGAAGGTTATTTATACCCGCCACCACTAGTAACAATCCTTATCAAAAAGGCAGAAATGACCAAAAATATTGTAATAATCTATACAAAGATACTGGAAAAACTTGCAAACAAATTGGAGCTTTAAATAAACAAAAACAAAAAGTTCAAAATAGTTTAATTCTAAAGGAATATAACAGAGAATATAAAAGAATGCATAGAGCACATTATACTCATACTAAAGAATTTAAAGAGAAGAAATTTAAAGAATGGTCTAAAAAAGCTAGACAATTAAGAGATTCTTATACTGATGAACAAATAGACGAGTTTAAAGTTGAGTTGAAGAAATTAAGTAATTTGTATTGGAAAAAAATAAACAATAAAAGTAAGCTATAATCAAAGCTTACTTTTATTGTTTATTTTTTGAATTACTTTCTTTCATTTTTAATATTCCATTATCTATATAATATTTATCTTTATAAAATATATTAAACATAAAAAATTGATAAAACAAGCTACCTAATTGTCCTATATATGTGCAAAAGGGTGTAGGTAAAAATGATGATACTATTCTTATCATTTTTTCTATTCCCTGATTAATAGTTGTTATCTTTGGTGAGAAATTAACTTGGCAATATTGTTGTTTTATCCATACTGTAGGAATTAAAATCATATCTAAAATTTGGACTCCAACAAATATTAGTAATAACCACATTACTGGATTATAATAAAAATATAATAACAATCCCATAACAACAGTTGATAATATCAATAAAGTTACTAATTTATATGCGTTTTTTACGCTTTCCTTGTATTTTAGCTTGTTTTTGCTAGAATCAATTGTTGCAGTTGTTATAATTGCATAACTCATATCCCATTGTGCATCAGTTATTAGTGTTTCAAAATTTATCGCTACTAAATATATTGCACCATATTCAAATGTATTTCTAAATCCAATAAAATAAATTATAAACATTCCAATTCTATCTAAAATATCATTAGAAACATATTTCATATTATTTATTATATCAAATTCAAATCTAAAGGATTTAACATTATTTATCACTATACCCAATATTATTATTGAATCTATCAATAATGTTATTACAACTGATATTTCTTGTCTTCTAATAATAAAAGATAAGAACACAATTAATATAACATTGGTTATATTAAAAAACATTGTTAGTTTATTAGATTTTTTATTTTCATCCATATAATATAGTTTTTGAGTTACTAACTGCAATATTAATTGCAAATACATTAATATAAACGAATATATACAAAATGTTTTATATATTTCTACATCCATACTCATAAACTCTATATATAAATTCACTTTTAAACATAATACAAAAGTTATAATAAATCCAATTAAAATACCTAAAATTATATTTGAATCTACTAAATTACTTCTTTTACTTTTTGTTGCATTGATATTAGCTCCAGAGCCAAAAATTGATATTAGCAAAGTTATAATAAACTGAATTGGATATGTTAGTGTAAATACATTAGTGATGTTTTTATTTACTATTATTCCTAATAAAACCCACATAATAATAGGTAATGTTGATGTTAACAAGGTATCTAAACTAATACGCAATAATCTTTTCATTTTTCTCCCCTTATTAGTTCTTGTATTTTTGCATAGATATCATACCAACTGTAACAACGAATTATATTTTTCCCTTTACATTGTTGATTATATTTTGCATCAAAACAAATAACTGGTATTTTTTGTGAAATAATATTAATATTTTCTACTTTATCTTCTATCATCAAATCAATATTATTTTCTATACATATATTAATTTTATCTTCAGGACTAAATATAATATTATCATAAAATATATTATTTTCTTTTAACCACTCTAAAACAATTTTTCTCATTCTATTTCCCAATTCATCATTTCTATCTGTTAGAAACCTAGCAGTTATTATATATATTTCATTACCATCTTCATGTAATTTTCTTGTTATTTCATTCGAAAATTTTCTAGCTGGTTCTTTTGTTGAATATTCAAATAGATATTTTCTCCAAAACTCATCATCAAGATTTCTTTCCTCATCAAATATTTCTTTAATATCATATCCATTAGGATTTATAACTCCTTTATTAATATTTTCAAATATAACCTTACTTCCATAGTCTAATTGCCATTGTTCTATATCTGTTAAAACTCCATCTATATCTATTCCAATTCTCATTTTTTACCTCTTTTCAGCATAATACTATCATAAATTAGTTTTTATTACAATATTTTTATAACTCTAATTCATTTTCTTTTTCTCCATCTTCTTTCGCTATTTGTTTTTCTGCATCTAAATAAATTCTAGTCTCTTTTTCAAACTTTCTAATTAAAATATCTTCTGCACCTATATCAAACTTTTGACAAATCCATTCTATAAACATTCCTATGGTCTCTTTAAATTTATCTATTACTTTGTGTAAATGGTTATTTTCTTTTTCTAAACTTTTTATTTTACTTTTATATTTCCATTCTAAATCAAATTCTTTTTCCTTATATTCACTTCTTATCTCTTCTACTTGATTGTGTAAATTTTCATTATCCTCCAATATTTTATCTCTTTCATTTTGATATTTTTCTGCTTTTTCTACCATTTTTGCTTGTCTTAATAATTCTTGGTGCATTGATAAATTATTTTTATATAATTCATTTATTAAATCATCTTTTGGTTTTATAATTTCTTCTAAAATTTTCTCATCTCTTTTCATTGAAAATTTACTAATATCTGCTATATTTGGAATGTTTGGTAATTCTAATTTTATATTTTGTAATTTCTCTTTTGTTTTATCAAAATTGGTTATTTCTTTATATTCTTTAAGATCAATATGTTCTCTACCTGTTTCCTCTTTTGGTAATCCTCTTTGTAATTGAAATTTATGAGAAGTCATATATTGATAAAATGCATCTTGCAATTGCCTATAACTATCTTTTTCTTTCCAAAATTCACTACAAGCAATTTTATCAATAGAATTTCCTTTTTTATCTTGTGTATGAACTACAGGTAAAAAAATTAAGTGCATATGTGGAGTTTCCTCATCCATATGCACTTTTGCAGACATTATATATTGCTCACCTAAATTTTTATATTCAGCTACAAAATTATATGCAGTTTCAAAATATCTTCTTGTTTCTTTTTCTCCTATCCTTTCAAAAAATTCCTTATCCGATGTTATTATATATTCACAAGCTATATTACTAACCGTTTTTATTTGACCTTTCAAATTATATTTTTCTCTTATTCTATCAAATTCTTTTTCATAACTATATTTTGGTTCTTTTAATGAATAATTTAAATATGATTTTTCCTTATCAATATTATTATTTGAATAATTTTTATTTTTTCTTTCATTGTGTCTGAATATTCCTTTTAGATTTTCTCTTTTGTATTTTGTGTTTCTAATTATTGCATAACTCATTTTAACCTCCTTGCTTTAGCTAGTTTCTCTATTGTGCTACTAGCTAATAAGACATATTCATTTCTTGAATTTTGCTCTTTTTTAATTGTCTTGTAACACACTACAACACTTTTTTAGCCTACTGCTTCAAAAAGTGTTAGTGTGGCAGGGCTATTGCCCCACACCCTATTCAATCAAAAACAAAAATTCATTTTTTTATTTTTGATTGCTAAAAAACTATAAACAGTTTTTTAGACAAATTAAAAGAGATTAGCTGAAACATTTAAGTATCAGTAATCTCTTTATAATTTGCATATAAGCTATCCCAATTGAAGTCATCATAGCATCTGTCACTTCTATATGGAATATTTTTCTTTTTTTGTGTGTCTCCTTTATTATAATTATTTTTATTTTTTATATTATTTATTATATCTTTGTCATTATCACCTATAGTGTCTAGTTGTTTTTGACTATTTGAATAGTTATTTTCACCTATACCCTCTAAACATTTTTGACTATACCTATTGATATTTTCAAATATAGGGGTAATTTGTCTTTCTTCTATTTCTTTACTATCTGTTTTATATTTTAATTTAACTCTTACATATCCTTTATCTTTTAATGAACTTATAATTTTAGATACTCTTTCATGTGTTACATTTACAATGCTTGCTATATATTTATTACTTGCAAAGCAACTTCCTTTTTCTTCACTCAAATATAAAATCATTGCAAGTATTACTTTTTCTTTATCTGATAAATTTTTATTTAATAAAATTTCTGCTGGTATCCATAGTCCTTTTAACTTTTGCATTACACACCCTCCTTTCGTTTAGTTTTTATTCGCACCACGTTCGACTTTGTAGCATTAAAAATACTATTTGGTATAATTTTAGGATAAAAAATAAGCCTTAAAATTTTATTTTTTAAGACTTACATTTTATTTACTTATTTAATTACTAATCCCAACCTAACAACAGGATTCTTTGTACTTAAGAAAACTCCTTTTATTTCAATACTTTCAGGAATAACTTGTCCCTTTCTTCTACCGTTCCGAAGTGTTACATCTTTGTGTACTGTACTTTTACTTATTCCAAATTTTTTGGCTGCTCCTCTTACTGTGTCTTTTGAATCTATTATATATCGTGCTAGTTCTATTGCACGTTCGTCTATTGATATACCTCTCATAAAGCTAACCCCCATATGAATACTTTTGTTTAATTGTATTCGTGTTAGGGTTGTATTAGAACACTCATCTTTCTTGTTCTTTTAATTTTTCTTTTATTCCTTTATACAAACCTTATAAACCATTTAATAAATTTTTATACTTTCTCTCTATCTTCTATATAGTAATTTTTGTATATCTACATAACATAAAATATGCATATTCTATTATTCAAAATATTGCTTTTGTTGCAATATAGTGTTATAATAATATTATGGAAACTTTATAATATAATTTTAGACTAAGGAGATAAGACATGAAAAAAAATTATGGAAACGAGGCCGCCAATTGGTGGGCAGAAAAAATTGAAGAGGAAAATCCTTCTGTTGACTCTAATAAATTAGAGCGCTTTAAAATGTCATTGGCTCATACAGTTAATGTCGCTATAGCAAAATATGCTCATACTCAATTGAGCACTTATAAAAAAGATGATTTTCCAAAAGGATACAAGATTCTTGTTGACTCAGCTTTAGCTGCAGGGTTAACAACAAAATTACCAGCTGGATATGAGATGACTATTTTCTATGATACTGGTATATCTGTTTACAATTCATCCGGAGCTCTTGTAACAACATATGTATAAGTTTCTATGAGGTGTGCTTATTAAGCGCACCTCCTTTACTTTATTAAAATAAAATTGTATAATATAAAAAATCGAGTGCCTTTTCGAAATTTAATTACGTTCTAAAATGTCAACACATATGAACTGGCAATACAGAAAAATTTGAAAGGATACAAAAATGATAAGAATAAGTAATATAAAAATATACAAAGACATAACAGACGAAGAAGTTTTAAAAACAGCAATTAAAAAATACAAAATTCAAAAAGAAAATATTACTGAGTGGCACATATCAAAAAAATCAATAGATGCAAGAAAAAAAGATGATGTACACTATTCATATTCTATTGACATTTGTGTAAAAAATGAAGAAAAGTTTTTAAAAAACAAAGACATTTCCTTAATAAAAAAAATAGAGCAACCAAAATTCGAACTAAATCTAAATAAATCTGTTAGACCTGTAATAGTTGGTGCAGGGCCAAGTGGTTTATTTGCTGCTTTGACTTTTGTTAAATATGGATACAAGCCAATTGTTATAGAACAAGGTGAGCAGGTTGAAAATCGTAAAAAAACTGTTGATAATTTTATAAATAATGGTATTTTGAACACTAATTCTAATGTCCAATTTGGTGAAGGTGGTGCTGGTACTTTTTCTGATGGAAAACTTACATCTGGTATAAATTCGCCTTATTGTAAAACTGTATTAGAAGAGTTTGTTAAATTTGGTGCACCTGAACAAATTTTGTATTTAACTAAACCACATATTGGTACAGATAATTTAGTAAATATTATTAAAAATATGAGAAATTATATTATTGCTCAAGGTGGAACTTTCTTATTTAATACAAAATTTATTGATTTGGAAACTACTAACAGTTCTGTTTCTAAAGTTATTGTTACTCATTTAGATACTGATGCAACAGAAAAAATCGATGCAAATGTTGTCATACTTGCAATTGGTCATAGTTCAAGAGATACATTTAAAAAAGTTTATGAAAAGGGTCTGTTGTTAGAACCAAAAAACTTTTCTGTTGGTGTTAGAATTGAACATTTACAAAGTGAAATAAATAAGGCTCAATATGGAACTTTGACAAAATTAAAACTGCCTTCTGCTGATTACAAACTTGCATATCATGCTCCTTCTGGACGTTCTTGCTATACATTTTGCATGTGTCCAGGTGGTACTGTTATGCCATCTTCAAGTGAAGAAAAAACTATTGTAACTAATGGTATGAGTTACTTTGCTCGTAATGGCAAAAATGCAAATTCTGCTGTTTTGGTTAATGTAACTCCTGAAGATTTTAAAGATTGTAAAAATCCTTTATCTGGTATTGATTTTCAAAAAGATTTGGAAGAAAAGGCCTTTATCCTTGGTGGTTCAAATTATTTTGCACCAATACAAAGATTTGAAGATTTTGATAAAAATATAAAAAGCACCTTTATAGGTACTGTTGAGCCATCTTATAAACCTGGTGTTACTTTATCTAATTTAAATGATATTATGCCTGAATTTGTTTCAACAACTTTGAAAGATGGTATTAAATTTTTTGATACTAGATTACATGGTTTTGCAAATCCAGATAGTATTTTAACAGGTATGGAAACTCGTAGTTCTTCTCCTGTACGAATTTTAAGGGATGAAAATTTAGTTTCTAATATCAGTGGAATTTACCCTTGTGGTGAAGGTGCTGGTTATGCTGGAGGTATAATGTCTGCTGCTGTTGATGGTATTAAGTGTGCAATTTCTGCAATTGTAAGAAAATGTTTTTAATTTAATATTTCCTTTAACTTTTTTACTAGATAATCTACATCGTCTTTGGTGTTAAAATCTCCAAATGTAAAACGAATTGCACCTTTTGCCAATTCACTTGGCAAACCAATTGCAGTTAGTACATGTGATGGACTGTTATCTCCTGAAGAACAAGCCGAACCTCCTGATGCACAAATCCCCATCTCATCCAATTTATACAATATTTCTGTTGCATTTTGTCCTTCAAAACTAACATTTATATTTCCTGGTAATCGTTTTTCCATTGTTCCATTTATATGGATATTGGGAAAACTTTTTTTCATTTTTTCTAGACAATAATTTCTTAAATTTTGTAGTTTATTTTGATATTTTTCCATGTTCTTCTCTGCTATTTTACAGGCTTTTCCTAGTGCAACTATTTCTGCAACATTTTCTGTTCCAGACCTTTTATTTTTTTCTTGATGTCCTCCATCCATAAAACGTTCAAACTCAATTTCCTTCTTTACATATAATGCCCCTATTCCCTTTGGCGCATATATTTTATGGCCTGATAAAGAAAGCATATCTATATCCATTTTTTGAACATCTATTGGGATATTTCCACATGCCTGAACCGCATCTGTATGAAATATTATCCCATTTTTGTGTGCAATTTTTGCAATTTCTTCTATTGGTTCTATTGTTCCAATTTCATTATTTGCAAACATTATGCTTATCAAAATTGTGTCTGTTCTTATTGAATTTTCTAATGTTCCTAAATTTACAAATCCATCTTTGTCCACATCTAAATATGTTACTTCGAAGCCTTTGTTCTCCAAGTTTTGGCAACTATGTAAAATTGCTGGATGTTCAATTTTTGATGTTATAATGTGCTTACCTTTATTTTGATTTGCATATGCTATTCCTTTTAATGCTGTATTGTCACTTTCAGACCCACAACTTGTAAAATATATTTCTTCTGATTTGCAATTTATTAATGAAGCTACTCTTTTTCGTGCTTCTTCTATTGCTCTTTTTGATTTTCTTCCTATGCTATATAATGATGATGGATTTCCATATTCTCGGCTTAGATATGGGAACATTTCGGTTAGCACCTCTTCTTTTATCCTTGTTGTTGCACTGTTATCAAAATACCTGACTTCCATAGATTTTCCTCTTTTCTTTTATACAATAAATTTGTATATTATATTCAAATTTATTGTATTTGATACTTCTAAAATTTAATATTAATTATCATTTATCATATCTTTAATTTTATTAATTTGATTTATAGTTTGTCTGTATCCATATTTATAACATGCATCCAATTTTTCAGTTTCCAACAAACCTGTTTTATCAGTTTGAATAGTCAAAACCATATCACTATTACTGATATTTTCCTCTGATATTTTATTTCCCATAATATCAATAGTTCTCATAACAATATCCATAATATTGCTACTTTCCTCAATATCATCTGCCTTAAAATTAACCGTCAACATTTTATCAGCCCCCTGATGTCTAACTTCAATTGTTGGAAAATTATCTAAAATTCCACCGTCCAAAAATTTATGTTCATTATACTCACACGGACTAAAAAATACTGGAAAACTGCAACTTGCTCTAATTGCTTTGCCAATTCCGATGTTATTTATATATTCTGTATTTGAACAAGTTTTTTCAGGTATATTATTTGTAATCACATATTTTTTTGAATTTTGTACATCGACTGTTGGAATTACAATCGGCATTTTTATATCTGATATTGTCTTAATTCCTTTTCGTGCTGCAATGTTGTTAAAGCACTCTTCTATTTCTTCACCAGAATAAAAACCTTGAAAACTTGCTTTTTTATTTGCCATAAAGTTTCCTATGTTTGTTACTTTTGATATTGTATTTTGATTTACTAAATCTTTTGCATATTTTTTGAACAATATGTAGATATAATATGGTGAATATCCCATTGCATATAATGTTGCAATTATACTTCCTGAACTTGTACCTCCTATTGCATCTATCTTTATATCATTTTCTTCTAATGCTTTAAGAACTCCAGCATGTGCTATTCCCCTTATACCGCCTCCTGATAATGCTAAACCTAATTTCATTTTATCACTTTTCCTTTCAAATTTGGTGCATTTTATTCCCTTATACACATTTTCTATTTGGTGTTTTTTTAGAAATTATTTTTATTATTTACTATTTTTTATGATTTTAAACTTCTTTTTGTTACAGATGCTTAAATTAAAGTAAGCTAAAATATATTTTTATTTATATTAATATTTCTACGAAGCTTAAATAAAAAACACCCTTATTAAACTATATGTCTAATAAGGATGCCTCCACTTTATTTTGTATAATAAACTTCACCGCTTCCATATGTAACTTGATAATATCCACCAATAAATGTTGGATTTTTATCATTTAACTTATATCTAGGTTCTACTATAATATTTCCATTCTCATCAACTATTCCCCATTTTTTGTCCATCTCAATTCCAGCAAAGCCATATTTATTAACCTCTGTTACAGAATCATATTTGTAATCAATTACAACTTTTCCATTTTTATCTACAAATCCCCATTTTCCGTCTTTTTGATTTGCAAATATTTTGTTGTTCTCAAATAGTTCTGTATTTTTAACTTCATTTCCATCTTTTGTTATATATTTAATTTCTGTATTATTGTATAATTTAATATAATCAGAATTTACTTCTATATTAGCATTTTTTAATTCGCTGATTTTTTTCATATCTTTTGTATATATTTGAATTGTATTTGTATCATTTTGTATTGTTTCTATAAGATTTGTTCCCTCAATTCTTTGTATAGAATTATATTCAAAATTGATTTTTGTTTCGTCATCACTGTTTATAACTCCTAGTTTTCCATCTTCGTTACATGCTGTAAAATAATTATCAAATAAATATTCTATATATATATACTTATTTTTTGTAATTTTTTTATCATTTTGATATATTTCATAATTTGTCTTACCATTTGCTGTGTCAATCTGAATTTTATAATCTGTAGAGTCTACATCTATTATTGCTATACTAGATTCTATTCCTGCTTCATTTCCATTTGTATCAAATACTTTTTCATTTTCGTCAGCAGTTGTTGCATATAAATATTCCCCTGAAGTTCCTATTTGCTTGTATTCAAATGGTATTATTTCTTTGCCTCCAATAGTAAATGCCCCATAATTTTTTCCTTTTAATGCTGTTATCGTGTCGTTATTTTCATTATATACTAGTGATTGATAATCATTTTCTATAATTTTTTTTCCATCTTTTAATAGTCCGTATTTTCCATTTTCAGCACATATTATATATATTTCATCGCTATTTATATCTGTAATTCTGTATAAATCATTATATTTATTATCAATTATTTGTTTTCCATTTACTGTTACATATCCATATCTGTATCCTTCATCTGTTGTCTTCTTTACAATATATCCGTCTTTTTTATATCCTGTATATTCTTCATAATATCTGTCTGCTTCTATTCCATCATATTGTGCTTTTACTAATGTTGCCCCTTTGATATTTATTACACCATATTTACCGTTTTTCTTTACAAGTAGTTCTCCTTCTTTAAATTGAAGTGTATCTATATCTTCATATATTGCATTTGTTATCTTTTTTCCATCTATGCTAATTATTCCGTATTTTCCATCTTTGCTATATTCTAATGTTGTTTTTTCATACATTAAATCACTCAACACATTTTTTAGTTTTAGTGGTTGTATATTTTCATATTGTGTATATATTTCTTCTCCATTGTTGTTTAGCACTTTTGTATTTTCTCCTTCAAAGCATATAAATACTGCCTTTTCTGGATTTGGAATTTTTACATCATCATATTTTGCTTCTACTATTGTTTCTCCTTTTGTGTTAATAACTCCGTATTTTTCATTTTCTTTAAATACAAAGTATTGATATTCGTTTATTTGTGATATTTCATATTTTTTGTTTTCTTTTTGTATTTTGTTTACTATAAAATACACTGATACTGCTAGAATTGCAATTATTAATACTACAATTATTAAGTTTTTCTTTTTCATATTTATAATTCCCCGTATAATATGTTTATAATTTCTATAAACATATTCTTTCTTTTATATTTTACTATTTTATTATAATTGTTTTATTTATTTTTTTCAATAGCATAAAAGAAAAAATTACCTCAATGCTATTACATAGAGGTAATTTTTATTTACATACCTGTAACAGGTAGTTTTTTAACATTCTCAACTGTATGAGAAATTTCTTGTTTTGTAGTTTTTGGTTCTGGTTCTTCTTTAAAAGAATTATCTATTGTAATTGTAAATTCTTCATTAAGATTAACATTAAATTCAAATACTTCATTATTTAATTCATACCCATCTTTTGTACTAACCTCTTGAATATAATATTTTCCAGGAATTAAATTTGCAACTTCTATCTCACCATTTGAATTAGTTTTTAAATTAGAATAAATTATTTTTTTATCACTGTCTAAAATATTAAATTCCACATTTTCTAATCTTTCTTTTGTTTCTGCGTCTTGTTTTATTATTTTTACTTTAGTTTCATTTTTATAGAACTTGTCTTCTGTTTTTCCACTTGCATCTTCATACGTAGCAGCAGTAAGTGCATAGTCTTGATATGATGCATTTGGTGCTTTTCCATATAATATTGGTTTGCTATTTATCTTTGTTTGTATTTCTATATTAAATTTATTTTCTTTTGTAAGATTTCTTATTGGTATTAAAATTTTAAATTTTTCATTTTGTGCAAATTCTGTTTTTTCATTGTTATTAATATCTGTTATTTTTATTCCTTCTGGTAGTTCTTCTTGGATTTTTGTTAATTGAACTTTATAATTTGATATTGTTGTTCCTGCTTTTATTGAATATGTTTTTGATACATATGTTTTTTCCGTTATATCTACATCAAATTGTTCTTGTTCTTTAATTATTTTTACATTGTTAGAAATTTTTGTTTCGGTACATCTTTCTGCATTGTCTAGGATTTGTTTTATTGCTCTTACTGTTCTATTTCCCGCTTCTCCTATTCCAGAATAATCATTTGGATTATTTCCATGTATATAGCAATATATTGCTTGTTTTGTTGCTGAAAACGCCTCTTCTTTATTATTGCAACCTAACTCTTGTATTGTTTTATATGGATATCCATTTATAATTATTCTCCACAATTTAACATCAGAAATAGAATCTTGAATTGAAACAGAATATGTTAAATCATCTTTTACTCCTTGTTTTGTTTTATCTAGGCAATATGCCGGATATTCTTGTCCATCTTTTAAATAATATGAGTAGTATGTTTTTACATATATTCCCTTATAAATTAATAAACTTCCACAGTCACCACCTGAAATAATATTTGCTGAGTTTATATCTACAGCCTTTACTGAATTAATTATCAAATTTATATTAAGAACTATTATAAAAGCTATTATTGATATAATATTTAATGTTTTTTTTATTTTTAATCTTCCTCCTTTTAAATCATATATTATTCTATTCTTTAGTTTCTTTTGCTTGTACACATCTTCTGTATTCTGGCTCATTTTCTACACATGTTATTAATGTTATTCTATTGTCTTTTGTATTTTCTAATAGGCTCCAGTCAGTATCTTTTATTATTTTGTTTTCTATTACACTATATGTTTTTTGCTCTCCATTATATTGATAAATTATTTTATCATTTTCTTTTAGTTGTTTTATATTTGCAAAATAATTAACAGCATATCCTCTATTATGTGCCGCAAGCCCTACATTACCACTTATTTTTGTTGTTTCTTCAAAGTGTCCAACAAATTTATCCATTATTTCTTTACTTGTGCCTTCAGATATTTCTGCTTCTAACGATATTTCTGGAATCATTATTTTCCATTTGTTTTTTTCTTCTTTTGTTTCGAGGTTATTTGTTTTTGGGTTATTTTGATTTTCTACATTCTTGTCTTCTGTGTCTTGATTAAAGTTGTTAGATTTTAATTCTACTAATACAGAATCTCTTTTTAATAGAATTGATATAAGTGTACCGTAATTTATTCTATTTAAAGTAATTCTTGCATTAATTGTAATTATGAAAATTAATAGTGTTATTATAAAGCTAACAAGATTAACATATCTTGTGGTATACCTAACCATTCATGCCTTTTCCTCCTCACTTTTTTAATTTTCGTTTTGGAATAATTTTTTCGAAAAAATTTTTTAGATTAAAGCACTTTCGTGCATTTGATTAAAATCTATATTTATAATACTACATTTTTTTGCATTTGTAAAGAACTTTTCATCGCAAAATTCGACAAAAAGAGCCAAGTTGTTAGAATTTACAGCTTTAGAAATTTTTGTGTGCAAGTTGCCACCTTAAGGGTTATATATATTTGATATTGCATCCGTTTGATTGGAGTGAAAAATAGAAAATCTTAAATAACTAACTGAGGAATGCTCACAAAAAAATGTATATAGGTATATGATTTGAAACATTTTCTCGGTTCAATACGCAACATAAGAATTTCTAAAATAAATTGATGGATAATTCCACTTAGTCCTCGCTTCGCTCGACGTGAACGCTTTCCATAAATTTATTTAAGAAATTCTAATATTGCTCTAATCACATTCGAAAAGTTTAAAATCATATACATATATACATTTTTGACCTGAGTGAGAGAGGCTCAGTTTGATATTTTAGATTTTCTTTTTAAACGTAATGAACAGGATGCAATATCAAATATATATAACCCTTAAGGTGGCAACTTGCACACAAGAATTTTCTTAAACTGTGAATTGTTACGAAAAGTTAGGCTTGTCTTCCTTGTTTCATATCTAATTCAAAATAAAATTCAACTCCATTTTCCAAATTACGAACTCCATATTTATTATCATAATTGCTCATAATAGCTTTTACAAATGCAAGTCCTATACCAGTTCCACCATCTTCTCTATGTCTAGATTCATCTGCTTTGTAAAATCTGTTCCAAATTCTGTTTAAATTTTCCTCTGAAATATTTTTACCCGTATTAAATACTTTAATACATACCTTGTTTTCTTCTGATTTTATTTCATTTGATATTTTTATATATTTTTCTCCATACATTTCTTCAACATTTTTTATTGCATTTATCATATAATTTGTTAAAACCTGTTCAATATAAAAGTCATCTGCAAATACTTGTATCTCTTGATTAGAGTCAAATATTATTTCTGCTTGTTTTCCCTCTACCATAACATTTGTTTTTCTGATAACTTCTTTTTCAAGTTCTACAATATTAAATTCTTTATTGTTAAATTCTCTTTTGCCATATTCTAGTTTCATAAGTTCTAATAATTGTTTTACAAGCTTATCCATCTTATTTGTTTCGTCAAAAATAACTTCAGCATAAAATTTTCTACTTTCTTCATCTGTATTTACATTTTCAAGTAGTCCTTCACTATAACCTTGTATCAATGCTATTGGAGTTTTTAACTCATGTGATACGTCTGATATAAATGTTTTTCTCATTTCGTCTATTTTAGATTTTTCTTCGATGTCCCTTTCTAGTTCTATGTTACTACTTCTTAATTGCTTTATTGTCTTTTCTAGTTTGTCTGACATGGTGTTTATGCTTTTGCCTAAGTCATTTATTTCGTCTTTAGCATTTGTTATTTTATATTTTTGACTAAAGTCTAAGTTTGACATTTTTTTTGCTATGTTATTTAGTTCTAATATTGGCTCTGTGAATTTTCTTGATACTATTGATACCATAATTGATGCTATTAATATAGTAAATCCTGCCATTAGTAATAAAAAGTTATTTGATATTTTTACGCTATCTTGTATAGATGTTACTGGAATACGAATGTATAAAAAATATCCGTTATCTAGCTTACCAGAAAGCATTATATATGATAATCCATTTTTCAAATCTTGTTGTTTTTTTATTACAAATTTATCATTTGATTCTAGCTCTTTTCCCTTGTTTGTATTAAACTTGTCTAGTATATCGTTTATATTTCCTATTACTGAAGAAAAGTTTTTATTTGTAGTATAAACATTTATACCATTATTGTCTTTTACTAAAATGTCAAAATTATTTTTTACAGATAATTTTTCCAGTTCTGATTCTATATCATTGTCTTGATTTGGGTTTTCGTAATAGTTGTTTATTGTTTCATATACTGCTTTTAATGTGTTTTGTTTGTTATATAGATAGAAATTTTCTAGCGCAAAGTTGTTTACTATTATTAAAAATATTATTATTAGTAATATTGTGGAACTTAGTGTTATAAATAGTTTTACTTTTACTGATGAAAATACATCTTTTAATTTATTTAACTTCAAATTTATATCCTACACCTCTCATTGTTTTTATATATTTGCCTCTTTTTCCCAATTTATGTCTTATTTTTTTTATATGACTGTCTATTGTTCTAGAATCTCCATAATAATCATAGTTCCACACATTATTTAATATTTTATCTCTAGAAAGTGCTATGTTTTCATTTTCTACTAAATATACTAATAATTCATATTCTCTTAAACTTAATTCTAATACTTTTCCATCAACTGTTACTGTTCTACCATCTTTATCTATTTCTATTCCTCCATAGTCTTTTACTTCTTTGGAATTTCCTTGTGTTCTTTTTAGTATTGCTTCTACTCTAGCTACTAGTATTTTGGGGCTAAATGGTTTTGATATGTATTCGTCTACTCCTAGCTCAAATCCAAATAATTCGTCTTGTTCTTCTCCTCTTGCTGTTAGCATTATTATTGGTACTTTTGAAGTTTGTCGTATTTGTCTTAATACAGACCAACCATCTAGTTTTGGCATCATTACATCTAATAAAATTAAGCTTATTTTTTCTGAGTTTTCTTCAAATACTTGTAGTGCTTTTTCTCCGTCTTCAGCTTCTAATATGTTGTAGCCTTTTGTTGCTAAAAAGTCTTTTATTAGTTTTCTCATTCTTGATTCGTCATCTACAATTAATATGCATTTGTCCATGTTTGTTCTCCTTTCGCTTCACTCATCGCCATCCTAAATTTTCTTTAAAAATTTTGTCAATCAAATCTTATGGCATTTCATTTAGTTCTATTTTACCTTATTTTTGTGCCCTATTTGTGAATTTTAATTGTTTTTATTGTACTATATTACCATAAAAATTGCAATACTAGTTGAATTTATTGGCTTTTTGTATTATAATATTTTATGTAACCGTTAATATGGTTTTTGTACAAAAGGAGAGTGCCTATGCCAAAAACATTGGAATTTTTATTTGCATCTGCTGTTTCATTTATACTTTATTTAATATTAATAAAAGTTATTGAGCCTCGGTTAAATGAAACTATGGGATGGAAAACTGATTTGTGCTTTATATCATCATCTATATGTGCTATATGTACAGCTGTTTTCTTTTTTATTTCTGTGGCTTCCGCTATTTCTTATATTTTTTAGTGGATACTCAAAAAAGAAAGTCCCTTTGTTGGAACTTTCTTTTAATTTCTTACAAATACTGTTTTTGTGTCATATGCCAATTCTACATTTTCTTCTCTAAGTATTTGCATTATTTTAAAGTTTATCTTTTCTTTTTCCTCTAAAAAACTTGAATAATCTAGAGAATTAGTATAACTACATACCAATAAGTTAATTCCATTATCTGTTATATTATCAAATCTAACAATAATAGTCTCATCAATTACATCATCATGTTGTACCAATAATTCTTTTATTCTTTTTTGAACTATTTGAACTTTTTCTAACGGAGTATCTAAGTCTAAACACAAATTAACTTTATTTCTTCTTTTTTCCATTCTGCTCCAATTAATTATTGAATCATTTGCTATTACTGCATTTGGTATGTTTACAACTGAGTTTTCAAATGTTCTTACTCTTGTGCTTCTAAATGTAATATCTTCTACAGTTCCCTCGTAGTTTTCTACTTCTATCCAGTCCCCTACTACAAATGGTTTGTCTAAAAATATTACTAGTCCTCCAAATAAATTTTTTGCTGTATCTTGTGCTGCAAGTGTTATTACAACACTTCCTATTCCTAGTCCTGCAATTAATCCGTTTAGGTTAAATCCTAAATCTGTTATTATCATAAATCCTGCTATTATGTATATTACTG
Organism: uncultured Clostridium sp.; assembly: GCA_945865665.1. Taxonomy (GTDB): domain Bacteria; phylum Bacillota; class Clostridia; order TANB77; family CAG-508; genus CAG-269. The sequence goes on along the minus strand of CAMBEE010000002.1, from coordinate 186,682 downwards.
CTCTGATTGCTTTAAGTATAAATTTAAGCATTGAGTCTTCTACATCTGGATTCATTCTATCTTTTAATTTATTTACTAAGCTATTATTTGTTGTTAAGCTATTTGCTATTCCGTTTGCTGATAAAATAATTACTGCTATTTTAAATATTTGATCAACTGCTGTATTTAACCATACTGGTGTTTGAAGTGGTTGTCTAATAAATAATAATGAAATATATGCTCCTAGAACAACATAAAATACTTTTAATGGTGTATAAAACGCATTATTTTTTATTGATTTTTTGTTTTTTGTTTTTGGTTTGAAAAATTTAACTGTAAAATATGCTAGGCTTTGGCTTAAACATCTAAATAGTATATATATTAATATTGCTATTCCTATATCAATTATTTGAGACATTTGTATTCCTTTTATTGTTTCTACAAAATTTCTTATGTTTTCCATCTTTAATTTCATCCTTTCCTATCAAGAAAGGCGCTCACTCTTGACTCTTTATATACTTGTCAAAAATGGGCGTCCCTAATGACAAATTTTATCCCATATAGTCTCTTAATTTTTTGCTTCTACTTGGATGTCTTAATTTTCTTAATGCTTTTGCTTCTATTTGTCTTATTCTTTCACGAGTTACATTAAATTCTTTTCCTACTTCTTCAAGTGTTCTAGATTTTCCGTCTTCTAGTCCAAATCTTAATTTTAATACTTTTGCTTCTCTTGGTGTTAATGTATTCATTACTTCTTCTAATTGTTCTTTTAAAAGTGTGTATGATGCTGCATCATGTGGAGCTGGGCTGTCTTCGTCTTGTATAAAGTCCCCTAAGTGGCTGTCCTCTTCTTCTCCAATTGGTGTTTCTAGTGACACTGGGTCTTGTGCAATTTTTTGGATTTCTACTACTTTTTCAACTGGAATTTCCATTTCTTTTGCTATTTCTTCTGGTGTTGGTTCTCTACCCATTTGTTGTAATAAGTTTCTTGATGTTCTTATTAATTTATTTATTGTTTCTACCATATGAACTGGAATTCTTATTGTTCTTGCTTGGTCTGCAATAGCTCTTGTTATTGCTTGTCTTATCCACCATGTTGCATAAGTACTAAATTTGAATCCTTTTGTATAATCAAATTTTTCTACTGCTTTTATAAGTCCCATGTTTCCTTCTTGTATTAAATCCAAGAATAGCATTCCTCTACCAACATATTTTTTTGCAATACTTACAACAAGTCTTAGGTTTGATTCAGCTAATTTTTGTTTTGCTTCTTCGTCTCCCTCTAGAATTCTTTTTGCAAGTTCTAGTTCTTCGTCAAATGTTAATAGTGGTATTTTTCCTATTTCCCTTAAATACATTCTTACTGGGTCATCTACACTAATGCCTTCAAAACTTGTATCTGTTATTTCGTCTAACTTAAGTTCTTCTACTTCTTTTAAATCTTCAACATTTGGTTCTTCGTCAAAATCATCTGGTAATAAATCTATTCCACCTTTTTCAAATTCGTCAAAAACTTCATCCATTTTCTCTGGATTTACATCATTTAATTTTGTTGCTAAATCACTATATGTCATTTTTCCATTTTGTTTTGCTTCATTAATTATATTATTGATTTTTTCTGTGTCTGTTTTTTCACTATTTTTTTCCACTTTATTTTCTGATGCTTTTTTTGTTTTTACTTCTGTTTCAGTTGTTTTTGTTTCGCTTACTTCTTTAACTTTTTTTACTTCTTCTAAATTTTCTTCTTTTTTATTAGACATGAATTTTCCCCCTACTTCATTCTTGCTAACGTAATTATTATATTACTTAGCTCTTTTTCTAATTCCTTTTTCTCTTCAACATTTGAAGTTTGCTCTAGTAATTCCAATACTTCAAGCTTTCTATTATTTAACTTGTCCCTTTTATAAGCTTGAATAATATCATCAATTGCTTTTTCTAAGTCCTCTATTTCATAGTCTTCTGCCATTATCATTGTGATTTGATTTTGTTGTTCTTGGCTTAGATTGTCTATTATTCCATTAATATTACTATTTCCTTTTTCAAATTCTTCATACAGTTTTTTTGCTATTTCTCTGTTTATTCCATCTTGAAAATCTTCTGCTTTTATGTTTTGCCTTATTATTTCAAATACGGAAAGCTCTCCTGATAGTAATATTGAAATTATTGTGTTTTCTCTTCTTTTTATTATTGGTGATACTTCTTGTACTTCTACTTTTTTATGAGTTATTACTGGCTTTGGTCTTTCCAATATTTTTTCACTCTTATCATTTTTATATTTTAGTTTGTTCACTTCTGCATAAATTGCTTCTTTTGAAATATCATATTCTTTTGCAATTTTCTCAATATATACTTCTCTTTCCATTGTGTTGTCTATTTTTGAAATCAATTTTGCAATTTCATTTAAGAATTTTATTTTGTCATTAGTGTTGTCTAAATCCAACTCTTTTTTTAGTATTTTTACTTTAAATTCAACTACTGAAAATGCTTTGTCTACTGCATTTTGAAAGCGCATATTTCCATATTTTAGTATATATTCGTCTGGATCTTTTGCACCTTCTAATTGTAATACTCTTAGGTCACATCCCATATTTTGTAATATTTCTATTGACCTTAATTTTGCTTTTATTCCTGCCTCGTCAGAGTCAAAACTTAATATTATTTGTTCAGAATTTTTTCTTAGCAACCATCCCTGTTGCTCAGTTAAGGCTGTTCCAAGTGATGCTACAACATTTGTTATTCCTCTTTGATGTAGTGAGATTACATCCATATAGCCTTCAACTATTAATATTTTTTTAGTGTCTCCTTTTTTGGCAACATTTAGTCCAAATAAATGTCTTCCTTTGCTATATACTACATTTTCTGGTGAGTTTATATATTTGGGCTTTGATTCGTCTAATACTCTTCCGCCAAATGCTATGACTCTTCCTCTTGCATCACATATTGGAAACATTAGTCTATTTCTGTATCTATCTATGTATTGACCTCTTTCATTTTTGTTGACTAACCCTGATTCTAATATTTCTTGTTCTTGAAACCCTTGCTTTTTTAATTCTTGATATAGTTCGTCAAATTTGCCTGAGAATCCAATTCTGAATGATTTTAACGTTTCGTTTGTTAGCTGTCTTTTCTTTACATATTCTTGTGCCATTTTTGCTTGTGGTTTATATAAATTTTGATGGTAGTATTCTGCAGTGAATTCATTTACTTTATATACTTTGTCTTTTAGTATCTCTCTTTGTGTGTCTCCATTGTTTTGTAGTGTTGGTAGTTGTATGTTTGCTCTTTCTGCTAGCATTTGTACTGTTTCTACAAAATTTAGTCCTTCTATTTGTGATACAAATGTTATTACATTTCCTCCTACTCCACACCCAAAGCAGTGGAATATTTGTTTATCTGGTGAGACTGAAAAAGAAGGTGATTTTTCATTGTGGAATGGACATAGTCCAAAATAGTTTCTTCCGCTTCTTTTTAAGTGCACATATTGTGATATGACATCTACTATGTCGTTTGATTGTCTTACTTCATTTAATATCTCTTCACTATATCTTGCCATTTTTCCTCTCTTTCTTTCAAATAAACATACTTATATATAATATTCGACCTATTTTACATAAATCCTTCTTTGTTTTTTAAAAAATATTGACTTATAAATCTTTGTTATAATTTCTTATTAATATGTATCATAAAATTGCAGTATTATAGATGTTTTTTGTAACTTTCTCGGTTACCCTACATAACGTTAACAAATTCTAACGTAAATATTCTAACAATACCCGAATACAGGACCCTTTAGAACATTTACTTAAGAATTTGTAACACTATTTCGGTCACATTCGAAAGTTATAAAAAACATCTATAATACTGCAACTTTATAATTAATATACAAATTTATTTCATGTATTTAACAACATCATTTTATTATCTAATTTATTTACCATTTTAGCACATTGTACAAGTTCTTTCGATGTTGATTTTGTTACTTCTTTATCTGGTTTATATTTCATTTTGTGTTCAATACTTGCCCAGAAATCCATTGCTAATGTTCTTATTTGAAGTTCAACTTTTACATATATCAAATTTTGTGACAATGTAATTGGAACTTCCAAAATCATATGATAACTTGAATATCCACTCTTTTTCGGATTTTTCACATAGTCTTTTTCTTTCAGTACTTTTACTCCGGGTATTTTTGTAATTAAATTTCTTATTGAGTATATATCCTTTTGAATTGGGCATATTGTCCTTATTCCTGCAATATCATTAATGTTTTTAATCATTTCCTTGTATGTATATTGTAAACTTTTGTCTTTCATTTTATTTCTTATACTTTCTGGTGATTTTATTCTTGTGTTTATGTGGTCTATTAAGTCATATTCGTAAAAGAGTTTGAATTCGTCTTTTAATATTTCTAGTTTTGTATTGATTTCTTTTAGCGCTACTTTATATATAAACATTACTTTTTCAAATTCTTTGCTTTTTGTATCTATTGGTATTTCTATCTCCATTATATTTTCAATTTTCTGTAATTCTTTGTTTTTTTTCATTTGGTTTCCACCTTTCTTTGGTGCTTTTTAATTGATTATTATTTAATTTTCAATTTTTATGCTCCCATATTTTTCATATTTATATTATATGGGTATTTTATTTTTATATTATTCCCAAATGTTATTTTTTTTGTAAATTTTGTGTGAAAAAGATTTTTGTTTTTTTCATACACAAAAGAAGAAAGATAAAATTAAATTTATCTCTCTTCATATTCTATTGATGTTGGATTTCCACTAAATTTTGCACCATTCGTTTTTGGTGTTTTTGTAGCAACTTTATATTTATTTCTTTTCCCAACTGCCTTGTTTACTATATTTATAGTTTCTTTCCTTTTTTCTGTTGGCATAATTGCAAGTTTATTTAATAACCCCTCATTATCAAGCATCTCTATTGTATCTAATCTGTTTTTATCTACTATCATTTTATTTAATACATCTATTATCCTGCTTTTATCTTCTATTGGAATTTGTCTTATTAAATTTATAATTTGATTTTCTTTTTTCTGTAATTCTTTATTTCCTTCATTTATTTGCCTTGAAATTTCTAAAATATCCTCTTTTTTTAATTTTGTATTAACAAGATTTTGTATAGTATCTACCAAATATTTTTTTTCTTCTTTTTTAAGCTGACTTAATTGCTTTGATTCTGGAATATTAAATAGTCCTGTTTTTTCATATTCGATACTAATTTGTCTTGCCATTTCGTTTAAAATTAGCATTTTAAATTCTCTTTTATTAAACCTGCCTTCTTTATGTCCTCTTTCTTCTTCTATTTCTTTATATTTTTCTTGTACTGTTGTTGCTAAATCTCTTTCTATCATTTCCCCTGTTGACATTGCTTTAGACAACTTATATATTGAAGGGTTCTTCCTTGCATCATTATAAATATCTTCTGCCATTCTTTGTGCTATTATATTTTGAATCAATTCGTTTATTTCATTATTCATATTTTCTGGTCCTAATTGTTCTTGTATAGCTGATATTCTATCTCCAATTTCACCATCTTGCATTTCTTTTATATTTGATTTTAATATTTCAATCTTTGTTTTTGCTTCTTTTCTTTTTTGCTCAATCTTTTTTTGTTGTTCCTGTCTTTGAAGTTCTAATTGTTCTTGTTCTGCTTGTTTCTGTTTTTCTTGATCATGCATCTGTTGTATCAATTCCAAATTGTCTCGTATGTTCATTTCTCCCTTGTTTATTATATTTTTAATTGAACTATCTGGAATACTTGTTTCAGCCTCGTCGATTGCCTCTACTATTATATGATTTAGTATATCCTCTTTTTTTGATAATTCTATAGCTGCCCTTTCTACAACTTGATCTGATATATTTTCTCTTTCTATTAACTCTGTTAAAAGTTTTCTTACCTCTAATGGATCTGGATTATTCTGTACAATTTGCATTATTTTTTCTACTGTATCATTTATAGGGTTTTCTTCTCCCTTTTCTTTTTTTGTCACATATAATTTTTCTATTTCATTTGCTTTTTCATTTATTTTTTTATCTAACTTTGTCTCTCCTGCTATTAATTCTGGATTATTTCTATTCATAAATTTTTTTATTCTATCTTGTATTTTCATCTTATCACCTTATTCCAATAATAAATATTTAATAGTATTTGTTCTATTTTATTATATATTATTATAAAAATTTGTCAACTTATTTTTGTGGAGAACCTATTTTTATAATTATCTTATCGTTACAGTTCACAGCCTTAAAAAAAAGAGACAAATCTGAGATTCGGTATGTATTTAACCTTTCTCACTTGTCTCATCTTTTACTTATACAAATATTTTTGTGGGTTTACATGTTCTCCATTAATCCTTACTTCAAAATGTAAGTGTGGGCCTGTTGAATTACCTGTACTTCCAACTAATGCTATTGTATCTCCTGATTTTACTTCTTGCCCTGCTTTTACAATCATTTTACTAGTATGTCCATACCAAGTTTCAACACCATTACCATGGTCAACTTTTACAAGGTATCCATAAGAGCCACTATATGCAGCAAATGTTACAGTTCCGTCTGCAACAACTTTTATTGGTGTGCCTGTAGTTGTTGCAATGTCTAAACCTGTATGTGTTGATACTCTTATTTTACTACTGACTCCATATCTTGAAGATATTGTTCCTGTAACTGGTAAAGTTGCTATTTTTATTCCATTGATATTTGATATCTCTTCAGTTGTATCAATATTTAGTTTTTCTATTGTGTTCGCTTTAGCTACTTCCAATTCGTCAATTTGAACTTCTTCTAATGCATTTGTTGTTTTTTCATTTATTGTAAGATTTATTTCACTATCTGACAATTCTTTTATTTCATTAACTAATTTTTCTGCAGTTTCTTTATCTTCAACATTTTCAATAACTTCATCTTTTGAAGCTATTTCATAATATTTATAAGTTATTTCCAGCTCTTTTTGTAAAGCTACTATTATTTCGTCATCATTTTCTTCTTGAGATTTTTCGACTAATTTAAATTCATATTCTGGTTTTTTTGTCAATTCAATATTCTCTATATTAGCTTGATTTAAATCTTCTATATTATTTTTTATTGTTTCATTTATTGCCTGTTTATTTTCTATATACCCAATTGATTCTCCAGAAATTTTTACTTCATACATTGGTTTATATTTTATTAATATTATTGATATTATAAAACCAATTGCTATTAATACTATATTTAAATATTTCGTTGTTTCTTTTGTATAAAATTTAAATTTTTTTATACTAATAAAATCCACTCTCCTTTTTATTAACGAAACTCTTATACAATTTTTTAAAATTTTTATTCAATGTAATTATTCCGTTTTTTAGCGCGAACATTTTATATTATACTATATATTTTGCTCATTTTCAAATTATGTATACCTAATTATTCTTTTTTTCCTGTTTTTTCTAGTTTTTTGCATTCATTTTTCCAGTCTTATAGTACTTTTTCTCTTTTTTATTCATTTTTACGCCTATTTTCTTTATTTTCTGCTAATATTTATTTTCATTTTTAATTTTTCATGATTTTTTTAGTATTTATAACTGTATAATTTGCTTATATTTCAATAGTTTTTGTCTGTTTTTTAAGTTATTAGTTTATTTTTCTTATTTTGTTACTTCAAAACTTATAAGTTAAATGATATATTATTGTTATAAATTCGAATGACAATGAACATGGCAAAGTGAAAGAAGGTGAAAAAAATGGCTATTGATTACAGCGTAATCGGTTCTAGAATAAAACAAGCAAGACTTGCTAAAAATATGACTCAAGAAGATTTAGCAGATAAAATTGACATTTCTGTTGCATTCTTAAGCAGAGTTGAAAGAGGTAATTCACATATTAACTTAAAAAGATTAAACCAATTATGTGATTTACTAGATGTTTCAGAAGGGTACTTATTAAACGGTGCTTCTAGCAGTTCAGAAAACTACTTAGATAAAGAATTTACAGACTTAATTAAAAGTGTTTCTCCAGAGAAACAAAAATTAATCTATAATGTAGCAAAAACAATTGCAGAAACAGATATGAATGAAGAATAAAAATAAAAAGCGTGATTACTCATTTTTGAATAATCACGTTTTCATTTAATTAATAGTACTGTAGTACTATGGAAAACACTACTATAACGATTCTTATTAATGTCTACTAGCTATTAATTTATTGTTGTACTTGTAGGTCCTGTGCCAACAACAGCCTCTTGTAAAGAGCGCCAAGTATTACATCCAACTATTCCATCTGCAGTTAGTCCTCTTGATTTTTGATAATTAATTACCGCGCTTTGTGTTGCTGCTCCAAATATACCATCAAGTCCATTTGTTCTAAATCCTAATGTATTTAAATCATCTTGTGCTATACAAACATAGTTGCTTAAACTTCCTCTTTTTAATTGTGGAAATCCCCCTGTAGAACACGCCGGTTTTCCGAATCTTTTGTCAAAATGCACCCATGTTGGTGTTAAATTTATTGGTTCAACATAATACCATACCCCTGAATTTTTTGCTGAATTCCATAGTCTAGTTCTTTGGGATGAACTTAATGTTTGACCAACATCAAAGGCAACTCCTGCATAATGTTGGCTTTGGTTTCCATGTCCACCTTCATATGGTCTTTTAAATGCAAATCCTACTGGTATTGGTGCACCAAAAATATATCTCTGACTATTCCAACTTTGCATTGTCCTTTTTGTCGTCCACAAAATATTTGATTTACTAGAACCTCTAAATTCTTTCACCCTTAAAGTACCATTTGTGTTATATGGCATGGGCTCTGATTCACCTCTATAATAGGTTTCCATTCTATCTGTATCATTATTAAAAACTAATATTTTAGCCAAGAAAAAATCCTCCTCATACAATAATTTTATTTTATTATATGAGAAAGACTTTTAATTTGTTACTATTTTACTTCTTTACATTTTACTACTACCCTTTGTTTGCTATCATCTGTACATGTTATTAATGTAACTTCTTTTTTTCCTCCAGTTAATTGTGTTGTACAGCTTGTGTCACTTGGGTCTACTGTATATTTATCATATACTTGATATGTAATTTTTCTTCCTGTTAAATCTGTTAAGTCTACTGTATCTCCAACTACTAATGTTGGCACTTTACTAAAGAATTTTGTATTTCTGTAGTTATGTGCTACTATACAGAAATTTCCTACTTCATTTGGTTCATGTCCATGATATTTAACCGGTGAAATTTTTAATAATGCATCTGTTTCTTCTGCACTTCCTGTTTCACCTTGTAATATTGCATAATTAACATTTATTTTTGGTATATTTATAACTGCAATTTTTTTATATTGATATCCACTTGGTGTTGTTTCTTTTTGTGCTTGGCTATTTACCTGTGTAATGTCTACTTTAACTTTGCTATCTGCTGAACTAATGTCTTCTTCTGTTCCATCTAGTACTACCATCAAAACATCATCATCTGCAACAGTTGTGTCTACCGAAGTATCTGCTAGTGTTTGGTTCATTTCTTCTAGTATGTCTTGTGATACTGCTTCACTTTTGTTTCTGTCATATTCAGCATAAATGTATAAAGATGTTAAAATGCATACTAAAAATACAGATATAATAAAATCAAATTTATATATCTTCTTTTTTCTTTTTAATTCTGGTGTTATATATAATTTTTTTGTTACTAGAATTTGATTCATTCTAACCTCCTTACATTATTCTTCTTTTTTATTATAACATATGTAATTTTTTTTTGGAATATTTTTTATAAAATATCTGAAATTTTTTCAAATTGTTCTAATGTTAACTCTTCTGGTCTTACATTTTCCTTTATTCCCAGCGAATTTAAAATTTCTGTACCTTTTTGTTTGTTTTCAAACACACCATTATTTGTTAATGAATTTAGCAATGTTTTTCTTTTTTGCATAAATGCATATTTTATTATTTTGAACATTTTTTCTTTGTCCTTTGGTGTAACAATTGGCTCTTTTCTTATATTTAATTTTATTACTTTTGATGTTACTTCTGGTTCTGGTATAAATGAGCTATTAGGCACTTCCATTATTGCTTCTGAACTTGCATAATAATATACAGAATATGTTATTGCTCCTGTATTTTTTTGTCCTGGTACTGCTATTAGCCTGTCTGCCACTTCTTTTTGTATCATTACTGTTATACTTTCTAGTTCTAACTCTTCTTCTAATAGTTTCATTATTATTGGTGTTGTAATGTAATATGGTAAATTTGCTACTATTTTTACATTTTTTATTTTATCTTCTGCTTTTTCTTTTTCTATTATATTTTTCAAATCAACTTTTAGTACATCATTGTTTATTAATTCAAAATTATTGTATAAAGAAAATCTGTCTTCTAGTATTTGCAACATTTTTGTGTCTAGTTCTATGCATATTACTTTTCCTGCTTTTTCTAGCAGATATTTTGTTAGTGTTCCTAATCCAGGGCCTATTTCTATTACTAAATCTTCTTTTTCTATGTTACTACAACCTACTATGTTGTTTACTACTTCTTCGTTTATTAAAAAGTTTTGTCCAAGATTTTTATTTGCTTTTATGTTGTATTTTTTCATTATAAATCTTGTTTCTTCTAATATATTTTCCATCTGGTGTCCTTTCTATTTTTATATTTTTTCGTTTCAAGTCTATTTTTATAAAGTCAAATTTAAACCATACTTCGTTGTTTATTATACCAGTAATTTGTTCTATATTCAAGATTTTATTGCTATTTTACATAAAATTGTTTCTATATTGTTACAGTCCAGTAAGAAATATCATTCACAGGTATTTCAAGACTTTTCCTTACTGAACTGTAACTTATATAATCTGTTTTATATGATTTATATTAAACTTTCCACTTTTTATTAATATTTCCACAACATCAAATCTGACAAATTCGTTTAACATTTTATTTTTATACAAAAAATATCTAGCTGTTTTATATAAATGTTGAATCTTTTGTTTTGTCACTGACTCTGATGGAAGTCCATATTCTGTGTTGCTTCTACTTTTTACTTCTATAAAAACAATTTCATTTTTGTCTTTGGTGATAATATCAATTTCACCTTGTTTACAATAAAAATTTCGTTTTAAAATAATATGTCCATGGCTTTTCAAATATTGAACTGCTATGTCTTCACCAGAATTACCAAAATCTTTTTTTATGTGTATTTTCATATATTTCATTTTCTCCTTTATGATGTTAGTCAATTTTTATTTAAAACTCTTTAATATATCTCCACTAAAGATATTTAAAACTTTTTATAATTATTTCCCGGAAGTGCAATTACTTTTCCATCAATTTCAAGCATCATTAATTTTGAATTTATTTCACTAATTGGTTGTTGCAATTTTTTTGCTATTTCATTAATATGTATTGATTTTTCGAAGCTCAAAATATCATAAATTTCTTTAAATTCTGGTTCAACTCCTTTTTCTTTTGGTTTTTGAACTTCTAGTTTTTTCAACTTTAATTCTGGATATTTTTCAACAATATCTTCTACTGTTGTAACTAAAAAAGCTCCACTTTGTATTAATTTATTTGGTGTTATTCCCTTTGGGTTTTCTAAACTTGATGGTATGCAAAATACATTTTTTCTTAATTCTTTAGTTTTTCTTGCAGTTACGCTTGTTCCACTTCTATATCCTCCTTCGACTACTAATGTTCCAATTGATAGTCCTGCTACAATTCTATTTCTTTCTAAAAGACTTTTATATGTTTTTTCTTGACCTTCTTCATATTCACTTATAACAAGTCCATCATTCTCTAATATTTGCTGATATAATTTTATATTGCTTTTGGGGAATATTTTGTTAAATCCACATGGTAATACAGCAATTGTCTTTCCTTGTGTTTCTAATGCAGTAGTATGTGCAAAACTATCTATTCCTTCTGCCATTCCGCTAACAATTGTTAACCCATATAAGCTTAATTCTTTTGTAAACTTTTTTGTCATTCTTTCTCCATATTTTGTTGGTTTTCTTGAGCCTATTATTGATATTCCGATTAGTTTTTAATAATCCTATGTTTCCATTTGCATATATAAATTGTGGTGGATTTTTTAATTTTTTCAATTGTTTTGGGTATATTGAATTTTCTATATCTATTTTCATTAAAATTTATCTCCATACTTTCTATCTAAACTTCTATATTGAATTGCTTCTAAAATGTGTTGCATTTCTATGTTTTCTTTTGATTCTAAGTCTGCTATTGTCCTTGCAACTTTTAGTATTCTTGAATATGCTCTTGCACTTAGTCCAAGTTTTCTAAATGCTTGTTCCAATATCTTCTTTGACTGTTCATCAATTTGGCAATATTTTTCTATCATTTGCGGTGTTAATTCTGCGTTTGAATAAATGCCCGTACCTTTGTATCTTAAATACTGTATTCTTCTTGCATTATTTACTCTTTTCTTTATTTTTTCTGATGTTTCAGGCTTTATTTCTGAATTTAATTTTTCATATTTCACTGGTTTTACTTCAACATGTAAATCAATTCTATCTAATAGTGGCCCGCTTATTCGATTTAAATATTTTTCAATTGCTTGTCCTGAACAATTGCAATTCTTTTCTTCACTTCCATAATATCCGCACGGACATGGGTTCATACTAGCTATAAGCATAAAATTTGATGGATATTCCACTTTTGAATATAATCTTGATATTGTTACATTTTTATCTTCTAACGGTCCTCTTAACACTTCTAATGTTGTTCTATTAAATTCTGGTAATTCGTCTAAAAATAATACTCCATTATGTGCTAAGCTTATCTCTCCTGGTTTTGGATTTCTTCCTCCACCTATCATTGATGTTGGCGATATCGTATGATGTGGGCTTCTAAATGGTCTTGTTGTCACTATTCCAATGTTGTTATCTAGCATTCCTGATATGCTATGAATTTTTGTAACATCTAATGCTTCTTCAAATGTTAAATCTGGCAATATGCTAGGGATTCTTTTTGCTATCATTGTTTTTCCTGAACCTGGTGGGCCTATTAATATACAATTATGTCCTCCTGCTGCTGCTATTTCTAACGCTCTTTTCACATTTTCTTGTCCCTTTACTTCTGAAAAATCTAGTTGTTCTTTATTTTGTCTCTTAAATATTTCTAATATATCGACTGTTGACCCTTCTATTAATTTTCTTCCATTTAAATAGTCTATTACTTCCTGCAAATTATTTACTCCTATTATCTCTAAGTTTGTAATTACTGCTGCTTCTCTTTCATTTGATTTTGGTAGTATTACTTTTTTTATTCCTAAATTCATCGCCTCTATGCACATTGGTAATACTCCATTTATATGATTTATTTTTCCATCTAGAGATAGTTCTCCTATAAATATTGTATTTTCTAATTTTTTATTAATTATTTTGTTTTGTGCTAATAGTATTCCTATTGCTATTGGCAGGTCATAGCTTGTTCCTTCTTTTTTTGTACTTGCTGGTGCTAAGTTTATTATTATTTTTCTACTTGGAAATTCTATGCTTGAATTTTTTATCGCTGATTTTATTCTTTCTTTTGATTCTTTTACGCTTGTGTCTGGCAGTCCTACTATTTCAAATCCTGGTAGTCCTCCTGTTATGTCTGTTTGTACTTCCACTAGACTTCCTTCTATTCCTGTTAGTGAAATTGTTTTTACTGTTGATATCATTGTAAATCTCCTTTCTTTTTTTGATTTTGTTATTATTATAATTCACAGTTCTTATAGAATAAATCATGTGTAAATTGCTTCCTTGAAGGTTATATATATTTGATATTGTATACGTTTGATTGGAGAGAAAAATAGAAAAACTTAAATAAAAAACTGAGGAATGCTCACGGGAAAAATGTATATATGTATATAATTTTAAACATTTTCTCGGTTTTATACGCAATATAAAAATTTCTAAAATAAATTGATGGCACCCTTCCACTTGGTCTTCGCTTTGCTCGACCTGAACTCTTTCCATAAATTTATTTAAGAAATTCTAGTATTGCTTTAATTACATTCGAAAAGTTTAAAATCATATACATATATACATTTTTAGCCGGAGTGAGAGAGGCTCAGTTTTTAATTTTAGATTTTCTTTTTGAACGCAATGAACAGTATACAATATCAAATATATATAACCTTCAAGGAATTACCTTACACACCAATAATTATAATGGAACTACAAATTGTAACTTGTTATTATATTTTTTATCTAAAATTTAATAATTTTATTGATTTTTAAACATCTTTAATATACAATACTGTTATAAATTTGAACAAAAGAGTGGTGAATATATTGAACAATAAAAATAAACCGAAAAATACAAAAAAAATAAATAAAAAAGTAACAAAAATAAATTCTGAATATACATCTCAAAACTTTATAAATATTAAAAAATTAAAAATAATATTTGTAGTAATAATATTGATTTTTACATTGTTAGTAGGACGAATAGGATTCTTGCAATTTGTACAAGGAAGCTATTTAAAAAATCTAGCATATAATCAACAATCAATAAACCAAATAATAAGTCCAAAACGTGGTTCAATTTATGATTCAACAGGTAAAGTCCTTGCAACAAGTGCCTCTGTTGATACAATAACAATTAACCCACAAAAAATCAAAGATACAAAAAATAGTGATAATACTCAAGCTTTAAAAGAAAAAGTTGCTAAAGCATTTTCAGATATTTTTGGGCTTGATTATGATGAAGCCTTAAAAAAAGTAACAAGTGACTCTAATGTTGAGACTATCGCAAAAAAGGTTGAAAAAGATAAAGTTGATGAACTAAAAAAATGGATGTCAGATAATAAAATCTCAACTGGTATAAACATAGATGAAGATACTAAAAGATATTATCCATATGGGACAGTATTATCTCAGGTTTTAGGTTCTTGTGGTAGTGATAATCAAGGTTTAGCTGGTATTGAAAATAAATGGGATTCTGTTTTAACAGGTACTCCTGGCAAAATTGTAAGTTCAAAAAGTGCAAGTCAAGAGGAAATTCCAAATGCAGAGGAAACTTATATTCCAGCTGAAAACGGTAGTGATTTAACTCTTACTATTGATTTAAATATTCAAACAATAGTTGAAAAATATTTAAATCAAGCAATTGAAGATAATAATGTTGAAAATGGTGGAAATTGCATTGTTATGGATCCAAAAACTGGTGATATTTTAGCTATGGCTACATATCCTAACTATGACTTAAACCAACCTTTTACTCCAAATGAGTATGTTGCAAAAACTTATGATTCATTAAGTGACAAAGAGAAAAATGATGCTATATATAAAATGTGGTCTAACAAATCTGTTTCTGAATTATATGAACCTGGTTCAGTTTTCAAGCTTATAACAGCATCTACTGCTTTAGAGGAAAATATTACTGGAACTGATGTTGCTGGTGATTTTAATTGCCCTGGTTATGAAGTTGTTGGTGATACTCGTATAAGTTGTTGGAAGTCTGATGGTTCACATGGTTCTCAATCTTTAAGAAAAGCATTAGAAAATTCTTGTAACCCTGCTCTAATACAGTTAGGTGCTAGAATTGGAACTCCTACTTTATATAAATATTATAAGGCCTTTGGTCTTTTTGATAAAACTGGTGTTGATTTACCTGGTGAGGCTAATTCAATATTTAAAGAAGAATCTACTGTAATTCCAGTTGAACGAGCTACTTATTCTTTTGGACAGCGTTTTAGTATTACTCCATTACAAATGATAACTGCAATTTCTGCAATTGCAAATGATGGTGTTTTAATGAAACCTAGAATTGTTAAGTCAATTACTAATACAGACACAGGTGCTGTAACAACTGTTGACACTGAAGAAGTTAGACAAGTTATTTCTTCTGATACTGCTTCAAAAGTAAAATCTATGATGCAATCAGTTGTTGAAGAAGGTACTGGAAAAAGAGGTGCTGTTACTGGCTATACTGTTGGTGGAAAAACTGGTACTTCTGAACCTCGTTCTGGTAGAGAGGATATAGATGGGTATGTTGCTACATATGTTGCAATTTCTCCTGTTGAAGATACTCAAGTTGTATTACTACTTAATTTGTATAAACCTCCAAAGAGTAATCACCAAGGTGGAACATTAGCTGGACCTGTTGTTTCTCAAATGTTGACTGAAATTTTACCTTATCTTGGTATTCCTTCTAGTGAGGAAAATACAGAAGATTCTGATTTAATTACAGTTCCTGAAGTTAGAAATAAAACAATTGCTGAAGCTGAAAAAATATTAAGTGAAAAAGGATTTACTTCAAAAATTTCAACTTCTAATGACAAAAATAGTACAGTTGTTGTAGAGCAAGTTCCAAAGCCTGGTATTTCATTATCAAAGAATTCTATTATCATGTTATATGACCAAACTACAAGAACTTCTGCTACAGTTCCTGACCTTACTGGGAAAAGTGCTTATACTGCAACTACAGAATTACGAAATGCTAATCTTAATATAAGTATAGATGGTTCTGGTGTTGTTGTTTCACAAGATCCACCTAAAGGTTCTCAGGTTGATGCTGGTACAGTTGTTAAGGTAACTTTAAAATAATATTTTAGAAAATGCTTTACTACATAGTAGAGCATTTTTTGTATATTATAGGAAGGTGTTTTTAACCTCCTATAATATACATTTTTTATAAAAAAATCTTTATAGTAAATTTCAAAATTTATTATTCCATTTTTTCTTCTAACCAGTATTTTTCAACTAATTCGTCGAGTTTTTTTATGTTTTTATTTTTTATTTTTTCTGTTGCTATACTTCCCTTTAAATATTCTATCCATTCATCTTTTCGTGTCTTATTATTTGGATTTTTGCAAATATATTTAGGCAATTCAAGTACATACATTTCAACCTCTTCAAGTTGAATATCACCTTCATTTGTTTTTATTTTTATCATTTGTTCATAACCTTTTGTAGAAAAATATTTATAATCCAATAGATTTATAGTTATTGTTCTTGCAAATTCTCTTTTGTTATCATATTCCAATTGATTTAAATGTATTTGGGCATAGTACATTATCATTTTTGTTTGTATATATATACCATCTATAAATTGTATTCCTACATTTATCTCTTCATTTTCTTTTGTTCTTATTCGTACATCGGCAATGCCGAAGTTTTCTTCTTTTGGTAGATATTTTTCATTTTCGCTTAAGTATCTATTTAATTGTATTTCTTCAATTTCAATGTTTAAAATTGCTCCAATGAAGTCTTTTAAAATATCTACACATTGTTTATTGTTCAATACTTTTCTAAATACATAGTTACTGTTTGATATGAATTTTCTATTCATTTTTGCTAATTTCACCTCCAATTTGGACTTGTATAAATTATTGAGCGCTCTTTTCTAATAATTTATATTTTTCTGTGGATTCTAATTAGATCTAATTTTAATAATTGATTAAAATACTTTGAATTAAAATTTTCTTCTAGATTATATTATCATATTTTTGCTATGTCAATAATTTTATTGATTTTAATATAAAAATCGACCGCAAAATTCGACATTTTAAGAACTTTGCGGTTTTTTATTACATATAGTGAAAAATCATATGTAATCTCTATATAGTTAAATTGTTTTCTTTTAAAAAGTCTAATATAAATATATTACAATTTTCGGATATCTCTTCCATTTCATTTTGTGTAAAAATTTGATATTCTCTATTTTCACATTTGTCAATAATGCTTTTTTTATTTTGTATATAATCATTTAAATATTGTATTGTTTTCTCTGCATCTTCTTTTGTTATATCAAATTCTTCTACAATTGGATTAATTGATAACATTTTTTCATCATATTTGATATTTGATAATTCGTGACTTTTATATATATAATTTGCAAATATTTTAAAGTCATTTACTTTCATTTTTCTTACTGTCTCTTTATCACATTTTATCTCTTTTCCATCATTTAATTTTAGCCCTACTACTTTTCCATTTTTCCATATAGCTTTTGTTGAATATGTTATATTGTTAAAATAGTAGTCTGTCATTAAATGTGTTAAGCACCCTAATACTACTGGATTTTTTATATTGTTTATGTATTTATTATAGAATTTTCTGTATCCTTTAAAATCTACTTCTCCATCATAATGTGTTATTTTATGTGATATAATTTTGCTTATGTCTTTTACTACATACCCATTATTTATATCTGGTACTACATTTCCAAACATGAATAAATTTCTGTCTATATTTTTTATATTATTTGATAATTTATTTGCTACCCCTAAATGGATTCCCCAAGATGGCATTTTTATTCCCCCTGTTTTTGTATTTTAATTCTTTTATTATTTAATCATATTTCCATATAAATTTCAACAAAAAATAGAAAGAATATTTTGACTATTTTGATAGCCTTTTCTATTCTTTCTATTTTTTATTTTGTTGCTATATAATATCCAACTCCTCTTTTTGTAATTAAGATTTTTGGACTTGATGTATCTTTTTCGATTTTCTCTCTTATTCTTCTTACTGTAACATCTACAGTTCTGATGTCGCCATAATATTCGTATCCCCATACTTTTTCAAGCAATGTTTCTCTTGTTATTACTTGGCCTGGTTGTGCAGCTAAAAATTTTAGTACTTCAAATTCTCTAAGTGTTAGGTCTATGATGTCTCCTCTGACTTTTACTTCAAATCTGTCTAAGTCTAATTCTATATCATTTACTTTTATGATGTTGTCTTTTTTTGTTTCT
Organism: uncultured Clostridium sp.; assembly: GCA_945865665.1. Taxonomy (GTDB): domain Bacteria; phylum Bacillota; class Clostridia; order TANB77; family CAG-508; genus CAG-269. The sequence goes on along the minus strand of CAMBEE010000002.1, from coordinate 168,018 downwards.
GTTTCTATAATTTCTGGTATTTGCTCTGGTGTTATATTTGTTACATTTGTTATTTCATTTTTTCTTAGATTTGCTTTTACTCTTGCCATTAATTCTCTTACACTAAATGGTTTTGTTATGTAGTCATCTGCTCCTAGTTCTAGTCCTACTATTTTATCTATTTCTGCATCTTTTGCTGTTAACATTAATATTGGAATATTTAAGTAGTTTTTTACTCTTTTACATACTGTTAGTCCATCCATTTTTGGTAACATTATATCTAGTAACATTAGGTCTGGTTTTTGTTCTAATGCCATATTGACTGCTGTTATTCCATCTGTTGCTTCTAATGTTTCATATCCTTCTTTTTTTAGATTATATACTAGTACGTCGATTATTGCTTGTTCGTCGTCTACTACTAATACTTTTTTTGTTGTTTTTTCTAAATTTTCTTCCACAAAAATTCCGCCTTTCTGTAGCTTTCTTCTTATACTAGTATTTATATCACAAATTTTGGGAATATACAAGTTTTTTTCTTTTTTTATTTTAATTTTTGAATAATTTATTGTAATTGTTTTATTTAATATATTATTAGTCTTATTTGTTTTTATATTGGGGTCATACATATATTTCTTATAATAATTTATTTTTATCTTTATATATTTTCTTCTTATTTAACCAAGTTTGAATATATTGTTTTTATTCATACTAAATATATTTAATTCACACCTTCTTGTAAATATTAAATATTTTTTAGAAAGTTAATTTATATATGTTAATAATAAATACTTCTAATTTACTAACTCTATTTCAATTATATTAATACGTCCACTCCATAAATATATTTTTTTTGCTCCCTCTGGAATTATTGTTTCCTGTTCTGATATAATTATATTTCCTATTTTATTGTCATTTTCGTCTACAAAGTAAGCTTCTCTCCATGATTCATACGTATAATATACTTTTATTTTCTTTCCAATGACTTCTGGTGAAATATCCATATATCGCTTTCCACCATTTAAATAATATGCACCTGTCGATTTATCTTTATCATATGCATTTGCGCCAATAGAATCATTTGGTATAGTAGCAGTATATTCTGATATCTTTGTTTCTTGATTCATTATATTTATAGATTTAGCACAGATTTTTTCTCCTTCTTTTATAATTATTGTTTCGTTATCTTTATATTCACTCCAATCTCCACCATTTATACTATATAACCTTTTTATAGCATCCTCATCATAATCTATTTTTATTTTACAATAAGGATCTATTATTCCATTTACTGTAATGCTAGGATGGTATTGATAAGCTACAATGTCCGGTTCATTACTATACATTATTTCAATTATATTAATACGCCCACTCCACAAATATAGTTTTTTTGCTCCTTCTGGAATTATTATTTCCTGTCCTGATACAATTATATTTCCTATTTTATTGTTGTTCTCATCTTCAAAGTATGCCTCTCTCCATGACTCATATGTATAAATTACTTTTATTTTTTTCCCTATTAATTCTGTGTCAATATTGATGTATCTTTTTCCTCCATTTAAATAATATGCTCCAGTTGTTTCATCTCCATCATATGCCTTTTCTCCTATAGCATTATCTGCTAATTGCATTATTATATTTTCTTGTGATTCTTTTGTTATTTCTCCATTTATTATTGATTTTGCAAGTATTTTCCCTTCTTTTTTTATGCTAACTCCGTCTTCTGTGTACTTAATCCAACTATTACCATTATCCAAACTATAATAATTATTTGTACTTTCTCCATAATCTATTTTTACTGTTTTATTTATTTCTACTCCATATTTAGTTAGAAGAGGATATGCATTTGATTCATTCTGTTTGATTTCCGGTTTTGCATTCAAATTTGCTTTTAATGTATATTCTTTTTGTTCATTACTTCCTATTAACTGAACTTTAAATTTATATTCTTTTCCATCTTCCACATCATAGTCTATTGCAACTTGCTCTTTTGTTCCTGCTGGTGTTACATCAGTATTATCAGGTTTTATTACTTTTTGTATTCCAATTTCATTTTTTATATTTACCGTTACATTCATTATATTTCCATTTGTTGAATTTACTTTATATGTTGTATCTGTTACTGTTAGCTCTGTAGCATCTATATTTCCTACAATATTTAATTTGCTATCTACTTCAAAATAGTATCCTGATATCTTAACTAACTTATTTTCATTCCTATCTTTTACGCTTTCTATTTCTTTATCATAATATTTTGAATTTTCGTCTACTAGTTTATTGATATCCTCAATTGTTGCATTTCTTTGTTCTTCATCAGTTACTTCTGTCTGAAGTTGCATTAATTTAGTTGTTAATTTTTCTTTTGCCTCACTTATCGAGTATTTTTCTCTTGCCTGTTTTGTTTTTGAAAGCAACCCATTTTCTCCTCTTAATGCCGCTATTGTTATTCCTGCTAATACTAATAATATAACAAGTGTTACTACAAGTGCAATTAATGTTATTCCTTTATTTCTCTTCATTTGTTTTCCTCCCATATATATATAATACAAAGATTTTAACCTATTTTAGATTAAAAGTCAATAACCCAAATTAGGTTATTTTAAAATAATAGAGAGGTGTTTTTTATGTATAAACGAATTCGTGATTTAAGGGAAGATAGAGATTTATCCCAAACTGAAGTTGCAAAATTTTTAAATATGTCTCAAACTGGATATTCTAAATATGAAGTTGGTACTAATGATATACCAACTAAAATTTTGATTCAATTAGCAAGGTTTTATAATACTTCTGTTGATTATTTGCTTGGTATTACTGACGAAATTAAGCCATATAAAAGGTAATTTTTGTTTTTGACATAAAAATAAAATGTGAAACTTTTGTACAATTTTTCATTGTATTTTGTTTCACATTTTTTGAATCTCCACATATCCTTGATTTTTTCAACCTTCATTTTACACATATCCTTAAATTTTATTAGTAGTTTTTTACACATATCCAGTATTTTTATTTTCAATAATTTCCATTTAATTGTATTTTTGTAACAAAAAGTGAGACAAATTTGACTGTCCCACTTGTCTCACATTAAAACTTCAACATTAAAAACTCCATTATCTTCAAGTTTTATCTCTTTTGTTTCTCCCAATTCAACTCCATTAACTGTAACTTTTTCAACTCCTGTATTTTTGCCATTTGGATTTTTAACAACAATATTATAAAAAGCATTTTTCCACTTATATTTGATGTTATACTCTTTCCAAGATGATGGAATACATGGTTCGATTCTAATAAATCCAGTTTTTATTTTTAACCCCAAAATATTTTCAATTCCTGTTTTGTAATACCAACTTGCAGAACCTGTATACCAAGTCCATCCACCTCTACCTGCTAAGTTACCTGCTCCATATATATCTGCTGGTATTACATATGGTTCTACTTTATATTTTTTGCTACTTTCTTTTGTTCGTGCATGTTCTATTGGATTTATCATTCTATACAATTCTGTTGCCTTATCTCCAAATCCCAGCATAGATTCTGCTATTATTACCCATACTGCTGCATGTGTATATTGTCCTCCATTTTCTCTGACTCCTGGTAAATATGATTTTATATATCCTGGATTTAGTTTTCCTTTTTCAAATGGTGGGTCTAGTAATTTGATTATTCCATTTTCTCTGTCTATTAAGTGATTTTCTAGGCTTTCCATTGATATATATTTTTTGTCATTGTCTCCTGCGTTTGATATTGTGCTCCAACTTTGTGCAATACTATCAATTCTACATTCGTCATTTTCCATACTTCCTAATGTGTTTCCGTCATCCATAAATGCTCTTTTGAACCATCTTCCGTCCCATCCGTTTGTGTTTAATGATTTCTTTAATTGTTGCATTATTGTTTTGTATTTTTCTATTTTGCTTTCGATATTTTCTTCTTTTAAATTATTATTTTCATCTTTTTGTTCTTCTTCAAGTCCAGCCTTGTTTGGTGCATTTTCCATAATTTTAGTAAATCTATCTAGTACATTATACAAGAAAAATCCAAGCCAAACACTCTCTCCTTTTCCTTTAGGGCCAACATTACTAAAACCATCGTTCCAGTCACCACTACCAATTTTAGGCAAACCGTTTTCGCCAAAATTCAAACTTCTTTCAATCGCTTTAATACAATGTTCATAAATACTTCCTGTTTCTTTAGCACTCTCAAATTTGTCATATCTTTCATCTTCATTTTCGTCTAATTCTTTTCCAATTAAATATGGTGTTTGCTCTTCTAATATTGAATAATCTCCTGTAAATTCTATATATTCAGCAGTCAAATATACAAGCCATAATAAATCGTCTGAAAATTTAGTCCTTATTCCTCTTCCTGTTTCTTCATGCCACCAATGTTCAACATCACCTTCTAAAAATTGTTGTTTACTATGCTTTAAAATTTGATTTTTTAAAATTTGTGGGTCAATATATTTTAATGCAAGTGTGTCTTGCAATTGGTCTCTAAAGCCATATGCACCGCCTGATTGATAATATCCTGTTCTACTAATTAATCTACTTTGTAGTGTTTGATAAATATCCCATCCATTTAAAATGATGTTCATAGATTCTAGTGGTGTGTAAACTTGGAGTCTTCCTAAAATATCTCTCCAATAACTTTTTATATTTTCAAGTTCTTGTTTGCAATTTTGAATTTTGCTATATTTGTAAGCAATGTTTTTGCTGTCTATTACTGCATCTTCTGCTCCTAGCAAAAATACAATTTCTTTTTCTGATAAACTGTCTAATTCTACTTCTATTTCATATGCTATACATGGCTTTTTGCCTAAACTGTTTTCATTATTTAAACTTGATTTTTTTAGGCCATCTGGATTTGATATATTTCCATTTCCAAAAAAGAAATTTTTATCGCCTGTATAACTTTGCATTTTTTCACTATTTGATACATATATTACATCATTTTTAAATTCTGAATTATATAAATTTTGTGCACAAATTATATTGTTATTTTTATCATATTTTAAATCGATATATCCATTTGATTTAAGTTCATCTTCACCTAAAACAGGTTTCATATAATATACAATTTTTAATTTTTTTCTGTTCAAATTCATATTTTTTAATTTTAAAATTTGTATTTTTACACTATCTTCTTTTGGGACAAAAACTTCTAATTCCTGTTCTATTCCATCACTTTTATGAATAAATTTAGTGTAACCAAATCCGTAAACTACATTGTAGTTTTTATTATCTGGCATAGGGTTTAGTCCAAGTGACCAAACCTTTTTCGTTTCTTGGTCTTTTAAATATATTATCTCTGATGGAATATCAAAATTGGGTTGATTTTCCCATGCTGTTACTCTATTTAGTCTACTGTTTTTATACCAAGTGTATCCTCCCATACTTTCTGTGACCAATGTTCCAAATTTCTTATTTGCCATAATGTGTGACCATACTGTTGGAAGTCGATTATCTTTATTTGCTTTTATTAAATATTCTTTACCATCTGCAGAAAATGCTCCATATTCATTATAATATTTCAAGTTTTCTGTGTTTTGTAAAATATCTATATTTTCTTGATTTTCTTGTTCTATAATTATATTTTCTGTCTCATTTGGAATCTTTTTATATTTTTCCAAATATTCTTCTTCAATATCTTTTAGTGAGTGACTTATTCCGCCTTTTTTACTATCTATTATTATTCCTGCAATAAATTGCAATAAATTCATATCTTCTTTGCTTATTTCATTTTTGTTTAACTCAAAAATTCCGCCTCTAATATTTTTTAAATATGATAACTGACTGTTTAAAACCGCTTCTTCTATATCTTCCATAACATAATTTTCGTAACTATATTTTTCTTCATCTATTATTACTAACTCTGTTTCAAATCCCTTTGTTCTCATAAATTCATATGCTTTTAAAACTTCTTTTACAACATATGTGTCATTACTATCTTTTATTTTTACAAGTATTATTGGCAAATCACCTGAAATTCCATATTTCCAAAGTTCACTTTGACTATATTTTTGTTTTGGCAATTTTTCTAAATTTAATTTTTTAGATGGATTATTGAAAATTATATATGACAACATTTTTTGGTAATCTCTTATTTGTGAACCTTTTATTCTTAAATATCTTGTTTGAGCTTCATTTTTTGCCTTTGATAGTTCAAATGCTTTTTTAATATTTTCTTCAACCGTATATTTTTTAATATTTTCAATTACTTTTTCTTTTGTTTCGCCTACTGCAATAATTAAATTAACAGTTGATTTTTCTTGTTTTTTAACTTTCATTGTTCTTTTTAATGCCACAACAGGTTCTGTTACAAGTCCTATTTTTTTAGAAAATGGACTTGAATTTTTAACCATTTGGGGAATTCCTATATTTCCTCTGCCTGTAAACTTTTCTTCATCTATTTCGTACTCTAAATCCCCAATTATTTCACTATTTGTTGATAAATTTACTGCCATATATACTTCTTTCTCATGTTCATATCTTGTTCTTCTTTTTACAATTATACTATTTGTTTCATTGTCAAAATCAAATATTAAAAATAAATTATTAAATGCAGGATGTGCATAATCTTGCTCTTTTGGTGATAATACTGGTTCAAAGTGTGATGTTATTTCTAGTATTTCGTCTTCATTTCCTAAATTTTCTAATGATAATTTTCTTATTTCTACTGGCTCGTCTGGTGCAATTATTGTTTCAATTTTTGTTTTTATATTGTCATTTATTAATTCTTGTTCCATTTTGTCTGGCATAAAACTGATTTGATATTTGCCATTGTTTGGTATATATTTTGAGCTCCATATTTTCTTTGATTTTATATTTTTTATATCAAAAAATATTCCTTGTGGGTAATCATCTGTGCTTTTAAATCTATTTATTAATATATTTTTATATTTACTTGCGCCTTCTCCCTTTTGGTTCATCGCTATCAAATAATCTTCGTTTGATATGACATTTCCGCGTATTAATCTTTCATCTATTTTTTTGTAAGTGTCTTGAATGTAATCTTCATAATCAACATATTTTAATTTTTCAACCTTTTCTTTGTTTTCTTTTGTTATTATTGCTGTTTCTGGCATAGTTTCTTGTAGCAAAATGCTTATTGCATTTATTTCTGGATTTTGCATAAATCTTTTTTGCAAGATGTTGTTATTAAATAAATTGTTTATTGAAAGTAAAATCAGTCCTTGGTGATGTGCCATATATGTTTTTACTGTTGCCGATTTACTTCCTTTTTTTAATCTTTCTGGTGTAAAATCAATTGATTCATAAAATCCGTATTTATTGTACATTCCATATTCTTCAAGCCTTTTTAGATTTTGATATACTTCTTTTGGGTAATCTGTTATTGCTAATATGCTTCCATATGGAGCCACAACCATTTCATCTGCAAGTCCTCTTTTTAGTCCTAGCCATGGTATTCCAAATGCTTTATATTGATAGTTTGAATGCAAGTCTTTTAAGTTAAATGCCGCTTCTGATATTCCCCATGGTATTTGCAATTTTTTTGCATATTCTATCTGGCTCATAATCATAAATTTGCAAGATTCGTCTAATAAACTTCCTTTGTATTTTGGTATATTGATATTTGGCATTAAATATTCAAATGATGTTCCTGACCATGATACAACCCCTTTATATTTTCCAAGTGTAGTTAGTGTTCTACTTAATGAATTCCAATGTTTTGCCGGTACATCTTTTTTTGCTATTGCTATCAAACTTGCTTGTCTTGCTTCTGAAGCTAATAGGTCATAATATGAGTTTGTTAGTTTGTTTTCTTCAACATTGAATCCTATTGAGAATATTCTTTGTTCTTTTTTGTATAGATGCGAAAAATCTGTGTTTTCTATTAATTTGTTTACTATTTCTAGTAAACCAAAAATCAAATCTATGTTGCATTTATTTTGACTTTCTAACCAATTTTTTATAACATACAAATATCCTACAAAGTTACCGCTATCTACTGTTGAGACATATCTAGGAAATAATGGTTCTTTTGTTTCCGTATTATACCAATTGTATAAATGTCCATTCCATTTTTGAAGTTCATTTACTGTGTTTAAAATATTTTTTAGCAATTCTATTGTTTTATCATAATTTATAAAACCTAAATCATTTGCAGAGATAACTGCCATCATTGATAATCCAATATTTGTAGACGACGTTCTTCTTACCACTTTATTTTTTCTATCTTCTTGATAATTGTCTGGAATCAAAAAATTATCTTCTTGTCTTAAGTACTTTTCAAAAAACCCCCATGTTTTTCTAGCAATTTCTAAAACATAATCTTGCTCTTTTTGTGTTAATAATTCTACTGCCTCTTTTTCTGTTTTTTCTTTACTTATGCAATACATAATTGCTGGAGTCAAAATCCATAATAATCCAAGCATTAATGCCAATATATTATTACTATTTCCATAAATTATAAATGCTACAATTCCTGTTATAATGTTAATTGCCATATTTTTGTAGTATGAGATTATATCTGTTTTTGCAATTTTTTCTGCTTCTTCTGATGTTGTCCATTCAAGCAAATTTTTATGTGTTACTTTTACTCTATACATTGTTTTTGCGATTGCTTTTAAAGATGTGTATGCCTTATATGGCAAACATCCAAGTGTAATTATTGTTCGTGCAAAAATTCCTTTTAGCCCTGATATTTTGGGTGTAAATGTTTTTTGTTTTTCTTCTCCTTCTCTTTTTCCAAATAGATAATTAATTAATTCCAAAATAAACGGAATTATTGAAATTAAAATTATTATAAAATTAAATGCAAAAACATCTATATCGAATATTTTTCCAATTATATTTATATAAATTAAAGCAAATATAATTGAGATTTCAAATAAACTCCTTCTTAAATTATCAAAAATTTTATATTTTGAGAGCATATTTAAAGGACTTTTTTTGTTTAGCCATTTTGTTATTTGCCAATCCCCTCTAATCCATCTTGAAAGTCTATTCATAAAACTCATATATTTTGTTGGATATCCATCCATTAGCATGATATCAGAAACTAGTCCACATCTTAAATAACTTCCTTCGAGTAAATCATGGCTTAATACTGTGTTTTCAGGAATTGCATTTTCCATTACCTTTGCAAATACTCTTAAGTCATATATTCCTTTTCCTGTAAAAATCCCCTCTTTGAAGTTATCTTGATATATGTCTGATATCGCATTTGTGTAACTGTCTATTCCTCCTGCTCCTGCAAATATTTTTGTAAATAGTGTTTTATAACTTATGTCCAAATTAATTCCAACTCGTGGTTGCATTATTCCATATCCGTCTATTACTATGTTTTTTTTCTCATCTATTTCAGGTCTGTTTAATATATGTGCCATTGCTCCAACTAATTCTGATGCCGTATTTAAAACCAAATCTGTGTCTGCATCTAATGTGATTATATATTTTATGTTTTTTAATTTTTCTTTAATTATTTCATTTCCAGTATTTTGATACTCATTATCTTTGTTTTTTTCTATATCTTGATTTTCTATTTGGTTTTGTATTGTATTAATTCTAAATGGATTTTTTCCTTGTAAAATATACTGATTTAACTGATTCAGCATTCCTCTTTTTCGTTCCCAGCCTAAATAAGAGCCTTCTTTCTCATTCCATTCTCTTTTTCTATATATAAAATTAAATATTGGAAAATCTTGATTTTGATATTTTTTATTTAATCTTTCAACTTGATTTAATCCCTCTTGAATTACCTCTATATCGAATTTTTCTTCTTGCATATTACTTTCTGAACAATCACCTAACAATGTAAAATATAAATTTGGTGATTTGTTTGCTAAATAATAAACCTCTAAGTTTTTAAACATTTCAGCTACTTTTTCTTTGCTTTTTACAATTGTCGGAATTACTACCATTGTTGAATTTTCCTTGTCTATACCATTTGAAAAGTCCATTTTTGGTATTAGTTTAGGCTTTACTGTTTTGCTTAAAATTGTTTGTATTATTTGTATAATCACTTCACTTGATGGTATTAAAAATAGTATAAAACTTACAACTGCGAGTCCGGTGCTTCTTATTTTTAAATTTAAAATGTAACTTAAAATTGCTGATAATATTATTGTTAAAATTCCTATTGTTGTTATATATATTTTTGTTTTTGCTTGTGGTGTTTTTTCTTTTTTATTTGTGTATTCTAATTTTTCGTATAATTTATTTATTCCATTGTCTATTAGGTAATATCCAATATGGGTTTTCTTTGTTGTTTTTGATTTATTTGTTTCTGTTTGTTCACTATCTTGTTCTTGTACATTGTCTTGATTTAATTGTAAATGCTGTTCGTTCTCATTTGTATTTTCTATCAAATGTTGTTGCTTATTTCTCTGGCATTCTTGCAAATTTTCTTGTGCCAGTTCCAGCATTTTTCTTGCTATATAAATTTCAGAAATCTTTGTTTTTTTACTTATTTCCTTTATCTTCCCCCTGTAATACTCTTTTGTTTTATAGTCCATTTTTTCATAAACATTTGCTGGATCTTTTTTTAATATTTCTTCTACGCCATTTATTTTTTCGAATATATCCAAGAAATTAATTCTTTGAATTTCTTTAATACTTGTAATACTGTTACCCATTAAAACTTTTTGAGTTGCAATTTCAAAATGTTCTTTTTTTATTACATCAGATACATTTGTCCCAAGTTTTTCAACAACTTCTTCAAGTACATTTAAATATGCATTTGCTTTTTTGCCATATCTCTTTAAAATGTATGACATATATTCAATAAATGGATATCTCATATCTTGAAAAAATTCTTTTTCTATTTTAGTATTTTTAAATTTTGTTTGTGATTTATCCTTATTTTCAACTAATCTTTCTGCGATATTTTCTGCTCTATATTTTTGAATTTGACTGCTATATATTTGTGCACATATATCTGTGATATTTTCTATAATTGCAATTTGCAAAAAGACTCCTATATTCCAAATTTCGTCCATACTTAATGTCTTTTTTCTTTGATAACTTATTAGGTAATCTTCTAAATTTTCTCTTTCTATTTTGTTGTCTGTGTATGCAATTATTTCTGAAGCTAAGACATATATTCGTGCAAATCCTTTGTATTCCCCATTTGATATTCCTACAAAATTCATGTATTTATTTAAAGGTAGTTCTTTTTGAATTTGTTTTACTGTTTCTTCTATTATATAAAAATTGTCTAACAGCCATTCTCCTGCAGGGTGTATGTTTATTCCTAATTTTAGATGTTCGTTTAATATGTTGTAGACTTCTTCTATTGTTTTAAAATTTTCTATTAGTTGTGGCACAGGATATGTGTATTTTTGTGATTTTGATGTTGTGTTGTGGCTTGATGCAATTTTTTCTAAGTGTTTTTCTAGCTGGCTTTTTTCTAGCATTGTTCCTGTTATTTTTAGTTTTTGGTTTTCTTTCAAAAAAATTCCACTCCTTGCAAACATTTTTTGTTTTTATTGTTTGCCAAAGAGTGGAAATTTATTCATTTTGTTTTTAATTCAATTAATAATTTTTTAATTGCTTTCAAAATTGAAATAATTAAAAAAAGAAAGATAATTTTATCTTTCTTCTCCTAAGCTTTCTGTTTTTATTTCTTCTATTTGATTCTCTTTAAATTCTACTATTGCATCAACAAATTGTTTTTTATAATTTTGTTTTATTTTTTCATCTGTATCTTTTTGGTCAATGGAAGTACTCCAGTCTATTCCTTTATCAAGAATTTTTCCAACTTTTATCAAAGCATTATTTTCATAATCTGATATTCCTTGATAATTATTTTTTCCATCATTTAGAATTTGTTGAATTGAATTCACTTTTCTATTTTCATCTAGTACTTTTGCAGTGACTACTCCTGATTCAATATCTACTGTTTTTATATCTTCTAGGTCTTTTTTATTTTTTCTTCTAATTATATAATTGCCATTTTCATCTTTATCTTCGACTAATGATATTCCTTGTCTGTTTTTTGAAATTTCAACATTTTTTTTATTTATATTTGTATTATGTTCTTCATTATACTCATTTGCATAGACAGTTTTTAAATATTCTATTATTTCATCTGATGTTTTTAATTTTTCAACTTCTTTTTCAACATTTTCTTCTAATGTTGCTTCTTGGTCTTTTCCTAATTCTTCTTGATTTACTTTTATTCCATCTATAAAAACATTTCTATCTCCAATGTTTTTTATTTTTATATCTTTTTCTGATTCTCCAGCATCTATTGTTATTTCATTTTTTGATTTTTCTACCCCATCATTTCCAGAATTTAATAATGCTACCCCTTCTCCAACAGATAATAATGTTGTTAAGCCTAAAGCAGCTACTAATGTTTTTATTTTTCTTCTTTTTGACTCTTGTTTTACAACTTTTGCTGTTACTTTTTTCTCTTGTTCTTTAGTTAATAATGGTTTTCCATTTTTCTCATTATATTCATTTATTTCTTTTATTTTTTCCTTTGCTTTTCTAGCATCTCTAACTCCAATACAAAATGCTTTATCTTTTTTACTCATAATTTATCTCCTTGGTTATATTTTATTACATATTTATTATATAACATATGTTTTTTTATTTCAACAGTATTCGATAATATTTATGAATAATTTATGATATGATCACCCTATAAAATTAATTTATGAAAAGTTCACCCTATGATATAATGGAGGTATGAGAACTGTTATGAAAGATAAAGAAGATTTGTTATACTATTTTTTATTTGAAAATACAAAATTTTATACGTTTTGAAATTTTTTAGCTTTTTCTTGTAATTTTATCTATTTCGCTTTCATCCAGTCCTGTAATCTCTGATATTTCTTCTTTTGATATATTTTTGCTTAATAATTTTTTAGCTATTTCTTTAATTCCTTCAATTTTGCCTTCTTTTCTTCCCATATCAATATACATCTGATTTTCTCTTCTTATCATATCAACCACTGCTAACACTTCTTTTCCCCTCCCTTCTTCTATTTTATTTACTAATCTTTCTACTTCATCATCTCCTAGCTTTTCTTTAAATACTATTTTTATTATTCTAATTAATACATCTTTATCTTCCTCTTTTGTTCTTTCTATTACTTTTTCTAATGTTTCTACTGTTTCCTCTGTGTTTTTACTTTTTTCAATTAGCAACATTTTTGTTATAAATGTATCATCTTCTAGCAATTCTTTTTCTGTTAAATTATTAACATCTATTAAATTGTATTTTCCAACATCTTCTTTTATATTTCTTAATGTTTCTTGACTTTTTTGTAAATACTCTTCTGCATTCCATTTTCTATTTCCTGTATATAACACTATTGAAATTACTAACGGTAGTTTATAATCTTTAGTATTAATTTTATTCATATCAATTGCACTTTTCATTATTGCTACTTCATATTCTAATATTCTAAATGGCATTGAATAATCAATTTTTGTTTGATGTTCTATTAGGAAAAATATGTTTTTATCTTTCATTTTGTATACTATATCTGCTTCTCTATTTTGAAATACCTTATTTACAAAACTATTTTTATATTTTTCTATGTCTTTTATTTCTATTTTTGCATTTATTGCTTTATTTATTATTAAAACTGCATTTTCTTTTTTATCTAATATTGTTCTAAATATTTTATCATGCTCTTGATTTATTTCTTTCTCCTGAATATTTGCTTTTGAACTCATTCTTTCATATTTTACTTTTGGTTCTTGTAATTCAGCATAATAATTCTGATTATTATTTTCATCAATTATTTTCCAAAGTTTTTCGAATATTGTTTTATATTTTATATATTCTTTATATGTAAACTTTTCTATATTAATTTCATCTCCTTCATTATAATATTTGTTTTCATTTTTGTCAACATTTATTTATAAGTTTATATGTATTTTTTAATCACCTACTTTCATATTTTGTTTTTAATTCATTTTGGATTTTTTCTTTGATTTTTAAATCTTTGAATTAATTGATTTGAATAAAATTAAAGTATTCTTATAATACTATAAAATGCCGAACTTTGCAACATTTTTTCATCGCAAAATTCGACATCTTTCTTCTACTTTTGTGTTATTTCTATTATGCTTTTGTATATTTTTAAAGTACTTTTAACTTATGCATTATATTATTTTTTGATATTATCAATTTTATAATTTCGACATATTATATATTAATCAGACATTATGTTTGAAAAAATTATTATTTGAAAGGATGTATTTTTTATGGAAATGGAAGAAAAAAGACCTGGATGTCCAATATTAGATGTTGATGGTGTTATATCAGGTGGTAAACAATTTGACTTAGATATAAGCCTACCAGAAGATAATAGAGATGTTATATACGGTGTTATAAGAGACTGTTTCAAAGAACCAATTTGTGATGCAGTTGTAAAATTAACAGAAGTTGCTTATGACTGTGGTAAAGAAATTAGAAAACCAATTGGTCATACCTTTACAGATAAAGAAGGAGAATTCGTATTTGGTCCTCTTTGTCCAGATAGACACTACGCTATCCAAATTTGGGCAAATGCTACAAAAAAAATAAAAATTTGTGCTAAATGTCATCATGAAGGTAAATGTTTAAAAGGTGATAAACATGATAAATGTGACTGTTTTATAGGTGATAAAAAAACTCATTGTGATGATAGAAATTGCGAAGAATCTACAGAGTGTTGTGACAAATAATTTATCTTGGATTTTTGAAAATAATAGATGCAAAATTGAACTTTTCTTGTTCAACCTTGCATCTTTCAATTTTTTATAATATTCCCATTTTCTTTACAAATTTCTTTCCTTTTTTCATCATTTTGTTTTTATTTAATATGTCTGTGTCATTATACATCATTATTATTCCTGTTGCTAATAATCCGCCCATTAATAGGCCTTTTGTAAATTTCATATTCATCCTCTCCTTCATTTTTTCTGTTCATAATCATTTAATATTTTTTCTTAGTTTAATTTTATTGTCTCCTTTTTGATTTTTTTTATTCTCTTTAATTGTGGTATATATTTCATGAATGGCAATTATTGCCAAAAAAATTCCAAATAATTTTTTTAATTTATATACATTTGTATGAATTGATAAATTTGCTCCTATTATTGCTCCCAAAATTCCAAAAACTGAAATCATTGTTGCAACTCTAAATCGTATATTTCTATTTTTCATATTAACGATTATGGCTACTATAGATGTTGGTATGAAAAATATAAGGTTTGTTGCCTGTGCAATGTGTTGCTCTAAGCCACTTATATATGTTAATAAAAATATTAATATTGTTCCTCCACCCATGCCTGTTCCACTTACAATTCCTGAAACTAAGCCTATAATTATTTCTTTCATATATTCACCGCTTTTTATTTTGATTGTAATTTATCTGCGCTAGTATTTTTGTTTGCTTTTCTATTGCAATTTTCTATATTTTTACTGAGTTATCATTTTTATAGATACATAAATTAGAAATAGTGTAAATGCAATTTTCAAGTATTTTTCTGGTAACTTTTTTAGTAATTTTGCCCCTATATATCCGCCAATAGAGCCTCCTATTCCACATAAAATTGCTGAATTCCAGTTTATAAAGTTTCCTTTATAATAAAATATACTACTTGTTAAAACCATTGGAAGTATGCAAAACACTGATGTTCCTCTTGCTTTTTGTGATTCCATCCCTAATATATACAAAAATGCTGGTACTAATATTAGTCCTCCGCCTGTTGAAAAGAATCCACTTACTAGTCCTGCTATTAGTCCTATAAATGATAATTTTATATATTTTTTAAATTGTTCTTTATTTTTTTGAAGCATAAAAAAACCTACTTTTCTTTTTAAGTAGGTTTCCCAATTTTTATATTTATATTTAATTTTTTACTTTTTACTTTTTATTTTTTATTTTTTATTTTTTATTTTTCAATCAAATATTATACATTAAAAAATATTTATATGTTTACTCTGGAATATTTTCGTCTTTTATATAGTATTTTGTTCCTACCATTTTGTCTGGTAAATACTGCTGTTCTACCCAATGGCCAGGGAAATCATGTGGATATAAATATCCTTCATTATATCCTAGTTTTCTCATATCTTCTATTGGTGCATTTCTAATATGCATAGGAATTGTTCCTGTGTCTTTTGTTGTTACATCTTCTAAAGCTTTATTTATAGCCAAATATGAAGCATTAGACTTTTTTGAAGTTGCTACATATACTGCTGCTTCTGAAAGTAATATTCTTGCTTCTGGCATTCCTACCATATGTACTGCTTGCATTGCTGCATTTGCAACAACCAATGCATTTGGATTTGCCATACCAACATCTTCTGATGCAGCAATTACTATTCTTCTTGCTAAAAACATTGGGTCTTCTCCACCACTTAATGCTCTTGCTAAATAGAATACTGTTGCATCAGGGTCTGAGCCTCTCATTGATTTTATAAATGCACTTATATTATCATAATGAGTGTCACCTTTTTTGTCAAAAACTGCTTTTCTACTTTGAACACAATTTTTGATAACTTCATCTGTTATATGAATATATCCATCTGCTTCCATATTTGTTGTAAGTACTGCTATTTCTAGTCCATTTAATGCTGTTCTTACATCTCCATTTGATATTGCTGCTAGTTTTCTTAATGTTTCGTCTTCAACTTTTATACTATATTGTTTTAGTCCATCTTCTCTTGTCAATGAATTTTTTAAAATTGTATAAATATTTTCTTCTGTTAATGGTTCTAGTTTTATAACCATTGACCTTGAGATTAAAGCCTTATTTACTTCAAAATATGGATTTTCTGTTGTTGCTCCAATTAAAATTATAAGTCCATTTTCTACATATGGAAGTAATGCATCTTGTTGCAATTTATTAAATCTATGAATCTCGTCTATAAATAGTATGCTTTTTCCTGTTGGATTTATCATAAAATTTTTTGTTTCTTCAATTACTTTTTTTATATCTGATACTCCTGCAGTTACTGCATTTATTTTATAAAATTTGTATTTTGTTGTTTCACTTATTACTTTTGCAAGTGATGTTTTTCCGCATCCAGGAGGTCCAAATAATATGATGCTAGATAGTCTGTCTGCTTTTATTGTTCTATATAAAATTTTGTCTTTTCCAAGTACATGCTCTTGTCCAACATATTCTTCTAGTGTTTTGGGTCTCATTCTGTATGCTAGTGGTTCGTTACTGTTCATCATTTTTCTCCTAAATTTCGGGATAGGGGGACGGGTCTTCAATCCCGAAAATTTTTTAAATTTTAGGGATTGAAGACCCGTCCCCTTATCCCTATTTTCCAAGTATTGTTAAACCTTTTCTAATTAATTCTTCTGTTGACATATCTTCTTTTGCTAATTTATCAAATGCTTTTTCAATTTCTCTTTTGTTATATCCTAAGACTTGTAAAGCAGCCATTGCTTCTTGAATTTTTTCTTCGTTTTCTATTCTTTCTTCTAGTTTTGTTTTTACTAAATTTTGTCCTTTTGATGCTTTTGTTAGTTCTTGAATTTGTTGTTCTTTTTTCATTTTATCTTTTAATTCTAGAATTATTCTTTGTGCTGATTTTGCACCTATTCCTGGTATTTGTGTTAATGTTTTTACATCTTCTGATATTATTGCAAGTGCAAATTCTGTTGGCTCACATACATCAAGCATTGCTACTGCTGTTTTTGCTCCTATTCCACTTACTGAAATTAGTAATTCAAACATTCTTAATTCTTCTAGGCTGTTGAATCCAAATATACTGATGTCATCTTCTCTTACTTTGTAATATGTGTGTACTTTTACTTGCTCTCCTATGTTTCCTAATTTTTCTATTCCTGATTCTGACATGAATACTTTGTATCCTAGTCCACCTACATCTATTACTATGTATCCTGTCATTTTCATTTCTAGTGTTCCTTTTATATATGCTAACATAATTTTTCTCTCCCATCATTTGCTTTTGTTTTTTGTCCTTTTGGGGACGGTTCTGTTTGAGACATTAGATATCATAAAAATAAGTTGCTTCTAAGTCTGCTTCGTGCATTAATAGTGCCAATGGATATTTTTTATATGCTGCTCCTATTGTGTTGTACAATTCTTTTGGTTCTGTATATCCCATGTGCCAACGTATTGAATATTTTTCTTCTGGTGTTAATTTCATATATTCTGTAATCATCATTACTGATTTTTCTCCATGTCCATATGGTATTGTGTCGTCTACTGTGTAGTATGGTACTTTTTCCCATACTCCTAGTGCATTTTTGGCATTTCTATAGTCTATTTTATAAAAGTTTGCTTTGCATAAGTCGTGTAATAATGGTACTAGTATCAATGTTTCTGGATTTACATTTAATGGTTCTATGTTTGTTTCTACTTTGTGTTTTAGTATTTCATATACTTTCATGCTATGTTCTACTAGCCCACCTTCATAGTTTCCGTGAAATCTTGTGCTTGCTGGTGCTGTGAAAAAGTCTGTTTTTTCTATAAATTCTATTAGTTCGTTTATTCCTTCTCTTTTGACTTGTTTTAGTAATTCTAAAAATTGTTCTTTCATTTTATCCCTACTTTCTTGATATTTTTCTCTCATTTTCTTTGCTTATTATATAAATTAAAATTGAAAAAGTCAATAGTTTTATACAAATTTTTGTTTGTATTTCTATTTAAAAAATAAAATAAAATTGAGATAGAATTAAATTTTCATCTCAACTATTTGCATTATATCATACATTAAAAATATAACTTTCCCAATATCCACCTATTGCAAAAACAAATTTTTAATTCTCTCAATTGCCTCAATTGTATTTTCTTTAGTATTAAAAGCAGTAAGTCTAAAATAACCTTCACCATGTGGACCGAAGCCGCTTCCTGGTGTACCAACAACATTAGCCTCTTCCAATAATTTATCAAAAAATTTCCATGAGGTCATACTCTCTGGAATCTTAAGCCAAATATATGGTGAATTAACTCCTCCATACACTTTGAATCCTGCTTTTTCTAATCCCTCTCTAATAATTTTTGCATTTTCCAAATAATAATTAATATTTTCTCTTATTTGTTTTTGACCTTCTTCTGTATAAATTGCTTGTGCTGCTCTTTGGGTAATATACGGAGTTCCATTAAATTTGGTACAAGTTCTTCTATTCCATAATTTGTTTAGACTTACTTCTTCTCCATTTTTTGTATTTCCTTTTAATTCTTCAGGTATTACAACATATCCACATCTAACGCCTGTAAATCCAGCAGTTTTTGAATAGCTTTTAAATTCTATTGCTACTTCTTTTGCTCCATCTATTTCATAAATGCTATGTGGTATGTTTTCTTCTGTTATAAATGCTTCGTATGCAGCATCATATAAAATAATTGATTTATTTTCCATTGCATATTTAACCCATTTTTCTAATTCATTTTTATCTAATACTGTTCCTGTTGGGTTGTTTGGGAAACATAAATATATTAAATCAACTCTTTCTTTTGGTAATTCTGGTTTAAAGTCATTTTCTGCAGTTACTGGTAAATATACGATTTTGTCGTATGTTTCTTTTTCTTTATTATATTTTCCGCTTCTTCCTGACATTACATTTGTGTCCAAATATACTGGGTAAACCGGGTCTGTAATTGCAACTTTGTTGTCTTGTGCAAATATATCAACTATATTTCCACAGTCACATTTTGAGCCATCTGATACAAATATTTCGTTTACTGATATGTCTATGTTTCTTGCTTTGTAGTCTTTTTTTGATATTTCTTCTCTTAAAAATTCATATCCTTGTTCTGGTCCGTATCCTCTAAATCCTTGTGCTGTTCCCATTTCTTCTACGGCTTTTTTCATTGCTTCTATACATGCTGGAACTATTGGTTTTGTTACATCACCAATTCCTAATTTTATAATTTTTTTATCTGGATGTTCTTCTGTATATTTTGCTACTTTTTTCGCAATTGTAGAAAATAAATAACTATCTTGTAGTTCTAAAAAATTTTCATTTATATAACTCATCTAATCGCCTCCTCATAAAGTTCTCCATCAAATACTGTTACTGCAGGTCCTGTCATATATACATGATTATCTGTTTCATTCCATTCAATATTCAATGTTCCACCCAATAATTCTATATTCACTTTTCTGTCTGTTAGACCATTTAAGTTGCAAGCAACCGCTGTAGCACATGCTCCCGTTCCACATGCTAGTGTTTCTCCTGCTCCTCTTTCCCAAACTCTCATATTGATGTTCTGCCTGTTTACGATTTGTGCAAATTCTATATTTGCTTTTTTAGGAAATGCTTTGTCAACTTCTAATACTTTACCATATTTTTCTACATCAAATTCTTTTGTGTTTTCTACTATTGTAATGGCGTGTGGATTTCCCATTGATACACATGTGAATTTAAATTTTTTGTTTTCTGCTTCTAGTTCAAGATTTTTTACTGGTTCTTCTGTTGATATTACAGGAATTTTTTCTGCTTCTAATATTGGCTCTCCCATATCAACTCGTGCAGTTTCAACTTTTCCGTCTTTTGTATTTAATATTAATGTTTTAATTCCAGCAAGTGTTTCAATTTTTACTGTTGTTTTGTTTGTAAGTCCTTTGTCATATACAAATTTTCCTACACATCTTATTCCGTTTCCACACATTTCTGCTTCACTTCCATCAGAATTGAACATTCTCATTTTAAAGTCTGCAACTTCACTTTTACATATTAAAATCAAGCCGTCTGAGCCTATTCCAAAGTGTCTGTTGCTGACAAATTTAGCTAGAGATGATTCGTTTTCTATTTTTTGATTAATGGCATCAATA
Source organism: uncultured Clostridium sp. (assembly GCA_945865665.1). Taxonomy (GTDB): domain Bacteria; phylum Bacillota; class Clostridia; order TANB77; family CAG-508; genus CAG-269. Next base: position 147,318 of record CAMBEE010000002.1, on the reverse strand, counting down.
TAAACATAATCATTCCCTAGCCCATGCATTTTTGTGAATTTTATCATAAATGTCACCTCATTTAGGTATTAATAGTAAATAAAATATAGTTATATTTTATTGTTTTGTATTCTATCACAAGAATTTTTATTTTACAAGAATTTTTTGACATACTTTTGTTTTTTATATATAATGTAGTTGCAGTTTACAGTATAAACTGAAAGATATAAATTTTTATATTTTTTAGTTCAATACACAATATAAGAATTTATACCTTTCAGGAAATGTTGTAATTGTAACATATTATAGTTGAAAATACAAAGGATGGTGTTTAATATGAAGTTTATAAAAAAATTACTATTAGCAATAATACTTTTAATAATAATAATTTGTTTAATAATTCTTGGCGTAGGAAAAATTTATTACAATAAAGCTTTAAAAGAAAAGCCACTTATAACAAGAGTTGACGAAATTACTGGTAAAGAAAATTTTGTTAAATTTGAAGATATGGCTACTGATTATAGAAATGCGGTAATTAGTGTTGAAGACCATAGATTTTATGACCATGGCCCTGTAGATTTTATTGCTATAGGACGAGCTATTTTTACAAATGTAAAAAATAAAGAATTGCAAGAAGGCGGAAGCACAATAACACAACAGGTTGCTAAAAATATTGTATTTTCTCAAGATAAATCATGGGTTAGAAAAGTTGGTGAAATTTTTGCTTCTTATGATTTAGAAAAAAATTATAGTAAAAAAGAAATCTTTGAATTATATGTAAATACTGCTTATTTTGGTGAGGGTTATTATGGAATTTATGATGCAAGTTATGGTTATTATAAAAAAGCTCCTAAAGATTTAAATTTAGATGAAGCTTCAATGCTTGCAGGTGTTCCAAATGCTCCTTCTGTTTATGCTCCAACTGTTAACCCTGATTTAGCTAAAAAGCGTCAATATCATGTTTTAAAAACTATGGTAGAGTATGGATATATTACTAATGAACAGTCTTTATCAATTAAATAAATTTTTATGATTTTTTAACATAAGTTTTAATTTTGTAGTATAATTATTTCATTAGGTTTTAAATGAGATAATTGTGCTATTTTTTTATTGCTTTCATATATATTATTGTGGAGGTTGGTCATGAAAGTTTTGTTTATAAAAAATAGAAATCATTTATATTTATTTTGTTCTATTTTTATAATCTTTCTAACAGCACTTTCTTTATTTTTTATTTCTAATTCTTCTTCATATGCTGTAGAATTTGCTAAAAACTCTTTTTTTAATATTGATGTAACGATTTCTCTAAATGATATAGAAAAATCAAAAACTAAAAAGGCTTATTTGACTTTCGATGATGGCCCTACTACTAAAGCTACAGCTAAAATTTTGGATATTTTAAAAGAAGAAGATGTTAAAGCTACTTTTTTTGTTGTTGGAAAACATGTTAAGGAACATCCTGAATTGGTAAAACGTGAATATGAAGATGGACATTATATTGCTAATCATGGATATAATCATAATAATAAAATTTTATATAGAGATATGGATTCTTTTAAAAATGAAATTGTTGCCACAGATGGTGAAATTTCAAAGGCTATTGGTGTCAATAATTATTGTTCCCATATTTTTAGGTTTCCTAATGGGTATATGTCTCATATTTATACGTCTCAAAAAAAAGATGCTCTTAAAGTTTTGTCTAGTCTTAATTATGTGTATGTTGACTGGAATTGTTTAAATCGTGATTCTGAAAAAAAATATTCTAATTTCCAGTTATTAAATAATTTAAAGAAGACTGCTAAAAATAAGGGAACTTTAATTATATTGATGCATGATACAGCTGATGTTAATAAAACTTATAATGTGCTTAAGGATTCTATTTCTTATTTAAGGACTCAAGGATATGAGTTCGGAAACTTTTACGATTTTGTGAATTACTAGTATGTTGTCTTTTTATTATTACTCTGTTATTTTTATTAATTACCATTTGGTTAATTGTTTTTTTATATTTATAACTTTGGTAATTATTTCTATAACTTATAAGTTATAGTTCTATAATATTGAGTAATAGGAGGTTTCTATGGATTTTAGTATGGATAAATTTAGTTATAGGTTAACTGTTTTGTTAGATGAAAATAATATGACTCAAACTCAACTTGCTAAAAAAATTGGTACTTCAAATGTTACTATTTGTAGATATCTTACTGGCGAAAGGGTTCCTCGTCTTGATGTAGTTACAAAAATAGCGAATGTTTTTAATGTTTCTTTGGATTATTTACTTGGGTTATCCAATGATGAAAATATTCAAAATTCGAATGAAAATTCCGATTTAAACATTGATATGATTATTAAAAGTTTATATTCTTTAGATGATAATTCTCATCTTTCTAAAAATCAAATTGATTTAATTAAAAAATTATTAATGGCAAATAAAGATTTTATCTTGTCTGCCTAGAAATATTTTATTAATTTGAAAAAATCAAAGAATTTTAGTAATTAGTTCGAATGTAAAATTAAATTTATTAAATAAAATGAATCTAAGTATTATTTTATTGCATAGTACTTGGATTCATTTTTTATTTTTATATTAATTTCCTATTAGATTCCCATTAAATTTCTATTAAATTTTTATTAAATTTTTATTAGATTCTTATTAGTCTCTTAATACTTTTCTATTGACTTTCTATAATTTTTTCTAAAGCTTGTGCTAATTGGTCTGGGCAAGATGTTCCTTTATATCCACATGGTATTCCTTTTAGTCTTTTTATTGCTTCTTGAATTTTCATTCCTTCTACTAATCTTGAAACTCCAACTGTGTTTCCTGCACATCCACCTTGTATTGTTACTTTTTTTATTATGTCTCCATCTACTTCTATTATCATTTCTTGTGAACATACTCCTTGTGGTTCGTATCTATATTCCATTTTTTACCTCCTATTTTATTTTTGTATTATTATATCATAAATTGTTGAAAAGTCTAGCACAATACTAGACTTTTCGTTTTTTACTCTAACAGTAATTCTCTTGCCTCTTCTTCTACTTCTTGTGGCAAGTCAAATTGATAGATTTCGTTGATGAATTTTATAATTTCTTCTTCAACATCAAATTGGTTGTTTACTATCGATATTCTCCTAATCCTTATTTCCCGATTATTTTTCTGTCTAATCAGCATTATAATGAAATCAAAACTTTCAATTTGTTTCGTTTCATTTCTTCTTGCCAATTTTGCTCTTTTTCCAGTTATAAAATATGTTCTGGCCTTTTTGTTAAAGCCTGTAACAGTTATTTGTTCTCCAGTTATCATGAATCTGATACCATTGAGAACATTTTTTACAGCTTTAGGCTTTTCCTTTTTTTCATTCTCTGTGGTCATCACTTCTTCCATTGGTTCAGTTGCTTCAATTAATTGCTCTTCTTCCTGTAATTCTATATTTTCAATTAATTGTGGTACTTTCTCGGATTCAGTTTCTTCCACTTTTTGTGTTTCTCCTGTTTCTACTACTTCTGCTTTTTTATTATTCGTTGACTTTTTTATGAAAATAAAGTCAAATCCGTAGGCTTCTGCTCTACTTGCAAGGTTTGCATCTGCAGTTAAAAGCGTAGGTCTTTTTTCTGGCGATAAGTTTTCTAGATAATACAAAATTTTATCATCACAATAATTCATGTTTGCTTTTGGGCTATCAAGTACTGGCTTAAACTTAGCCTTTCTTACCATTTTTCCTTTAAATGATTTTATTGTTGATATGTTTGCATAATCTATTGGAGACTTTTTCTTTTTTCTTTCTGTTTCCATTAGAATCTTTTCTATCTCTCTTAGAACAGATTCGATAACCACAACTTTTGAACTTTTTGAAATTATAACTCTACCTTCTTTTTTAAGCATTGCACATGTATCCATTAATATATAATCTGGATTAGCATTTGCTGAGAACTTATATCCTCCTTCTTTTGAAAGTTCTCTTCTTCCCTTTTCTGCCCTTATCTCATTTTCACGTATTCTGTCGTTCTGTCGAAGTTTCCACTTTAACTTAATTGCTTGTGTTTCTTCAAAACCGATTTTTTGTAGATATTCAGTTGTAACATCATCTGGAAATTCAATTATTTCAGATTGTATTTCTGCTGTTGTTTTTCCTGTCCGTATTAATCTTTCAATAATTTCTTTCATATTAATAGTAAAACCTTCCTTTCTGCTATACCCTAGCTTTCTATATTTACAATAGTTGTTCATATTTTATCACATTATGTTAATTATTGCAACAAAAATCGACATTCTTTTATGAATTTATAATAATTAATGGTTACAATTCACAACTTTTAAAAAACAACTTAAAAAGATAGTACATTGTTGTACTATCTTTTCGACATTTTCTGACAAAATTGTGAGACAAATTTGCACTGTCCCTACTGTCTCACTTCAATGTGAACATCTTTTAATTGTTGTTCAGAAACAACTGATGGAGCTCTCATAAGTAGGTCTCTTGCTCTCTTATTTTTTGGGAAAGCAATAACTTCTCTGATATTTTGAGAGTCTTCAATTAACATTACCATTCTGTCTACACCAGGTGCTGCACCTGCGTGTGGTGGTGTTCCATATTGGAATGCATTATATAATGCACCAAATCTATTTTTAACATCATCTTCTTTGTATCCTGCAATTTCAAAAGCTTTTACCATTATTTCTGGATTATGGTTTCTTACTGCTCCTGATGCCATTTCATATCCATTACATACTAAATCATATTGATATGCTAATATATCTAATGGGTCTTTTGTTTCTAATGCTTCCATTCCGCCTTGTGGCATTGAGAATGGGTTGTGGTTAAAGTCTATTGTTCCCTCATCTGATAATTCATACATTGGGAAGTCTACTATGTAGCAGAATCTGTAAACATCTTTTTCTAGTAGGTCTAATCTTTTTCCTAATTCAATTCTAACTAAACCTGCTATTTTTTGTGCATTTTTTAACTCATCTGCTATGAAGAATACACTTGAGTTCTTGCTCATTCCAAATTCATTTACTAATTGTTCTTTTATATCATCTGTAATGAATTTTGCAATTCCACCTGTAACTTCTCCTGATTCTTCATATTTTGTCCAAGCTAGTCCTTTTGCTCCTACTTCATCTGATGTAGCATATTCTGTCATTTTGTCAAAGAATTTTCTTCCTTGTTCTGCTCCATTTGGAACTATAATTGCTTTTATTGTCTTTCCTTCAAATGCTTTAAATTCTGAGTTTGCAAAGCATTTTGTTACATCTTGAATTATTAATGGGTTTCTTAAGTCTGGTTTATCAATTCCGTATTTTTCCATTGCTTCTCTATATGGAATTTTTATAAATGGTCCCTCGTCTACTTTCCATGTTGTAAATTTTTTGAAAGTATATGGCACAACTTCTTCTATTACTTTGAATACATCTTCTTGTGTTGCAAAGCTCATTTCAAAGTCTAATTGATAGAATTCTCCTGGTGCTCTATCTGCTCTAGGGTCTTCGTCTCTAAAACATGGAGCGATTTGGAAGTATTTATCAAATCCTGATACCATCAATAATTGTTTAAATTGTTGTGGTGCTTGTGGTAATGCATAAAATTCTCCTGGATTTAATCTACTTGGTACTAAGTAGTCTCTTGCTCCTTCTGGTGAAGAGTTTGCAAGTATTGGTGTTTGAATTTCTGCAAATCCTAATTCATCCATTTTATCTCTTAATGTTTTTAAGATTTTTGAACGTAATAAAATGTTGTTGTGTAGTTTTTCATTTCTTAAATCTAAAAATCTATATTCAAGTCTTAAATCTTCTCTAACTTCTTGGTCTGTATTTATTTCAAATGGAAGTACATTTTTGCATTTTCCTAATACTTCTATTTCATTTGCAATTACTTCTATCTCACCTGTTGGAATTTTTGTATTTTTATTGCTTCTTTCCACAACTTTTCCTGATATGTGGATACAGCTTTCTGTTGTTAGCTCTTTTGCTTGTTTTTGTAATTCTTCATCATTTATTACTATTTGTGTTATTCCGAATTGGTCTCTTAAGTCAATGAATATCATTGCTCCTAAATCTCTTATTTTTTGAATCCATCCAGCTAGTTCTATTGTTTCGTTTACATTTGTAATATTCAATTCTCCACATGTTTTTGTTCTATACATTTTTACATCTCCTTTGAATTTTGCTCTTTAAATTATATTTTTTACAAAAAATATTAATATATCAACATTTATAATAATTAATACCTATATTTACTGAACTGCAACATATTGTATCACATTTTTGCAAATTTTACAATTATTCAATTGAACTTATTTATTTTTTATGCTAAAATTTAAATATATTATATTTTTTTATAAAAGGAGATTTAAAAATGCCAAAAGAAGTTTTTGATTTTTATGATAGAACAAGTTTAAAATCATATAATTTAGATAAAAGTATGCAATATCAATTAAATATTTTAGGAAGTCTTGATGTTTTTACTAGAAAGCATTCCGAAAATGTTGCAAGTGTTGTTTGTAGAATTTGTCAATATCTACATTGTACTAAAAGTTTTACTGAATATTGTACAATTTGTGCTTATTTGCATGATATCGGAAAGCAATTTATTCCACCTAGTATTTTGCAAAAACATTCTCAACTTACTGACGAAGAGTATGAAATTATGAAAAAGCACACTACTATTGGATACAAAATTTGTATGGATGATTTAAAATTAAGGCCTTATGCTGCTGGTACTCTTTATCACCATGAAGCTTTAAATGGAACTGGTTATCCTAATGCTTTGGTAAAAAAAGATATTCCATATGAAGGTCAAATAATTCGTGTTGCTGATGTATATGATGCTATTGTTAGTAAAAGACAATATAAATCACACGTTGGAATTATTGATACTCTTAAAATTATAATTGATGACTGTAAACCTATTGAGCATCCCGAGTCATACAAAGTACCTGTCAAAGATGTTAAAATTGGTAAAAATAATCCCGTTATTGTTAGAGCATTAATCAAAGTTGTTTTGGATGATACTGAATATGAAATTTCATGTGTTATGGATTATTTAAAAGATTTAAAAAAGGAAATTAAAAGACTTTCTGAAGTTGAAAAATATGATAAAAAGAGGCTTTCTTCTAAAAGTGAACATAAACAAAATTATTATTTAGAGGGTATGAAGTGTTTATTAATTAGTCAAGAGACTGTTGATAATTATTCGGAGGTTTTAAGTTCTTATAAAAACATTTATAAAACTAAAACAGAGCATATTGCTCAATTATCTAAAGAAATTAAAATAATTAAAAAATTAAAGGTTTAAATATGTAATACAAGAATAACAAATTTATGAATAAATTTTCTGTTCAACTTAATTTTGTGTATTTGGAAAGTTGCATAATTTTACTAATATAAGATAAAAGCAAGCATTAAAATTTTTAAAATATTTAATGTTTGCTTTTTTATTTGTTAAAATGTCTGCTAATTTTTTAGCATGATATTTATTCTTCTAGTCCAAAACTCACCCAAAGGGCATTATTTATTTTATTTATAATCTTTTCATCTTCAATATGACCTATTTTTTCTTTTAATCTACTTTTGTCTATTGTTCTTATTTGCTCTGCTAATACAACCGAATTGTTTTTTAAACCACATTGTTCTGAATCAATTTCTATATGTGTTGGTAGTTTCGTTTTATTCATTTGTGATGTTATTGCCGCAGCAATTACTGTCGGACTATATTTGTTGCCCATATCATTTTGTATTATTAAAACAGGTCTTATACCCCCTTGCTCTGAGCCAACAACTGGACTTAAATCTGCATAAAACATATCTCCTCTTTTTATTACCATAACATTCACTCCTAATATTGGTATATGTCAAGAATGTCTTTTTTTACATTATTTTGTTAAGATAAATAATTTTACTTTTTATATTTCTGTTGATGCGTTTATCATTCTAAATGCATATATTTTTTCGTTTGCTACTTTATTTATATTTATCTCATTATATATTATGTAAATTATTGTGCTTTGGTTAGTATCTTTTATCTCCATTTTTATTGGCTTTCCGTTTTCTTTTGATACATATAATTTTTCATATTTTTGGTAATTGTTTTCTGTTTTTGCTGTTGTTTCCATTATTATTTGGTTATTTTCTTCTTTGAATTTTGAGTTTGTATTATTTTTATAGTTTTCTATAAAATTTGCTAAATCCATATTATTTTGGGTTATTTCTTGGTAGTTTTCTATAATTTTTGTTAGACTTAATTGTGTGTTTTCAATTTTTAAAGTATTGTTTTCTTTTATTATTTTTACTCCTTGTATATTACTTGGTTCTAGTACTTCCTGTGTATTGTTTTGGTTGTCTATGTATGTTTGTTTCATTTTGTATTTGTTACTGTTTTTGTTGCTTTTGACTTCTACTTCAATTTGTGTTTCGTATGAACTTATATTTAAAATGTAATTTACTATTTCTTGACTACTACTATTGTTTCCAATTTTTAAGTTTTTAGCCGTTTTATTGTTATTTTTTATTAATATTGTTGTAATTATTGCTATTGCTATTATTGTTGCCGTTATTATTAGTATTATTTTTGTTTTGCTTTTTTCTTTTGTTTTGTTATGTTTGAGATGATATATTTGTTTTTTTTGCATAATTAAAAGCCTCCTAAAAATTTTTCTTATTAATTTTTATTAGGCTTTTTTGTTTTTAATGTTTAGTTTTTGCTTGTTTTCGTCGCAAATTTTGACTTTATTTTTGTTTTTAATATTATATATTATCACATTTCTTTTTGTGTTATATCACCAAATTCTATTTATAGTAAAAAGTAATCCTCAACTGTTTTCATCAACAAATCTTTATCTTCAATTTTATTAATTTCACATCTAAATTCACTAGAATTTGGCATATTTTTAGTATACCAAGCAATGTGTTTTCTCATTTCTCTAATGGCTGTTACTTCAGGTTTGTTTTTTAGTTCTAATTTAATTTGCTCTTTTATTACTTTGAGTTTTTCCTCATTTGATACTTTAGGCAACTTTTCTCCTGTTTCTAAAAAATGTTTTATTTTTGCAAATATCCAAGGATTTCCAAATGTTCCACGGCCTATCATAATTCCATCTACACCTGTGTATTCAAACATTTTTAATGCTGATTCTTCATCGACTATGTCTCCATTTCCCATTACTGGAATGCTTACCGCTTCTTTTACTTTTTTAATAATGTCTAAATCTGCTTTACCTGAATACATTTCTGTTCTGGTTCTTCCATGAATTGTTATTGCTGATACTCCAGCTTTTTCTGCCATTTTTGCAAAATCAACTGCTACAATATGTTCGTAGTCCCAGCCTTTTCTAATTTTTAAAGTTACAGGTTTAGTTGAGTTTTTTACAACTGATTTTATTACTTTTTCTGCTTGTTCTATGTCTAGTAAAAGTTTGCTTCCATCACCGTTTTTTACTACTTTTGGTGCGGGGCATCCCATATTTATATCTACTATATCAGCTAATTCTGATACATATTCTGCTGCATATCCCATTGTTTCTTCATCACTACCAAATATTTGCATACTTATTGGTCTTTTTTCTCCTTCTGTATTCATTAGTAATTTTGTTTTTGAATCGTCGTGAAATATTGCTTTGCTACTTACCATTTCTGTGCATACCAGTCCTGGTCCAAATTCTTTGCATATTTTTCTAAATGGTAGGTCTGTTACTCCTGCCATTGGCGCTAGTATTAAATTATTTTCTAATTCTACATTTCCTATTTTTAATTTTTTTAAATACATACTTCCTCCAATAAAACAGTTGAACAAATGTGGACTCAATTAAGAATGTCCCCTATTGGTTCCAAATTTTCTCCTGAAAAAATGGGATTAAAGCACTGTCCCTTAATCCCTGCAAAAAGGGAAAAAAAGGAACGTCCCTCAATCCACATTATTTTACAAATATTGTTTTCTGTCTTTTGCTACTAATGTTTAATAGAATTCCTATTAGTATATAACTTGTTATCATTGAGCTTCCACCGTAACTTACAAATAATAATGGTACACCTGTAATTGGCAATAGTCCCATTACCATTCCAATATTTTCTGCCATATGGAATAAAAATACTCCGGCTATTCCAGAAGCAATTATTGAACCTGTTGTGTTTTTAGCTGTCTTTGCTATATAAATCGATTTTGTTACCAAAAATACATATAATACTATAATTGTACCGTGCAACTATAAATCCCATTTCTTCGCTAATTACGGAAAAAATAAAGTCTGTTGTTTTTGGGTATAAATATCCAAGTTGTGTTTGGTTTCCTTTTAATAGTCCCATTCCTGTTAATTGTCCTGCTCCTATAGCTAACTTTGATTGTATTATATTGTATCCGCTTCCACGTGGGTCAGATTCTGGGTTTAAAAATATATCAATTCTTTTTTTTGCATGGTCTGGCAATATAAAGTTATATAGTATTGGTAGTGAAATGCATGCAATTAACAATGCTCCTATTATGTATTTTTTGTCTAGTCCTGATGTGAATAATATCATAGCTAGTGCTACGCAAAAGGCCATTGCTGTTCCATAATCCGGTTGTTTTATTATTAATAATAATGGTACTGCTACCGCAGCAAATATTATTAATAGCCTTGTTGGTTTGTTTATATCGTCTGCATATCTTTCTTGTATTTTGGATATTATAAATGCTAAAAATAATATAACTGCTACTTTTGCAAACTCTGATGGTTGGAGTGAAAATCCTCCTATATCAAACCAGCTTGTTGCTCCATTTATTGGTTTTGTAAATAATACTGCTATTAGCAGAATGATGGATATTCCATAAAAAATTGGTGATAGTTTTACCAATGTCTCATAGTTTATTAGTGTTACTATTACCATTATTACAAGGCTTATTACTAGCCATATTATTTGTTTTTTAAATTCGTCATATTCTGTCTCTTGTGTGGCTGAAAATAGTGCAATTACTCCTATTATTGATAGAATAATTGCTACTATTAATAGTCCCCATTCTATGTTTTTATATTCATTTCTTCTCATTAAATCACTCTTTTTCTTTTTTATTTTTTTGATTTAACTGTTTTTGTATCTTCTATTTTTTCAATTACTTCTTTTATAACTTCTTTAGCTGTTTCTTGTTTTTCACTATCTTCGTTATTTTCTTTTTCATTTTCTTCTTTATTCTTATCTTGTTCTTCATTTACAGCTGTTTCTCGGTCATTTTTATTTTTTGTTTCTTTCTTTTCAGCCTGTTTTTTATCGTCTTTTTCTGGCTTTTCTTTTTTATCTTCTTCAATTATTTTTTCTGATTTTGCTTTTGCTTCTTCTTGTTTTACTTCAGTTATTTCTTCTTTTTTAGCATTTTCCTTATTTTCTTGTTTCTCTTCAACTTCTTTTTTGCCTATTTTTCTGGCGTCATTTTTTATATTAAGAATAGGAATGTTTGCATATAGTGCTGGAGCTCCATTTGTTCCATCTTCGTTTTCTTTGTTTGTTAATCTAACGTCAATTTCTTTTTCGTCAACTTCTATATATTTTTTTATTACATCAATTATTTCTTGTTTCATAAGTTCCAAAAAGTCTGCTGATACATTTGCTCTGTCTTGCATTAAAACTAAATGTAATCTTTCTTTTGCAGCTTCTTTTGAATTTTCTTGTACTTGTTTTTTTTCTTCTTTCTTGCCTATACTTTTAAAAAAGTTTACTATGTTTTCAAACATTTTTTCCTATCCCTCCACTTGCTTATATCTTATTTTTTGAATAATCTTTTTATTTTTGCCCAAAGTCCTTTTTCTCTACCAGGTATTGTTATTTCTATTTTTTCTCCTAATACTCTTTTTGCAATTTCCATATATGCTTTTCCTGATGGTGCTCTTTTATTTTGTATTACTGGTTCACCTTTGTTTGTTTGTGTTATTATGTATTCATCGTCTGGTACGACACCTATTAGGTCTATTGATAATAAATCTACTATGTCGTCAACATCCATCATCTCGCCTCTTCTAACCATATTAGGTCTTATTCTGTTTATTACTAATTCTGGATTTTTTATTTCTGATGATTCTAATAGTCCTATTATTCTGTCTGCGTCTCTTATTGCTGATATTTCTGCTGTTGTTACTACTATTGCTCTATCTGCTCCTGCAATAGCATTTTTAAATCCTTGTTCTATTCCTGCTGGGCAGTCTATTAGTATATAGTCAAATTCTTCTTTTAGTTTATCTGTTAGTTCTTTCATTTGTTCTTCATTTACGGCGCTTTTATCTCTTGTTTGTGCAGCTGGTAGTAGGTATAGTTCTTTGAATCTTTTATCTTTTATTAGGGCTTGTCTTAGTTTGCATTTTTTTTCTACAACATCTACTATGTCATATACTATTCTGTTTTCTAGTCCCATTACAACGTCTAAGTTTCTTAGTCCTATGTCTGTATCTATTAAACATACTTTTTTTCCTTCTACTGCTAGGCTTGAACCTAAATTTGCTGTTGTTGTTGTTTTTCCTACTCCACCTTTTCCTGATGTTATAACTATTACTTCTCCCATATCTTTCCTCCTTAGGATTTTAAAAACACTCATTTTTTATGTATATATAATACAACGATTTTCTTAAAAAGTCAATGTATTTGTGGACTTTTAATAATTATTTATTGTTGATATCAAGCAGAAAAACATACTCTATAATTTTAAATAAAGTATGTTTTTTTACTATTATTTTTAAAATAATGTTACTCTAAAAGAGATATTTATATTTTTATTTGTTTTTTCAGTGCTTGATCTATATGACATTGCATATGTGTTTTCAGGATTTACTATATTTCCGCCTCTATAAACACTATAACTATTAGAATCGCTAGCACATTCTAATGTCCATTCTAATTCGTTTCCTGCAAAATCATATATATTCAATATTTTTGATTCTTCTGATATTCCTGTTGCTTGAAGTTGTTTATAGTTTCCATAGCCTGTACTGTCTGTGGCTATGTCTTCATATTTCAATCCAGCATTTTTTTCTATGAACTTACATACCAAGTCCCATTGAATTCCGTACATTAAACTTCCGGTTTTTTCTGATATTGCTAGATTATTTGATTTTTCTTGTGCTTGTTCTACTGTAATATAATTATATGGTTTTTGTTCTGCTTGAATAACTGCTTTATTAGTTGTTCCAGTTTCTATTGTTCTGTTCATATTATTTTTGGTTGCAACACTATCTCCTACTTCATATCTTCCTATCCAAAAACCATAATTAGAATATATACTTGATAGCATCTGGTTATATTTTTCTGTGTATGTGTCTGCATCTTTTATTCCGCATCCATCATACCACTTATCTTCCCATTCTAATTCTTGTGTACTTCCGCCTTTTCTATAATCTTTTGCATATTCTATTAAATCTGCTTTTATATTGTCATAGTCTGTATCAGCTCTGGCTGTTTTAAATATTTTTTCGGGTATTGAAATCCACACCCATTCATTTTCATTTTTGTCTTTTATTACAAGCCCTTGGCTTACAATATTCATTGTTGGTGCTAAGCTTATTTTACAGTCTTTTGGTATTGTTATCGTGTCACCTTTTGAGTCTGTATATTGTGTGTCTTTTGTATATGCTTCTGACCATTTTGCTTCATCAATTTTGACATATTGTACTTTTCCCTCTGAGTTTTTAAAATATCCTTTATATGTGTTTACACTTTTTATAAATTCATCTTCTTTTTGTTTCTCTTCTAGTGTTACACTTGATGGCTTTTGTTCTATTTCTGAAATTTGTTTTGTCCATATATATTGATTTGTTCTTGTTGTGTTAACTTCATCTTCCTTATTGTTTGATATTACTAAGCTTTCGTTTCCACTTTCGTCTTTTGTTGTTCCTATATAATAGTAATTTTCTGGTATTAGTATTCCATCAATATATCTTAAATCCACTGTTGTTTCGTCTGGTTCTGTATAGTCTGTGTAATAGGTTTTTGTTGTATTGTTTTGTGTTATTTCTATTCCTTGTACATAAAATATATTTTGACTATTTTCGTTTATTATATATATGTCTGTATATTTGTCTGCATTTTGTTCATCACTTTTTATTTTTTCGTAGTCCTTACCATAATTTAAAGTTATTCCTTTCATTGCTTCTAGGTCTATTACATAAAAGTCTCCTGTATCATTTTTTGAACTTAATACATTTGATAATTCATCTGTATTTGTGTATTTTATTGTGTATTTTACTTTTGCTGGTATTTTTCCATATTCATTGTAATATTCTGATACTTTTTCTCTTAAAAGTTCTACATCATTGTATAAATTTGTTAATGCTTTTATGTGCACACTATCTGTTGCGTTATATACTAACATACTTGTTAATATTAGCAAAATTATTACTGTTATTATTAGTGCTACCATTGTAACACCGCTTTCTTTTTTTATCATATTTTTCATCTTTAGATTCTCCTACTTTTTCTTGTTACTATTAATATTTATAAAAACTTTAAACAGTAACATTTTCTTTAGTATAGTTTACTATTAAATTGTGTTATTTTCAAGTAGTTTTTTGTAAATCTCTTGTCTCTTATTATATTTTGTATCTTCTTTTATTATTAAGTACCATAAATATATATCTATTAATATTATTGCTATATTGTGTATATATAAAACTGCTATGCTTGATGTTATTGTAATTGCTGCTACTGCTATTTTTGATATGATATTTGTGTATTTTTCTGCTTTTCTTTTTCCGAAGATTATGTATAAAATTCCATTTAAGACTCTTCCACCATCTAATGGGTAAATTGGTAATAAATTAAATATCATTATTAAAAAATTTGTGTAAATTATTATAAGACTTTTGAATATATCTATTTTTAAATTTCCTGCTATTAATATTATTAAAAAGTTTGTAAGTGGCCCTGCTAAAGCAACTATGATTTTTTTAATTTCTAGCTTGTTTGCTCTTTTTATTTTTATATTGTATTCTTTTGTATTTATTTTAAATGATATTGATACTCCAAATGGCATAATTTCTATTTTTTCTGGTTTCATTCCCACTATTATTCCTGCAATAAGATGTCCTAGTTCATGTATAAATGCAAATATCATTATATATGCATATATTTCTATTTGTTTTGTTAGCCAAAATAATATTATTAAGATAAATATTTTTAAATCAATTCTGAATCGCATATTCTTTTTCCTTATTTTTATTTAGGTTTTATGCACTCCTATAAACTCATTTTTATGTATGCTCTAAAATTTTCTTTGTAAATTTTAGTATAAAAGTTTTATAGTTCTAATATTTTTTGTGGATCTACTGTTCTCTCTGATATCCTGATTTCAAAATGTAGGTGTGGTCCTGTTGAGTTTCCTGTTGATCCTACTTCTGCAATTTCTTGTCCTTGACTAATTGTGTCTCCTTGTTTTACATATAAGTTGTTGCAATGGGCGTATATTATACTGACTTCTCCAATTTGTATTTTTAGATGTTTTCCATAATCTCCTTCTTCTGAGGCTAGTACTACTTCTCCCCCTGTTGATGCTACTATTTTTGTTCCCATATTTGCAGCAATATCTACACCTGTATGATTTTTTGGTACTGTGCTTGTTGTTGGCTCTCTTTGTCCAAATTGTGAGCTTATTGTTCCCTCTACTGGTTTTATAAATGTGGTCGTTGCCTTTATGTTTGCTATGTCTTGTTCTTCTTGTGATACTGTTTGTGTTTGCTCTTCATTTGGCTTATTCTCACCTGTTGCTGTATCTTCTATGTTCTCTGTATTTTCTGTACTTGTTGCCTCAGTTTTGTTTTCTTCTATTTCATTTTCATTGGCCCCTCCTATTGCTCCATCATTTGTTTGTTTATCTTTTATTTTTTGTATATTGCTTTCTATGTTTTGCTTTATGTTTTCATACATTTGTTCAAAGTTTATATCATATGATAAAAGTTCATTTGCTTTTTTTAAAAATTCTTCGGAGAATATGTAATTGTTGTTTTGAATTGCATATATTATTAAATATATTATGAGGCTTATTGCTATTTGTATTATCATTTTTTTTAATAGTTTTACATCTTTTTTGTTGTTATTGTTTATCGGCACTGTTGTTGTTCTTCTTTGTGTTCCTTCATGTCGTCTTGCATATATTTCTTCTGCTCTTTTTATTTTATCTTCCACAGACATTGTTCTCTCCATACCTCTTCTTCCTTCCTTGTGTTTTGATTTTAAAAAATCTGAAAGTCTTGAAATTTTTTAGTTTATGTTTATTTCGATTTTATTTTCTTGTTAAATATATGTAATGAATTTTAGGTTTATGAGTTTAAAAAAAGATAAAAAACTTTTAAAGTTTCTTATCTCTTTTTATTTTTTTATGTTGTATTTTCTCTATTTTAATTTAAGTGAATATATATCTACAAAAAATGCGTAATAGCTTACATTTGATGGATGAAGTGATATTACCTTTATATAATATTCGCCTTCTATATCTGATACATCTAATTCTAATGTCTTTCTTTCTCTATTGTTTAATGTTGCATTTGTTGAATATTTAATAAATTTTGTAAAGTCCAATGTGTTATCATTTTTATCATATATTCCTAAATATGCTGTTCCAATAAATGAAGAGCCATAATTGTTGTACAATAATGTGTCTATTTCAATTTTTTGTATATTAGTTAAATTAATTTTGTCTGTTGTGTTTACTCCTACTCTTCCATAAGAATCCATTGCATTAAGTTGACAAAAATTATCATATTTTATAAATGCATTACTTTCCTCATATGTTGTTATGTCTCCTCTAAATGGTGAAAATCCACTGATTAGACTAGGAAATTTCTGGCCGTCATATAGTATTTCTTCTTCTACTGTTGTTGCTTTGCTTTCCCCACTTTCTTTTATTTTTCCGTTTTTGTCTATAATTCCACATTTAATTATATATTCTGTTTTAAAATTCAAATTTTTAATTGTTATTAAATTACTTTCTCCAACAGCTACCACTTCACCATTTTTGTAAACAAAATATCCCCTTACATCACTTGAATTTGATGACTTTGCATTTATTTGTACTTGAATAGTGGTTCCTGTTACATTTTTTATCTCAAATGTTACTTCTTCTATTAAATCACTTATTTTATTTGTATCTCCTCTTCCACTTGTTATATAGTTGTTCATTGTTGCAAGTTCTTCATTTTCTTTATCAACTGAATTTAAATATTTATTTTTTGCATCTTTGCTTTTTGCAAATAACCCACTATTTGTTAATGTTGCTATTGCAATTCCTGATAAAATTAATAAAATAATAATTGTTATAATAAGCGCTATTAATGTTATAGCCCTTTCTCCTTTTATACTCTTTTTCATTTGTTACCTCCCTTTCGATTTTGTTTATAAAATTTTATCGACTAACATGACTATATATTATCATAAATTTTATATTAAAATCAAGTATATATTATTTTTTTATTGGAGTAATTATGATAAGTAGAAAATATAATGGTAAATCTAATGTTATTGGAAATAAAATTAAAAATTTAAGAGAATCTTTGAACTTGTCTCAGGCTGAGCTTTCTAACAAACTTATGATGTTAGGTATTGATATAAATTCAGATGGAATATATAAAATAGAAAAAGGTAGAAGAATAGTTAAAGATTTTGAATTATCTGCTTTGTCTATTGTACTCGGTACATCTGAAACGGATATTTTAAGTTCTTTTAGGAAAGATTTATTAGAAAAATAATATTTTAAAGAGGATTCATTTGTGAACCCTCTTTAAAATATTATAATTATCGCTTGAATAATGCATAACACTGTTGTTGCTATTGCATATTTTTTTAATTTTTCATATCTATTTTTTTGTTTTTGTGACACGTTTCCTTTTTTTATATCTTTTATTTCAACCTTTGAAATATAACTATTTACAAGCATTTCCGCTTCTTTTAATATATAGTCTTTATCTTTCTTTTCTTCTTTATCTACTTGATTATTTTTCTCTATTTTTTGAAGTTTTTTTGCCTTCTTGTTTGTTTTTAATACTATTATGGCTTCGTCCACAATATTTGATGGTAAGTTTTTTAATACTACCATATTTTTTAAATTACTAGCTTCCATTGCATCCTCCTTGAAATATGTATTTGTTATATTTTTCCCATATTTTTAGAGGTTATACTTTTACATTTCTTTATTTTTTACAGATTTTATTACATCTTCTGTTACTTTGTTTTTGTCAAATTTATTAACTATGTATATTACTATAAATGTTATTATAAATGTTATAACATATGCCAACGCACTTATTTTCCATTGCCCTTTTAATAAATTGTCTCCTGCTATTGTTGATGATATTATTGATGGAAATCTTAGCAATGTTGATAGTGCTAGAAATCTTGATGTTTTTATTGGCAATAGTCCTCCTATATATACTAGCAAATCTTTTGGTGTTCCTGGTATTAAGAATAGCAAGGCCATTACTGTTTCTATTTTTTGTGGGTCTTTAAAAAGTTTGCTGTTTTCTAATTTATTTACTTTTTCTTTTGGAAAGAATTCGTATATAAAGTCTCTTCCATATTTTTTTACAAAGAAATATATCATTGCTGTTACAATAAAAACTGACATTATTAAAAATATTGTTCCCCATATTGGTCCAAAACATATTCCTGCAAGTAGCTCTACTGGCTCTCCTGGCAAAACCGCTAGTACAACTTGTGCAAGTTCTAGTCCAAATAAAATGAGTATTCCTGCTATTCCCGAATTTGTTATTTTTCCTTTAAATTCTGTTTGACCTTCTGATGTGTTTATTTGTTTCATTATTGGTACCATATATATTGTTGCTGTAATTAGTATTACTATTGTTATTATTAATGCTATTAATTTTATTGTTTTTGCTTTGTTTATTTTTTTCATTTATTTGCCTTCTTTCAGTTTAGTTTTATTTTGGACATTTTATTTTTGTTATTTTTGGCTATTTTATATCACTTTTTTGTGAATTTCAAGTGTCCTTTTGAAGTACATTACTATATAATATATGTTTTGCTTTATTTTTAGTTATTTTTTTTAGTTTTTTAATTGACACTTTTTTTAATTGGTGATAAAATTTTCATAACCAAAAAAATCAAAAAGAGAGGTAATGAGTATGGAAAAAGAAAAAGTAACTACAATTTCTTCTATCAAGAGCATCAGCAATGATGAAAGATCATCATTGCATAAATCAATTGAACAAGCCAGTAGGGAGCTCGAAATATTTCACCTGAGTGTAGAACTCGCAAAGAAATCAAAGTATACAGATAAAAATGTAAATTTCTTTGCAAAGGAGATTTTTAACAAGTACAGCAGTTCAGCTATCCAAGTTGATTCTGAAGGTTCATTATCAATGGAAAAATCAATATGGGTTTATGCAGACAAACTCTTTGATTTGTCAAAATATGTTGAAGAGTTATCAGCTTATTCCATCACAAATTCAGTTGTAGTATTTGATACTATAAAGAACAATTATGCAGCTATAATTCGTAATGATGTTATTGACCTCGTTCGAGAATGTTTAAGCGTTATAAACAAATCCATGGTGAGCAACTATGAATTCTATTTAAAAGATATTCATGTTCGGAATTTTAATTGGAATTCTAAAAGCAAAAACTTATCGGTTCAGTTAGAGCTTTCGATTGATGTTAAGTAAACAAAAAATGACTCCTTTTTGGAGTCGTTTTTTGTTTTTAATGTATTAAATATCAGTCAATTAGGTTCTTTCACTTTCTTTTTCTTCTTCTCTTTCCAAAAATATTCTTTTGTCGAAGCCACCTCTTTTTTCTACTTTGTCTATTCTTATTTTTTCGAAGTCTTCTAAAGAAATATTTTTTGATTTTACTATACTGTAAATTACTTCTACAATATCTGCTAATTCTTCTGTTTCTTGACTTTCTAAATATTCTTTTACTTCTTCTACCAATTTTTTGTTTAATTCTATTTGGTATTCTTTGTCATTTAATGTTCTACAAATTGGTACTAAATTGTCTTTTTCTATTATTTCTGGTATTTTGTCTCTTACGAGTTTTTTGTATGTTTTCATTTTTTCTCCTTTTAAATAGGTATTTTTATTTAAATAATTTTATATAAATTGTAACACACTCTAAAAATTCATTGACAAATAATTTAATTAGAGTATATAATATAGATAGAAAATGAGAACACAAATAATGTGTGTTAACCAATATAATTGAATTACACCACTAGCTCTGTGAAAGCGTATGTGGTGTATTTTTATTGGAGGCGCCTATCGGAGTCGGACCGATCATCAGAGTTTTGCAGACTCGTGCCTTACCGCTTGGCTAAGGCGCCATATTTAATTTTATGC
The DNA here is from genome assembly GCA_945865665.1 of uncultured Clostridium sp. GTDB lineage: Bacteria > Bacillota > Clostridia > TANB77 > CAG-508 > CAG-269. The sequence continues at coordinate 127,044 of CAMBEE010000002.1, read as the reverse complement.
TTTTTATAAAAATATTTGGAGCAGGTAACGGGAATCGGACCCGTAACTTAACCTTGGCAAGGTTATGTTTTACCACTAAACTATACCTGCATTTTTGCTCGTTGCTATATTTAATTATATTCAAAAGCAATTAATATGATACCAAATATTCTAAATATTGTCAATAGCTTTGCAAAATAAAAACGGGATTTTTCCTTACTGAACTGTAACTCCTGGCCCCAAATCCCTATTTTTATTTTTTAGTTTTTGCTTTTTTTGCAGTTGTTTTTCTTTTTGTTGTAGTCTTTTTAGTTGTTCTTGTTTTCTTTTCTGTTTCTTTTTTTACCTCTTCAGCTTCTTCAGGATTCCATTTTTCACCTGGCTTTGGTTTGTTCCAAGAAATATAATCACATGATGCTGGGTTATTTTCGCAAATATAGTAATTTCTCTTCCTTTTTGTTTTTCTAACTTGAACTGTTGCTCCACATTTTGGACATGGAACATCAATTGTTTCTATTATTGGTTTTACATTTCTACATTCTGGGAATCCTGGACATGCTAAGAATTTGCCATATCTTCCATATTTGTAAACCATCATTCTTCCACATTTATCACATTGTACATCTGATACTTCATCAACTAATTGTACATGCTCAAGTTCTTTTTCTGCCTTTTCAAGTTCTTGCTCAAATGGTCCATAGAATTCTCTGATTGTCTTTTTCCATTTTTCTTTTCCTTCTGCTATTTCGTCAAATTCATTTTCAATTTTTGCTGTAAATTCTACATTTACAATATCTGCAAAGTTTTCTGTAAGTAGTTTATTTACTATTTTTCCAAGTTCTGTTGGTACTAATTGTCTTTGCTCTTTTTCAATGTATCTTCTTTCCAAAATTGTTGTAATTGTTGGTGAATATGTACTTGGTCTTCCTATGCCTTTTTCTTCTAACGCTTTTACCAAACTTGCTTCTGTATATCTTGCAGGTGGTTCTGTAAAGCTTTGTTTTGGATTTATTTTGATTAATTTTACTTCTTGATTTTCATCTAAATCTGGCAACATTCCTGTTTCTTGTTCTTCTTTATCGTCTGTTCCTTCAACATATAAAATCATAAATCCTTTGAATTTTAAGTTTTGTCCATTTGCTTTGAAGTCATAGTCATTTGCTTTGATATTTACTGCCATTGTGTCATAAACTGCTGGTTTCATTTGACTTGCCATAAATCTGTTATAAATTAATTTATATAATTTATATTGGTCTTTACTTAAGTCGCTTTTTATGTCGTCTGGCTCAATATCTGAATATGTTGGTCTTATACCTTCGTGAGCATCTTGTGCATCTTTGCTTGTTTTATAATATCTATTTTCATAGAATTCTTCACCATATGTTGATACTATGTGTGTTTTTGCTGCGGCTCTTGCTTCTTCTGAGATTCTTGTAGAGTCTGTTCTCATATATGTGATTAGACCTACAGTTCCTCTGTCTGCTATTTTCACACCTTCATATAATGTTTGTGCAACAGACATTGTTTTCTTTAATGTGAATCCTAATTTTCTTGAAGCCTCTTGTTGCATTGTACTTGTTGTAAATGGTGGTGCTGGATTTCTCTTTTTCTCACCTTTTTTGATTTCTGATACTATGTATTTTGCTTTTTCTATGTCTTTTAAGATTTGGTCAACTTGTTCTTTTGAGTTGATTTCTTGTTTCTTTCCGTTTTTTCCATAGAATCTTGCTTCAAATTCTTTTTTAGATTTTTCATCTTTTAAATTTGCATATATGTTCCAATATTCTTGTGGAATAAAGTTTTCGATTTCTATTTCTCTGTCTACAATTAGCTTTACTGCAACAGATTGAACTCTACCTGCTGATAGTCCTCTTTTTACTTTTTTCCATAATAATGGACTTATTTTATATCCAACTATTCTGTCTAAAACTCTTCTTGCTTGTTGTGCATCAACAGTATTTAAGTCGATATCTCTTGGTTCTTTTATTGCTTTTTGTACTGCTGATTTTGTAATTTCATTAAAAGTGACTCTTGTTATTTTGTCTTTGTTATCTTCTAATATTTTTGCTAGGTGCCATGCTATTGCTTCACCCTCACGGTCGGGGTCAGTTGCTAAATAAACTTTTTTTGCCTTTTTAGCGTCTGTTTTCAATGATTTTATTAGATCTCCCTTTCCTCTGATATTTATATATTCAGGTTCAAAATCGTGTTCAATGTCTACACCTAATTTTGATTTTGGTAAATCTCTTATATGTCCCATTGAGGCTACAACTTTTGTACTGCCTCCTAAAAATTTTTTTATTGTGTTTGCCTTTGCTGGTGATTCTACTATTATTAATTTATCTGCCATATTTCCTCCTATGTTTTTCTTATACTCTTTTAGTATTCTAGAACATTTTTTCATATTTTGCAAGTTTTTTCTAATAAATATGAAAAATTCCTCATTTGAATCTGATGAACCAGTGGGGACGTTCTTAGATTGGTTCAAAATTTCAACCAATCTAAGAACGTCCCCACTGGTTGAATTAAAATTTGTTTCTGAACAAGTCTACTATGACTTCTTCAGAATTAATTGGAGTTACTTGATTTGTTTTAAAAATATTTAAAATTTGATTTGCTTCTATTTCATCATTTGTAACATATTTTATTTGTTTATTTTCTACTTTTGTATATTCTGGTTTATATTCTGTTTTTATTATTTCTATTCCATATTTTGGTTTCTGATAAGTGCTTATTTCATCTTCATTTATTTGTTTATAGTACTCTAACTTTATTGGATATTTTATTCCTGCTTCCTCAAGTCTCTCTTTTTCGATAAATACGCTGCCAAAAAATGTTTTCAAAAAAATCCCCCTTTTCTTTTGTTTTGTGACCTTTTTATATTACTACTAATTTCAGTGGTTTGCAAGGATTTTTCATCGCAATTTTTGACATAAAAACAGTTGCTTATTCATATTTTTGTTTTTTTCTTTTTTCTTCGACTTTTACTATTTAAAACAATTTTATTATCTGTCAATTTTCGATGGCTTTCGACTTCTACTTTCTGTTATAATATTTTTAAATCAATTAATAATTATATACCTTTTTGCCATTTATTCTGTCAAATACGTTTTTATATAATTTCAAATCATTATTAAAAAGCAGTAATATGTTTTTATACGATATTTCTGCTTTTTTCCTATTTTTTAGCTAAGTTTTGAATATTGTTCATTATTTTGAGTACTTTTTTATTCTTTTTTCAGAATATTTTCAGGTATAATTTGTATCCTATTTTCCTTTTCTAAATTTTTTCTACAATTTCATTTTGATTTTTGTATATACTATTTGCAGGTACTACTTTTCTTACAGATGATAATGGATATATGTTGCTATGACTACCGATTACTGTTCCTGGATTTAAAATTGAACCACATCCAACTTCTACTTCGTCTCCTAGCATTGCACCGAATTTTTTTAGCCCTGTTTCAATTTTTTCTTTATCATTTTTTACCACTACTAATTTTTTGTCTGATTTTACATTTGATGTTATTGAGCCTGCTCCCATATGTGATTTGTATCCTAAAATTGAGTCTCCAACATAATTATAGTGAGGTACTTGAACTTTGTTAAATAGAATTACATTTTTTAGTTCTGTTGAATTTCCTACTACTGCACCTTCACCAACTATTGCTTTTCCCCTTATAAATGCACAATGTCTTATTTCTGCATTTTTTCCTATTATTGCAGGTCCGTGTATATACGCTGTTGGTGCTACTGTGGCAGATTTTGCAATCCATACATCTTCTCCTACTTTATCATATTCTTCTGGATCTAGTGTATTTCCTAATTCTATTATAAAGTCATTTATTTTTGGCAATACCTCCCATGGGTATGTCGCTCCTTCAAATATTTTTTTTGCTATTGTTTCATCTAAATTATATAGATTTTTTATTTTACATTCTTCCATATTTTTCTCCTTTTTTAGGGATTAGGGGGACGGGTCTCTAATCACTATTTTTTCATATTTTTTAGGGATTGGGGGACGGGTCTCTAATCCCTATTTTTTTATATTTTTTCGGGATTAGAGACCCGTCCCCCAATCCCGTTTTTTATAACCACTCACCATTTCTTTTAATATAAACTTTCTTAATACTTTGAACAAGCACAGTATATATTATAAGTAATAATACTACAAACGCATAATATTTTCCTGGTAAAATTTCAAAATTAAATGTTCCAACATTGTGTAATAATATCGGTATAACTATGGTTCCTGCAATAGTAATTAATGTTGATATAGTTAAAAATTTATTTGCTCTAGATTCTATGAATGGCATTTTTGCAGTTCTAACATAGTGGATTATCATTGTTTCACTTATCAAGCATTCTACAAACCATGCTGTTTGGAACCAAGATTGTTTGTCTACACTGTTGTAGCCAAACACAAACCAAAATACTACAAATGCTATTACATCTGTTATTGAACTTGTAATTCCCATTACATTCATAAATTTTCCAAGTCCTTTTGTGTCCCATTTTCGTGGTTTTTCCAAGAATTCTTTGTCTACATCATCATATGGTATTGCTATTTGTGATATGTCATATAAAAAATCTTGTATCAACATTTGTATTGGTAATAGTGGCAAAAATGGTAAAAAGATACTTGCTATTAGTATGCTAAATACATCTCCAAAGTCTGAACTTAATGCCATTTTCATGTATTTTATAATGTTTCCATATACTTTTCTACCTTCTATTACTCCATCATATATTACTTGCAAACTTTTTTCAAGTAATATTATATCACTTGCCTCTTTTGCTATGTCTGTTGCTGAATCTACGCAAATTCCTACATCTGCTGTATGTAGTGATGGTGCATCATTTACTCCGTCTCCCATATATCCTACTACATGGCCATTTTTCTTGTATGTTTTTACTACTCTTTCTTTTTGCAATGGGTTTAATCTTGCAAAAACATCAACTTCTTCTACTGCTTTTTCTAATTCTTCGTCTGACATTTGGTCTAATTCTACGCCTGTAATTATTCTGTCAGACCTTAATCCTACTGTATTGCATATATTTTTTGTTGCATATGCATTGTCACCTGTTAGAATTTTTGTTTTTACGCGAATTTTTCTTAAATCATTTATTGTCTTTTTTACATCTTTTTTTGGTGGATCCAAAAATGCAACATATCCTACAAATGTCATTTCACTTTCATCACTACTGTTAAATACATTTACACCTGGATATTCTTTTTTCGTTGCTAATGCTATTACTTGCATTCCTAGATTTGATAAATTGTTTGCATTTACTTCTATTTGCTTTATTAAATCATCTGTTATTGGAATTATCTCGTCTTTATACTTTACTTGTTTGCAACATTTTAAAATTTCTTCTATTGCGCCATTTGTAAGCATTCTGTAGCCGTCTTCACTTTTTACAACAACACTCATTCTTTTTCTTGTATAGTCAAATGGTATTTCGTCTACTTTTTCGTATTCTTTTAGAACTTGCTTGATTTTGTGTTGATTTCCATATGCTATTACTGCTTTGTCAACTAAATTTTTTATTCCTGTTCCATAGTAACTGTTTAGATATGCATATTTTAATATGTCTAAGTCTTCTTCTCCCATTACATTTATGTATTTTTGCAATGTTATTTTATCTTGTGTTAATGTTCCTGTTTTGTCTGTACATAAGATGTCAATTGCTCCTAAGTTTTGAATTGACTGTATATTTTTTACTAACGTCTTCTTCTTTGCTAGTGTTTTGCTTCCTTTTGTTAGGTTCACATTTACTATCATTGGTAACATACTTGGCGTTATTCCAACTGCTACTGATAGTGCAAATAGCAATGCTTCCATTAGGTCGTGTCTTATGAATGCATATATTACAAATACTGCTATTGATACTACTACCATATATTTTATTAGTAATTTTGTGATGTTATTCATTCCTTTTTCAAAGTTTGTTATCTCTTTTTTGTTGTCTATTTCTTTACTCATTCTTCCTAAATATGTGTCAAAACCTGTTTGTATTACAACTGCTGTTCCGCTTCCACTGACTACACTTGAGCCCATTAAACATATGTTGTTTATATCAAATATTCCTTTTGGTTCATTTGGTCTTGTTGTTTTTTCAACTAATACACTTTCTCCTGTGAATACTGATTGGTTCAAGAATAAGTCTTTGCTTTCTATTAGTATTACATCTGCTGGTATTATTGAACCTGCATTTAGTTTTATGATGTCTCCTATTGCTACATTTTCTACTCTTACTTCTTTTTCTTTTCCGTTTCTTACTACATTTGTGCTTGAATATATTTGTGCTTTTAGTTTTTGATTGAATTTGTATGTCGAGTAGTTTTGACAGAATTTTATGAATGCGCTTACCACTGCTATTCCTACTATTATTCCTGCTCCTAATTTGTCTGATAGTGCAAAGTCTATTATTGCTAATAACAGTAATATGTATATGAATTTATCATTAAATGATTTTATGAAGAATTCTATCCAACTCTTTTTTTCGTTTTTTACTACTATGTTGGGACCGTTTTGTTCATATCTTTTTTCGTATTCTTTTTGCGTTAGTCCTTCTTCTTTTGTGTTGTATTGTTTTAAAATTTCTTCTTTGTTTTTCTTTGATGTTTCTGTGTATTTTTCTAGCAACTCTTTGTCTGTGTTTTTCATTTGTTTTACTTTTTTCTTGATTTCAAATAATTGTATCATTTGTATCACTTTCCTTTTTTGGTTGTGTTTTTTATTATTTTTTGTAAGTTTTGTTTTACGGTTGTATTATATCACTTTTTTGAAATTTTTAAAGTTTTTCTATTATTTTTTTATCACATCGACAAGATTTGACAAATATATGAGACAAATTTTGTCTGTCCCACTTGTCTCATTTGCCTTTTTCTGCTATACTGTAACCATTATGGAAGAGAAAGAAAGATATAAACACTTAAACAAATATTTAAAAGAAAAGTTCGGAGAAAGAACATTAAAAATATGTATTGATGGTGGCTTTACCTGTCCAAATAGAGATGGAACTATATCTACAAAGGGATGTATTTTTTGTAGTGAAAAAGGTTCTGGTGAATTAATACGTTGTGGCTTTGGTGACACTATAACTGAAAAAATTAGTAATCAAGTAAAAAATTATTTTGATAGTTATCGAAGTGAACGTGCTAATAAGTTTATTGCTTATTTTCAAAATTTTACAAACACATATGATACTTTGGATATGCTAAAAGCCAAATATGATGCTGCTTTAATTGATGATAGAATTGTTAGTTTAGAAGTTGCTACAAGACCTGATTGTATAAATGAAGACATTGTAAATTTGTTGAAATCTTACAAAGATAACTATTATGTTTGTGTTGAACTTGGTTTGCAAACTTCTAATGATGAGACTGGCAATTTAATTAACCGTGGTTATTCTAGCCTTCAATTTACAACTGCTGTTAAGTTATTGAATAATGCTGGTATTGATGTTGTAGCTCACATTATGATTGGTTTACCAGGTGAAAATTTTGATGATTTGAAAAATACTGTTGATTTTATTAACAAGCATAATATTCAAGGTTTGAAAATTCATTCTACTTATGTTGTTAAAAATACTGTTCTTGCTGATATGTTTTTTGCAGGTCAATATGAGCCTATTACTTTAGAGTATTATTTGGATGCTCTTGCTTATGTTGTAACTCATATTTCACCAGATGTTGTTATTCATAGAATTTCTGGTGACGCTCCTAAGGATTTGTTGGTTGCTCCTGAGTGGAATTTGCATAAGAAGTGGGTTTTGAATGGGTTTGATAAAATTTTGAAAGAACAAGATTTATGGCAAGGAAAATATTACAAGACTTCAATTTAATATTTTGTTAAAATTATTTGTATTATTGGTTGAAATTATTTATATTATAGGAATTTTAGAAAGCCTATTTATGTATAAAATGAAGGACATAATTTTTTATTTAAATTTATGTCCTTTTTATATTATTCTTGATTCATATTATTTAAAGATTCTTCAACTTCTCTATATCCTGGTAATACTGCATCGACAAAAGCATCTTCGTCGCAATCTATATTCCATTTCCCATCTTCTTTTTTCATATTAATAGTAACTTCTGTTGTTACAGTTTCAATGTCTTCAGAATTATATTGTTCTATAAAATATTGTTTTAATTGTTCATCCATCTCTTCTTCTGTCATTGCACCAAACGCTTGAGAAAAGGCTACAGAAAAGGCTTTTGATATATAATTTCCAAATACTGTTTTTAAATTTTTGTTACTTATATTTAATTTCATTGTGCATTCATTTATTTTTATGTCTGTTGATACTACCTCATAGTTTAGATTTTTTAACATTGCTTTTTCCATATCTTGATTATCTGCTATGTTATCTTCTGATGTTGTATTTTCTTCAATTACATCTTCTATATTGATGTATTGTTTTATTTGCTCTTCGTCTCCTGTTTTCAATGCTGTGAACATTTTATCAACTGTTTCTAATGCTTGTTTTTTTGTCATGTTTAGGGCTATAAAGTACCCTCCAACTACTAGTACAATTATTAATATTACTATTAATGCAATTTTTAGTATTTTTTTCATATTCTATATCCCCCTTTCTTGTGCTTATTAAATCACTTTTAGGGTTTGTTGTCAATTAAAATTCGTATTCTTGTATAACTTTTCCATCAACATTTTTTAATATTATTTTGTTGTCTTCAATTACAATATAGCTATGCTCTGTATTGCACTTTGGAAGTGAGATAGATCCTGGGTTTGCAAAGATAAACCCTTCTTTTTCTTGAATAAATCCTTGGTGGATGTGACCATATATCATTATATCAAAGTCGTCATATGGTATTTTTTCTATATTGTATTTGTGTCCATGTGTAAAATAAAATTTCTTGCCGTTAATTTCCATTAAAATGTGATCGTGAAATTCAAATTCTGATATTGTTTCGTCTACTTCTGCGTCACAGTTTCCTCTTACTACTAAAAGCTTGTCTTTTAATGAATTAAGTGTTTGTGCTACTTTCATTGGGTTGTATTCTTGACTTAAATTATTTCTTGGTCCATGGTAATATAAATCTCCTAATAATATTATTTTGTCTGGTTTTTCTTTTTCATTTATTTCTTTTATTTTTTCTCCATAGTATGCTGAACCATGGATGTCTGATATTACTAATGCTTTCATTTTTATCACCTTTCTTTTTTATTGTAATACAATTTTGTTTAAAATTTCATTTGATTCTTTGCTGTTTTTAGCCATAATTTTATTTTTTATTGGTCTATATCTTCTAAATTATTGAAGAATTCTTCTGTTAATTCTTCTTCATATACATATTCACCATTTTTATATCTCAATATACTATCATTTTGTATTTGATTTTTTAGTTCTTCTGATATTTCTGTTTCTTCAAATATTTTATTGCTGTTTTTGTTTAGTAAAAAAACACCTTTTGCACTGAAGTCTACTACCTGATATAGGCAGTTTTCTTCTCTATTTTGTTCTAAATTTTCTTGTTGTTCTAGTGAACTTTCTTTTTCAACCTCATTATTATTGTTGTTTTCGTCGTTGTTTATTGTATTCATCTGTTCTTTTTCCTTTGAATTTTCAATGTATTTTGATAATTCTTGTATAAAATTTTCTACTAAATTATTTTCTTTTATATCATTTGCTAGTTTGTTAAAAATATCTAATTTCAATAAATCATCTCTCCTTTTTTTGATTAAATTTTTTTAATTATGTTTTATAATTGTGTTGAATTTTTTATACAGCATTTAATAGATATTTGCTATTTTGAGAGCTTTCACCTGTTTGATAATTAATTGTTATTCCGGGTTGGACATTATACACATATACATTAAAGCTAATTCCTCGTCCATTATCTTCTACTGAATATGCTTCCATTTCTACTCCACTTGCAACTTTATTGTCTCCTTTAAAGTCTGGTGTTACTCTATAAAGCACGTGATTATTATTGTTTTTATCTATATATTCTGCTACTTTGTTTTCAAATGGTAACATTCCTTCAACATTGAAATAATTTGTGCCGGTTATTAAATTTAACTCGTTTGCATTCTCTCCTGCTAATTGATATCCGATTAAATGGCATCTGTTGTATAAAAATTTTCCATCGTATTTTGCTTGTTTCCAACCAGTTGGCTTTACATTACTGATGTCTCCTCTTTTTTCTGTTGGCATTATTTCTTTGCATATGTTTGCATATGCTACTCCGCATCTTTTCAAATTATCTAATTGACTGTAGTTTTCAAATGCTTTTGTTGTGTGCTCTTTTTCTTCAAAATATGGTATGTTATTATTTATTTCGATGTATATTTTGTCTGTGTATTCAGGTATGTTACTTAAATTGTATGTGGTGTTTGATACCGTATTTTCCGCTGCTTGTGCTTGTTCTCTGGTTATATTTGTTTCATTTATCTGATTTTCTGTGTTGTTGTTTTCTTGTTTGTTTATTACCCAACTTGCTATTATTAATATTAATATTATTAATGTTGATATTATTTTTTCTGTTTGTTTGTTTTTTGTTTTCTTTGCTCGTGTACTCTTTTTCACTTTTGTTTTTCCTTTCGCTTCACTTCGTTTCGCTCATCGTCATCCAAAATTTTTTCAAAATTTTGTCTGCCAAATCTTGGGCGTTTCGCTCATCGTCATCCAAAATTTTTTCAAAATTTTGTCTGCCAAATCTTGGGCGTTTCGCTCATCGTCATCCAAAATTTTTTTCAAAATTTTGTCTGCCAAATCTTGTGTCTTTTATTAATTTTGAATTTTGATTTGTTCTTCTTTTATTAATTGATATCTTATAAGTTCTTTACTATCTAGATTTTCCTTATGCATATCAACTGCTGTAATTTGATGGTTATCATATGTTGTGTAATAATAAATTCCTTTACTTGCATTACAGCAAGATGTATAAATTGTTATCTCATACTTTCCGTCATCTACCTCACAACATCCCCTTTGTTGATCTACTGAATTAAGAATATGGAAGAATTGGCTAACACTTTCATTTTCTGTATCTTTTGAAACTGAGTTCATTTTTACAAAACTTGCTCTTATAAACCTAGATTGTGAAGATAAATCACCAGGAAGTCCTATTGCTCCCATTCCTCTGCTGTATCTATCTAAATTTATATTTTTTGCAAATTTATTCTCAGGAGATTTAGGTGATAAGTTCATATAGTTATTTAATGCAAACATTTGCTTATCAAATGGCGGGTTATTAGTTAAAATTCCTACAGGGTTTTCATATATTTTTATTCCATCTTTCATTGCTTCAACTGTTATGGCTTCTTCTTTGTCTGCTATAATCCAATGTAATTGTGCTAGTGGTAATTGTTCATTAAATGGTTCATTTAAAAAGTTCATTTTTTCTATTAGTTGTCGTGCTTCTTTTACGGTTGTGCATTGACTTAAAATCCATGGTATAAATTCGTATTGTGTTATATTATCTTTTTCTTCTTCTTTTGAGTTGTAGTGCGTGTTTCCTACAAAGTTCAGTCCTGCTATTCCTAATCCTTTTTCGTTTATTGCGTCATAGTATAGTGGGTAGTTTTCTGCTACATATGCCATTCCTATTATTGCATAGTGATTTTTTATTTGTTCTGTTTCTTTGAATTTGAATTCGTAATTTCTTGGTGTTATTGTTATTTCATCTCCATATGAGAATTCATAGTCTAGTGTCCTCCCAAAATAGAAGTCTTTTGTTTTATATGTTGCTGCTGTACACATAATTTTTCTCCTCCTTATTTTTTCATTGTCATTTGAACTTTTCTGTTATTTTTCCACTATTATATCACAATATGTGGATTGTTGTGTGATTTTTTGATTTTATTTTGGATTTTTATTTTGAAAATAAGTTTAAAATTTGATTATTCGGCTAATTTTAAAAATTAAAATTTTAATGATATAAAATACTGGGGTAGAATGTTTTTTAGTGTTCTACCCCATAAAAAATTCTTGAATTCTAATTAATTTATATGAATATTTTGGTATATTGAAATTATACTATTTATTTTTCTATTTTTGTGTCGAAATTTGTCATTTTATTAATTTTTTACATTTTTTGTGGTTCTGGATATTCTACTCCAAATGTCTCTACTGTTACTTTTTTCATAACAGGTGGTTCTACTGGTCTATCTTTCCCACCACCAAATGGACTTCTGGTAATTACTCTTGATTTTACAATTTTATCTACTACATCCATCCCTTCAATAACACTTCCAAATGCAGCATATTTTCCATCTAAAAATTCTGAGTCATCTGTTACTATAAAGAATTGAGAACCTGCACTATTAGGCATCATGCTTCTTGCCATTGATACGATCCCTCTTACATGTGATATGTTGTTTTCTACTCCATTTTCTTTGAATTCTCCTTTTATTCCGTATCCTGGGCCTCCCATTCCTGTTCCTTCTGGGTCTCCTCCTTGTGCCATGAATCCTGGAATTGTTCTGTGGAATATTAGTCCATCATAAAATCCTTTTTGTACCAAATTTACAAAGTTGTTTACTGTTTCTGGTGCTTTGCTTGGATATAGTTCTAGTTTTATTATTCCCCCATCTTCCATTTCTATTGTTACTATTGGTTTCTTTAAATTTTCACTCATAATTTTATCTCCCATCTTTTATTTCAAAATTTTTTCTACAAAGTCATTATCATTAAATAATGTAATTGATTTTGGTAAAACATCAATAATAAATTTATTTCCTGTTAGTTTTTCCCCATCAACATTAAAAGTAATTTCTTCATCAATCTGTAATTCTACATGATTTGTTCTAAATTTATGAATTCTCCTTTTTCCTTCATGTTTTCCTTTTTTCAGTCTTAAAATTAATGGAATCATTTTTATTTTTGGCATTTCTTCTGCATAATAAACATCTAAAAGACCATCCGTTAATGTTGATTTTGGTGCAATATTAAAGCCACCGCCATAATATGCTCCGTTGCAAATGCTTAAAATTGTATATTTGGTTTCAATGTTTTTTACACTAGTTTTCAATTTCATTTTTTTATGTTTAAATTTTATAAAAGTATATACAATACTTGCATTGTATAGTTGACTTGTTGGTATTATTGTGTTCCTTAATTTATCAATATTGTTTGCTACTTCAGCATCGATTCCTGTACATGCTACATTTATAAAATATTTGTCATTAATTTTTCCTATATCTATCAATGTCTCTTTATTAGGCAGATTTTTTATTGTTCTATATGTATCATTTCCTGAGCCTGACGGAATAATACCCAGTTTATTTTTAGTGCCAACTAACGCAGGCAACACAAGTGTTAGAGTTCCATCTCCTCCTACAACATATATTACATATTCTTTATCTCTGTATTCTAAAGCAATGTCATATCCACTTTTTTCTTTTGTTATATATCTAATTTCAAATTCAATATTTTGATTTTTACATTCGTTTTCTATATTCGGTATTATTTTTTTACTTTTTCCCCTTCCAGCACTTTCGTTTACTATAAAAATCCATTTCATATTTAATTTCAATCCTTCCTCAAGGTAGAAACCCTGTTGGAAAAATTTTCAATTTTCCAACCTTTCCTACTTTCTAAGTATGTTTAATACTTCATTCTTAATATAATTATTTGCTTCTTCTATTTCCATTTTACTAACATCTATTGGTTTTCCAAATTCAATTGATAAGCCTTTTCTAAATGGTTTATAGTCACCTTTTATTGCAAATGAAATAATTGGTGTGTTTGTTTTTTGAGCTATTTTAACTGCTCCGTATCTGAATTTCAAAAGTTCTTGGTTTGTCCTATTTCTTGTTCCTTCTGGAAATATTCCAACTGCGCCACCTTGTTTAAGCACTCTTTCTGCTTTTAATATGGCTACAGGGTTGCTTTTGTTTCTGTGCACTTTTATAGTTCCAATGCTTTCAAAAATTTTTCCGTGGATTCCCTTGAACAGACTTTCTTTTGCCATATAATGTACTATTCTGTTTGTGTTTGACATTACCATTATTGGGTCAAATGCGTGCTTGTGGTTTCCGACAAAGATAATTGCTCCTTTTTCTGGTATGTTTTCTGTTCCTTTTACTGTTGGTCTATATATTATTTTTAGCAATTTGCTGTATATTGCTTTTGCTATTTTGTATAGTGTTTTGTTTTCTTTCATTTTTTGTTTCCTTGTTATTATTTTCCACAATTATATCACTTTTTGTGGATCAATATTAAATTTTAAAATTCTCTAGTAGTATAATTATTTTTTACTCTTTTATATCTTTAAGTATTTTCTTAAATAATTCTCTAGTATTTTCATATGTAATTGTTTTAACTGCTTCATCGAAATCTAACCATTTTATCTCTTTAACTTCACATTCCTGTGCTTTAATCTCTCCACCTGTGCATTTTGCAACAAATAGAACCACTTGTTTTAATGTTCCTTTATCTGTTTCATATTCCATTGTATATCTTTTATTAGCATCAATTTCTACTTCTAAATTGGTTTCTTCTTTCACCTCTCTTGTTGCAGTTTCAAGTTCTGTTTCATTCTTTTCTACATGCCCTTTTGGAAATCCCCAATGTCCTTGCGTTTGTTTGATTAGTAATACTTTATTATCATTTATTAAAATACATCCACAGCATTTTTCTCTTTTGTTGTTGGTGTTTTTGCTTAATATATTGTTTACTTCATTTGATTCAAATTCATTTTTCAAATCATTGTTTATTTTATGTACTGGTATTTTATTTTCTTTTAGTATTTCTTTTATTGCTTCTGGTAGGATTTTATATTCATCTATTTTGCTTATTTCTATCCATTCATAGTGTAAGTTTTCTTTGCCCTCTACATTCTTTAGTGTATGTTCTATTTTTTTGTCTTCTTCGTTTATGAATTCTGCTTTGTGTACAAATAGTATTTCGTGATATTTTTGTCCTTTTTCTTCAAAGAAATTTTCTATTGTTGCTATATATCCTGTTGTTTTTATTTCTTTTCCAAGTTCTTCTTTAATTTCTCTTTTGATTGTTGTTTCTGAATTTTCTCCTATTTTTACTCTTCCTCCTATTAGTGCATAGTGGTCTTTGCTTATTTCTTTGTGTACTAATATTTTTCCGTTGTGTTCTATTATCCCTGCTGCTCTTATGTTTAGTTTGTAGTTTTCTACTTCTATTGTTAAATCCATGGTTTTCCTCCTTTTTATTTTTATGGGAATTATATCATAATTATAGGGAATTTTATAGTGTAGAATGAAAAAAGTATTTACTTTTTTCACTATTTTTTTATATGAGTTAGTATTGATGCGTGCTTTTTTTCTTGTATATCTATATTATATTTTTTATGGGTGGGCTTCGGGTTATGAGCGAGGTTTGACCGGTTTTTGTAGTTTTGTGAAAATTAGAATTTTTGTTGGTATTTCGGTATTTACAAGAGTTTTGGTTTATAGAACATTCGTGCATTTTTAGGGCATTTTTGGAGATGATTTTACCCAATTTTTACCCAATGAGTATGGTACGTTTGTTCTTACAAAATTGGCTCTTGTTAGAGATATTTTTATTAAGAAAAATTTTAATTTTTAGGAGGATTTATATTATGAATAATTTAAGAGAAGTTAATGATGATATTTTGAAAGATTGGTTAGAATTTAGAGAGGAGACTTTACTTTGTCAACTTTCTGATAGGGATTATAAGTATAGTTTGAATTTTGATAAGTTTTGCGAGAAGATTTTGCGTAATGTTTCTAAGGATAATAAGCAGTTTGTTCAGTCTCAACTTGATAAATTGTATGATGATTTTATGATGTATCTTGATTATTGGAATGAGAAATATTATAGGAATGGTTTCTGCGATGGGGTTGAATTGATTGGAGGATGCTTTGGAGAATAATTGTATTAGTATTGGAGGTTTTAGATATGAAAATAAATAAAGAATTTGTTGAAAATTTAATAAAACAATGGATTAATTTTAGAGATAATGAATTTGATAGATTTAAAAATATGAAAAGCAATCAGAAATTAGACTTTGATTCATTTGAGAATCAGATTTTAAGTTATATTTCTGGACAAGACTATAAGTATGTTTCTAATGAATTTAAAAAGTTTTATAAACAGATTTTGGAATTTTCATCTTTTTATAATGAAAAATATTATCAAGCAGGATTTGCAGATTGTTTGAATTTAGTTATCATGAGTCTTGGTGGAAGTGGAATACGTCAATAATTAATATAACTTATAAAAGGACAAAATAATCATTTTGTCCTTTTATAGTTAATATATTCTTTTAATCATATATTTCTTTCCATTCTTCAGAATTTACGAGTTGCTCTATCTCTTCATTTAATTCTTCAATATATGTAGTTACCACTTCCTTATATAAGTCCACATCATATCCATCAGCAATTTTTAATTCAAAATTAAAAATAGATTTTGTTAATTCTTCTAAAACAATTTTAAAAACTTCTTTTATGTCGTTATTATCTGATTTATTAAAATTAATTAGTATTTTATTTTTGAATTGAAATTCCAAAACATCATCATTATTTTCTTTTTTTAATTCCACTATTATTTTATTACTATCTTGATTCATACACTATTCTCCTATCATCAAAAGCTTCTTTTCCACCTTCTAATACCTTAATACTTTCATCCTTCCAATTCTTAGTATCATTACTATCTTCTATATTTATCAGCTCATTTGTAAAAGGATTACCAATATATGTTTTATATTTTCCATTCTCATAAGATTTCAATATTGAGGTAAAAGGTAATGTTCTAACTGCTATATTAGCATTATGTGTTGCCACAATCACTGTTTTTCCCATTTTTCCTAATTCTACAATCCTAGGTACAATTACAGAATTTATAAAAGTATTTCCTAAGCTTCTTTCTGGCTCATCTAATAAATATACATCTGCATCTTCGAATATTTTTTTATGCAATATTAACATTATTTTTTCTCCATCTGAAGGCTTGTAGTATTCACCTAGTTTATTTTCATACTGTTTTTTTATTCCAATGAAATCTTTTGCTTTTAAATTAACTTTTTCAAATTCTTCCCTTATATTATCTATTTTCTCACTGAGTTCTACCTTAAAATTTTTATCTAATCCCAAAATTAAATTACATATTTTATTTAAATCACTGATATTTTGCCCATATTTAAATTCTTTAACTTTACTTTTGAATATCCTATGTTCAACAGATAAATATACCTCTTTACCTTCATCAAGATTTCCTATTTTTTCTCTGCTTTTTTCCGTTTTACCATCCATACACTTTTTAAAGTTTTGAATATGATTTTTCAAATTTAAATAATTCTGTGAAAATTCCAAAAAACCTGTACTATCCGGTAAAGACTTTGACGTTGTACATAAATCAGCTTTTTGTTTAATTATTTTTATACTAGCATTACTTAATTTATTTGAATAATAATCAATATGTTCTAATTTTAATAAAGAAAAACAATTTTCTTTTATTTTATTATTAATTTCTTTATATACTTTTGCATCTTCTGGTATTAAATATTTTTCTAAATTATATTCTTCTATTTGACTAATAATATCTTTTACTATTTGATATTCATTTTTTAGTTTATTTAACTTACTATTATTTTTAAAAGTTGTCTTTAAGGCTGTAATCTTTAATCTTCCTTTATTTTTGTTGTTCTTTTTTGTCTTTGAATATTCAATATAGTCATTTAAGGATGTTGGTAAAATTTCTTCCCAATTTTTTATAAATTCTATCATTTCTTTGACAAAACTGATATCTAAATTGGTATTGGTTCTTTCTGTATCGCTAAATTTTAATTTTTGGTCCATTACCTCATCTACATCTGAAGCTCTATAGAAAGAATATCTGTTTCCATCTTGTAAGTATTTGTTCTTTAATCCTTCTAAAACCGCTGTTTTACCTGTTCCCTTTGTTCCAAAAATCACATTTATATCATTATATATTGGTATCTTTGTTTTTTCTTTTTTAGAATCATTAATCTTTATTTGAATTTCTTTTATTTTTTGTTCTTTTTTATTTAATAATGTGTTTATGGTAGCTCTATCCTTTTTGGCTAATAAAATTAATTTTTCAAAACTATCTACATCTAACTTTAATTCAGGCAATTCACAATTTGGATAATTGGTCCAATCTTTAATATCGCTTCCCAAGATTGCTTGTATTCCATTATCTAACATAATACTCAAACTCTTAAAACTACTAGGTTCTGAAAATATTCTATATTTTTCGGTAATTCCGCTCTTTAATATCTCAATCATTTCTCTGCTAAAACTTTGTGCTTTTCTGTAGTCATGTGCAATAAATATAGCATCTTTAGTTGAGAAATCCTTTACAAATTCATTTAAATCTATTTCTACTTCATCAGGAGTTTGCTCATTTATTAATTTGTTCAGCAGAATTTCAAATTCACTTATTTTTTCTGGATTATATATAACAATTAAATGTCCTATATTACCTTTGTATTTTACATCTAGTTCAATTCCTGGCCAGACTTGTGCAAATCCAGTAACACTTTCCTTTAATTCATTATATTGATGCACATCAAATAGATTATGGTTTGTTATTCCTACAATTCTAACATTACTATTAATAATCTTTTCTTTAAATAATTCTAAAGTAACATTTCTAGTTTCAGGATCCCCTATCTTCGTTCTTTTTGTGTGACAATGCAAATCAATTTTCATTTTTATTCCCCTTTTTTATTCTACAACTTTTACTAGTATTTTTTTGTCGAATCTTGTCATTTTCTATCAAAAAAGCAAAATAATTTTGTAATATATAATTAATATTATTTTGCTTTTCTTTTGTTTATTTATTACCTATATAGTATTTAATAATTTATATATATTGATCTTGAGCATTTAGACAAGTATCAATTAAATAACCTTTTTCTTTATTAGCAAGGTTTGACGTGTTTTTGTTGGTATTTAGGTATTTACAAGATTTTTGATTTGTAGAACATTTGTATCTTTTTAGGTATTTTTGGAGAAGATTTTACCCAATGGGTATGATACGTTTGTTCTTACAAAATTAGCTCTTATAAGAGATATTTTTAGGAAATTTTAGATTATTAATAATTTAAGAGAAGTTAATGATGATATTTTGGAAGATTGGTTAATGTTTAGATAGGAGTCTTTACTTTGTCAACTTTCTGATAAGGATTATAAAGATAGTTTGAATTTTGATAAGTTTTGCGAGAAAATTTTTCGTAATGTTTCTAAGGATAATAAGCAGTTTGTTCAGTCTCAACTTGATAAATTGTATGATGATTTTATGAAATATCTTGATTATTGGAATGAGAAATATTATAGGAATGTTTTTTTCGATGGGCTGCTGCTAATTGGTGGTAGTTTTGATAATTAATTAAATATCTTTTCCAAAGTTTTTTCAAAATTTTGAAAAAACTTTGGATTTTTATGCATTTTTTCAAATTTGTGAAAAAATATCTTAAAACAATAAATACAATAAAAGACGAGTCAATTCTAGCCTTTTATCTGTTCAATCCTATTTAAAAATTCACTTGAACTTATTTGATTATTGATATATTCATCAATAACACTTTTGTATTTTTCTTCTTTTATATTTAATCTATTCATTTCATCTTTAATTATTTCTATTGTATCAATTCTACTTTTTTTACTTTGCTTTAAAATATCCTCTTTACTTCTAAAATCTCCTACCCACAAAGTATTTCTTTCTAGGATGTTTAATGTAACTCCTAATATTCCTTTATCATTATATGTAAAATCAGTACCCATATTTGTAATATCAGATACATATTCAAATGTATCTTCTGTTGGATCTATTTCTAATATAAATCCTACTGGATATAAATCCATATATGCTACTGTTTTAATCTTTCCATTACCATACATCATAACATTTAACCCAGACCAACCACAACGGGGTTCTTTTAAGATATACATGCTAATTCTATATTTTTTTGGATCAAAATTCGTAGATTCTCTATTGAGAATAAAATCTCTTAGTGCTGGATGTGCATCAAAAAATTCTGCATGCATTGTAGACGCAAACATACAAATTATCTGCTTAAAAATTCTTAAAGGATGCATCTCTTTTAATTCAATTTTTACTGCTTTAACTTTTTCTAAATCTACTTTATTTGTTAGTACATATCCTATAGTATTAACGAAATTAATATAATCATCTGCATACCATGCTCCAGTATTATTGTTGCAAGCTTCGCATAATGTATATCCTCCCATTCCTCGTTGCAAATTTTTATATCTTAATCCCGTTAAATCCCATGGTTGCCTTGTACTTCCTATATGATTCATCAATGTATCACCTAATATTGCATGTGCATCGTCAGAATTGTTTGCTTTTTCAGGTGGAATATGCTCGAATGTTAATTGTGTGTTTTTTCCACATATATGACATTTTCCATAATTTTTCATATCTATCTCTCCATAATATTTATATATTCTTCTAACTTTATATTTTTTATCTTATTAAGATTTAGTTTGCAATTTTTTATTGCTTTACACATTACCATTCTTTTATCTTTTTTTGATAAATAGTTTTTACACTTTACTCTAACCCAAAATGTTTCATATTTCATAAAAACTAATATTAAATATGTCATTGGCATATATATTATAGTCAATATTGGTATGTAAATTATACTTTTTAGAGTGTCTTCAGTAAAAATATTTTGTATATCATTAATCATTAGCCTTATTGAATGTACAAATGCAGCAAAAGATATTATTATAACTATAGAATATGCAAAAGTAGAAACTTCCTTCGTTCCTCCGAATCTTTCTCCAAATTCTCCTACTAATGAAAATAATAATACAATTGGAATGATAATTAATTCGATCCATAAGCTAAAAGGATAATTAACTCCTATAAATTCTATTAAGATATAAACTTCAAAACAACTCTTTAATGTCTCTCTAAAGTATTTTTTACTATCTTCTTCTGCTTTTATTATCGAGAATATAGGTATAGTTATAAGCCATATAAGAGTATCCTTCAATAAATTTATATTCCAAAATCTTACCTTATAAAGAATATATATACAAAATGCCATATATGTATATATAATAATATATAACATTACTAATTTTTTGTTAAATGTTGCTTTTATTACATTCTTAAACGATTGCCTTACATCTGGCTTTAATAAACAATACAATATAAACACATTGACCCATATCATTATAGCTAATTCCCTATTTGTAAACATATACTTCCTTCCTATTACATATCTTTATCGATAATTTAACATCTAATATAGCACTTACTATTTGAAAATTTTGTCGTAACTTGTCTCTTATTATCAAAAAAGCAAAATAATTCTGTAATATCTAATTACTATTATTTTGCTTTTCTTTAGTTTATTTATTTCCAACATAATATTTAATCATTTCTGTATATTGATCCTGTGCATTTAAACAAGTATCTATTAAATATCCTTTTTCTTTATTAGTTTGATATTGGTTTAACCCTCTATAATAAAACAATTTATCTTTGTCTAGAATAATAAACGGTACTATATTATTCTTTAAGCATTCTTTAAATGCAATTAATCTACCGATTCTCCCATTTCCATCTTGAAACGGATGTATCTTTTCAAATTTAGCATGAAATTCTATTATTTCATTTATTGTAACTTGTTTCAAAGACTCATACCATTCTAATAATTTTTTCATATCTCGCTCAACATTTTTAGGATCTGTAGTTTTTAGTCCCCCTACTTCATTTGATAATTTCTTATAATCTCCAACAGCAAACCAATCTTTTCTACTGTCTGATGTTCCTTCTTTTAATATTTTGTGAAACTCTTTTATCATCTTTTCAGCTAACTTTTTACCTGCTATATCTAACATATAATCAACTAATTTAAAATGATTAGCCGTTTCTAATACATCATCTAAATCTGTAATAGAATCTTTTTCTGCCAATAAGGTGTTAGTTTCATAAATATATCTAGTCTGATCTTCTGTGAGCTTACTTCCTTCAATATGATTTGTATTATATGCAAATGTAATTTGAGTATTGTGATACAAATTTCCTTTTAATTTCATATTTTTTTGCTCTCTTAATACTTCTAAAATATTTATTTTAGATATATCAAAATCATCTTCTTTTAATAACTCATCAATTGAAATATCAAATAATTCAGCTAACTTTTTCAATGATTCAATATTAGGTTCTAAAGTTCCAGACTCATATTTAGAAACAGTGGCTGCTTTTACCCCCAATATTTCTGCAATTTCAACCTGAGTCATATTTTTACTTTCTCTACATAATTTTATTTTCTCTCCTAACATAATAAAAACTCTCCTTTTTTAATCTAATAATATTATATCATGTTATTTCCAAAAAAAGAAAGTTTTTATTTATAATATTTATTGTTGTTCCATATTAGAAACAAGTTGTATAATTGTTTCTATCTAACTGTAATATTATTCAAAGTCTTCTTCTACATCTTCTACTAGATAGTATTGTCTATATACATTCTTATATTCTTTTTCCACTTGTATCTTTATTTCTTTTATATTTTCATCAGTTATCATATTATTTTTTTTCAATGTTTCCTCTAACTTTTCTATATAAACAGTATTTTTAGCCATAATATCCATCATATTGGTTAATTCTGGCCAAAAAAACGGTTTTTTTAATTTGTCATTTTCATCATATTTTTTTTCGACTAGAACAATACTTCTTTTTATATAGCCTTCATGTTTAGACCATATTGTTTTTCCAAATCGCATTTCTAATATTTCGTTATTTATTCCTGGTCTTTTTACTTTAAAATATTTATTATCTCCAATAGCATTATTTATTTTTTCTCTTTGTTCTTCTGTATTTTTTATTATAGCTCTAATAACAATAGCTTTATTATAATTGTCAAATTCTTCTTTGTATTTCAGTACTTCATTTTCTATTCCTTCAATAATTATAATATCAGTTTTTAATTCTTCACCTTGTATAATTTCTACATCACACAAATAATTCGTATCTTCTGAATCAAATTCATTATAGTATCTATAACTCCATGTTCCTACATTATATTTAGCCAATATATTTCCGTTATCATCAATTTGAGAAATAAATTTTTCTTTATACATATTCATTTTATTCTTAAAATCTTCAAATTTTTCTTTTCCAGCCACTCTGATTTTAAATCTATATGTATTTAATTCATTTCCTGTAGATTTAGAAGTCACAGTTTTTACGTACTCTTCTTTCACTTCAATCTTTTTTTCTTCAAATTGTAATATCATGTTAATCCCTCCTTATAACCAAATAAGTCTTCATATATAGAATTTTCTTCTTCCAATTCTTTTATTCTATCATATGCTTTACTTAATTCTATCTCTTTCATTTCATACAAACTTAATGGTACTTTATAACGATTCTCTTTTCCATATCCTTCACTGTTGGTCAAGTTATGATATCTATCTAACCAAACAATATGAAAACAATTTTCTATAAAAATTCCAACAATTCTTCCTTTACTTTTACTTATTCTAAACTGCCACCACTCATATTGTTCCATATCTGCAGGGCAATTAATATTTGCCCCTGCCCAGTTCACAGGATGAAGGTCATATGTTGTATTAGATTTAAATTCGACTCTTGTCATCTTAGATACATTATTTAAGCAATCTAAAAGATCCAAAAACCAACCTACTTCTGTACTTAATGGATTATCTTTATTATCTCCCATATTAAATAATTCATGATATCTATCCAAAAAATCAAAACTAAATATTACTTTTTCATTATCTTTCGAATTAATTTTTTCTAATTCTTTTGAAATTACATCTGCAGGAATATTCTTTTTTCTATTCTTCTTAGGCATTATACACCATATTTTTCTTTATAATATTTTCCCATATTTTGTGGCAATATTTCATTATTAGATGGTTTTCTATAATCAATTCCATTTCTAGCTTCTATCCATGGCTGTTCTCTGTGTGTCAAAACTTCTAATTCATCTCCATCCAGTTTTCCATATATTTCCCACACTTGATTTAAAATATCTTTTTCCGTTTCCTGCATCTTTATTTCTTTATTTATTTTAGGTACCTCTTTGTATCCAAACTCAGCATATTCTCTATATAATATAGGGCAAACTGGTCCATGCACCCATGCTTCAATTTTTTCATCAAATAATTTTCTATTATATAAAGCATAAAACCATGCTTGTGCATAATAACATAGTTTCTGTATTTTTTTATTTGTCATGCTTTGCTTTGTCAAAAAAAATTCAGCAACCTCTATCACTTTCATAATAATATCTCCCCATAATTCTTAAAATCTTCTATTATTAATTATATTAAATTTTATAAAATATGTTTATCATCATTATAAGTATATTATATTATTACCTTTTTTTCAATAATTATTAATTCTTATTTATATTTATATTCTTCTCCTTCTTCAGCTACCATCAGTTTTCCAAATTCATCATCTTCATCAATTTTATAAATAATTTTACTAACTTGTTCTAAACTTCTTTTTAGGTATTCTGCTAAAGCTTTGTCCTCACAGTATATATAACATCCATTTTGTCCTCTTGTTAATAATGTTCTATATGTATTTTTTATAATTTCATCTGCTAATTTTAAAGCTCCTTCTGGGTTTTCTTTATACATCTTCTTAATTCCAGATAATGACTTATCTGTTGATGCTCTTTCTTTAAAATCTGTTATAACTTTTCCATTTTCGTAACGTAAATCTTTTCCTATTATTACTCCAACATAATCAAACTCTAGTCCTTGTGATGTATGTATGCAACCAGCTTGTTCAACAGAATCTTTATCTATTGCCCAAATTGTTTTATTAAAATTCCATTTCATTTTAAAATCATATTCTGGTATCTCTATATCATATTTATTGCCTTTAGGATTTTCTTTTGAAATCCAATCCCAACAGTATCCTGCCAATATTCTTGATTTATTCTTAATATTGTTACATCTAATAATTTGTTCTTTTAGCTCATTTGGATTATCAAAAATTTTAACTTTATAATCTTTAAGAAATGTCATATCTATTTCTTCATCACTCACGTCATTATACTGTAGAGAACTTTCTACCCAATCTATAAATTTTTCAGCTCCTCCACATCTAAATTGTGCATTTAATTTTCCATATGATATTTCAGCATTTAATTCTTTAGCAAAAAACTCTATCCTTTCTTTTGTTCCATAATCATCTATATGTATACGTTGTTTTGAATCAATAAAAAATATTGCAAATCTAGTAGCATTGATAATCTCTTTTATTTGATTTTCTCCCCTTTTTAAAAATCCTGTCTTTTCGGTGAGTCTATGTGCCTCATCAACAATTAATACATCAAAGTCATTACTTTTCTCTTTTATATATGATCCTGACCCACAAAACAAATTATCAATTTCAGTCTTTTTATAAGTTCCTTTTAATTGAACAGAATATACATCTCTTGGTGTTTGATTTTTTGTTATATACTGACAGTTCATTCCATACTTTCCTAAAAGTTGTCCTAGTAAATTTATTGCAATTACAGACTTACCTGTACCAGGTCCACCTTCTACTATATAGACTCTTTTCTTACCATCTTTTTTTGATAATTTTGCTAATCTTTTTGCTTCTTCAAATACGTCTTTTTGTAAATCTACCATAGAAAATTCTTCTTTTCCATTCAACATATTTAGTATATTATCTTGTAACTGTTTTGAAGGCTTAATACCACCTTCTTCTAATATATATAAGGTTTCCTTATTGTCTCCGTATTTTATATGTTTACTAATAAACTCTTTTAATTTATCATTTTCCCCATTTAAAAAAATTGGTGATTCCTCTAAAAGTTCTTTATATTGATTATCCGTTATAGCATCGTTTTCTTTTTTTTCATATCTATGTAAACACGAACATGGATATATAGTCATTTTGTCCTCTTCTGCAGCTGCATAAAAGTTCTTTATGACTTTTGCATATGAAAGTGCTTGATATGATGGATGCTGTACTATCCCATAAGCTTTTACTTCTACCATATCATCTCTGTCTGTAACTACTTTGACACTATTCCATCTTTTAAATTCTATTACTATAATTGTGTGTTTCATTTCTTCATTTAATCCACATATTATAAAATCCACTCTTAGCTTTGAATTGTATAATTTAAATTCCATTGCTACAGAAATATCATTTGGAAATCTATTATCTCTTAATATTTTTTCCATATGATTTGCTGTATCTATCCAAGATTCATTTTCACTACTTCCAACATTAAATCCTATTTTTTCTTTAATTTTTTTTGCTACTTGATCATTATAAACATCTTCCAAAAAAGATTGTTTTGTTGCTTCATATACTATCATAATAATTGCCCCCACTAATTATTACTTTTATAATTTACTATATTTTGTACTTACTCCTTTAACTTTTTCAACCGGATATTTTTTCTTTGTCTTTTCTAATTTTTTTAATATAATTTCTTCTGGATTCACATTTAATTTCATAGCCATTTGAATGCAATAATTAAAAACATCCGCCAATTCTTCGCAAACCTCTTCTTTATCATAATTTTCACTATCCCATTGAAAACATTCTAATAATTCTCCAGACTCAATTGCTATTGATTTAGCTAAATTTTCTGGCGAGTGGAATTTATCCCAATCTCTTTCTGCATTAAATTGTTTAATTTCTCTCATTAATTCTTCCATATTATCATTTCCTTTGATTTACAATTTCTCTAGTATATTTTATATCACAAAACGACTTTTTTCACAACAAATTTTCCTATATTTATATTATTTTTAATTTCTTCCAAAGAAAATATCATAAGGATAACCAGCTTTAATATATTTTTCAGTTAACTCCATCTTATACTTTTCTAAGAATTCCAAATATTTTTGTTTAAAAACATTTTTGCAAATCCACTCAACACCTTTACTGGAAATAACAACTTTTCCATCAACTAAAAATTTATATTGCTCAAATCCATTATCACACATTTTCTTAATTGCTTTTCTAACAGTATTTTCTTTCCTATTGAAGTAATTGCATAACTGTTTTATATCCATGTCTTCATTCCACCAATTTTCATGATGTTCTACTTTTAACAATTCTTCATACTGTCCAATTCTATCTTCAAAAAAATCCACATCAGCATCTGTTAGTGATTTTTCCTTTTGAAAATATACTTGATTTAACCATGCATATCCTTCTGCTAAAATAAAATATTTCCTACTTTTTACTTTCTCACTCCTCCATCTGCAAGTTGGATGTTTTTTTAGCATAACTTCTATAGCTTTTCTTAAATCTTTATGTGTTATTTCTTTTCCATATTTAGTAGTAACACCTAGTAATTGAAATCTCTTTAAGATTTTATTATATGATAAGAAAATACTATCTAAAACTTGCTCTGAATCCATTTTCATTTTTCATCACTCCTACTTTTTTAATTTTATTAATGCTAGTCTACATAGCATTGATAGTTAGCAAAATTTATTTTGCTTGAATATAGGTAGTATTTTTTAGTACCTAATATTCGCCAGCGTGGTGTTTTGACACCCTTTTGGCTGTTTAGGGCAAAATGCCCTAATACCCTTTTTGGCTCTCCGAGGGATATTTTTGATATAAATTTTTTCAAAATATTTTCAAAAAAGTTCAAATTTCTAAAATAAAAACTTGAACTTTTTTGCTTTACTTTTGTTTAAAAACATATTATAATATTTTTAGATTTTGGATTAAGTTAGCATTTAGTTTGGTCGCTTTTGCTAGCTTTTTCTTTTGCATTTCTATCATTTTTTATGAGTGAAATTCCATAACACATTTTGTATAAAATTTGTATAAATTCTTCTGCTAATTTCCTATTTTCAATAGCAATTTTCTCCATCAATTCTTCTCTTGTATATCTAGTTGTAATTACTATTGGTAACTCGTTTTCATATCTATTATTAATAATTCTATACAACTTTTCTAAAGCCCATTTACTTATTGTTTCACTCCCAAAATCATCGATAATTAACATATCAACATTAGAATAAAGTTCCATAATTTCTGACTCTGTCGTAACAGTTTTATTAAAAGATTCTTTTATTCTATCTATTATAGAACTAGTCCTTTCCAATAATGCAATTTTTTTATTTCTAATAATCTCATTAGCGATACTTGCTGCTAAATGAGTGTTTTCATATCCTATACTTCCATGTATAATAATTCCGTCTTTAACTTTGTTTTCTATGCATAAATGTGTATATTTTATTAATGTTGTTAATACTTCTTGGTTATCTTTAAATCTATCAAAATTTAAAAAATTACAATATTTTAATTTCTTTTTTATACTGCCATCCTTATATATTTTATTTATAATTTCTCTATACTTTCTTTGTTTTTCTTTTTCATTTTGCTTTGAATCATATTGTCTCCAAAATGCAATTGCTTCACTACAATCACACCTTTCATATTCTACCATATCGTGATTAACATTTGCATAAAGATAACTTAATCCTACTGGCTTTAATTTTTTATTGCAAAATCCACATTTTGCACCTTCATTGGTGATAACTTTAAAATTCACATTTTCTAAATCCACTTCTATTCTCATCTCCTTCTTTATCTAATATATTTTTAATCTTATTTTCTTCTTGTGTGTTATCCAACGTTATTGTAACGTTACTTTCTTCTTTTTCACTTTTCAACTTTTCACGATATTTTTGTTGTCTAATTCTATTTTGTTCTTTATATTTTTCATACGGTTCAATGCTTTGATACTTGTCCCAATTTTTAATTTTATATGCTCCATCTTCGACAATTAGCATATTTAATTCTAGAAATTTTTGAATAATTTTTTCAATTTTTTTCTTAGATTTTCCCATAATCTTTGAAAAATTTTCTATTGTCATTTGTTTATTATTGCCTATTACTAATTTTCCATTTCTATTGCATTCTACAGCAATAATTAATAATTGAATCCATACTCTAAAATATGTATCTCCATCTGGCTCTCTTAACAGTATTTGAATTTTCCTATTTGAAAATATTTTTAATTCTATTTTCAACCATTGTAAACTATAAATATCCTCCTTTCCTCGCTTTCTTTGTAATCTAACTTATAGATTTTTGTTCCATATTTTTTAAATATTCATCTAGCGCTTGTACTCTAAATAAATACTTTCCACCAACTTTAGAGCATGGTATTTGCTTTCTTCTTACTAATTGATTTATTAACCAATAAGATACACCTAAATACTCTGCTGCTTCTTTCATTGTTAGTGTTGTCCTTTGAATCTTTGGTAATTCCATAATATCACCTCCTGTCTTTTTGAAAATTAGTATTGACTTTTGTTAACATTTGTATTATATTGTCAATAGTTAACTTTGTAAATACTTTTTGGTTTATTTTGATAGCAGGTTAACTTTAAATAAATTTATAAACTGTTAACGGAGGAATTATGAATAAATTAGAATATGATGAACCTATAAATATCTTTGTTTCAACAAATGAAGAATTCACCCATAAGGCATTTTTATATGGAAAAACAAAATCATCAAAACCAGGATATTATGATTTAAAAGATGGAGATACTGGCTATTTTACTATTGATACTATAACTAACATACAACCACTTTGTAGTGAACTCATCTCTTTCTTAAATTGTGATTTTGATAATTTTAATGAATGTTTTATGTGGTTTACTAAGTTTCTCACTTCGTACATAATATATATTGGAGAAGAAGATATAAATAAATTTGAAATTAATAAATTTTATTCTTTTAGTAAAGTAAAAAATTTATTTAAAAAATATTATGAAGAAATAAAAAAAGACTCAAAACATGGTCAAGAAATATTATCAAAATTTGTTGATTATATTTTTAACCTTAATAACATTAAAGAAATAAATGATTTTAGTACAAAAATAAGATTTTATATTTATTATAATTCTCATTTTAAGGAACTTGATAGATTTATAAATAATCATTTTTCTATGCCACAAGGCTTTTCTTTTAGAACTATTTCTGATATTAAAGGAAATACAGAAAAAGATTTAATAAAATTCTTTAAGTCTAAATTCTGTTATGAAATTGAACCAAATTATAGCACTAATAACGAAAACATTTATGGAATTTTATATGTTACATTGTTTCAATTCGTACTTAATAATAAATATCTTATTAAGAAATGTAAAAATTGTGGTAAATACTTTATAACAGATAATCCACGCATTAATTACTGTAATAATTTATTCAAAGGAAAACAAACTTGTAGAGATATCGGAAACCAAATTGCTCAAAGAATTAAGCAAGAAAATGAAATTGTTTATGGTAAATATCGTAAGATTTATGCAAAAAAAGCAATGCTAGTAAAGCGTAATCCTGATATAGAAGTTTATAAGATTGATTATGAAAATTGGAAAAAAGAAGCTAAAGAATTTATGGATGCCATTAGATCTAATGAGAAAACTTATAAAGAATTTGATAAGTGGTTAGATAAATAGTAATGATGTTGAATCATTACTATTTATCTATTACCAAAATTAATTCCAAATAAAGTGTCTTCTTGTGAAATTCTTTGTGCTTCTTCATATTTTTTTAATACAGCTTTATTTAATTCATTTTTAACTATTTGATCATCATTAACACAGCATATATATTGAAATCTATTATTTCCTATGATTTCATTTGTTAAATTTAGAAATTTCGCTACATATTGTTTATCTGTAGATTCAAATACTACACTATCATGTATTAAAAATATTGGAAATCTATCACTATTAGAGTCTGCTAATACTAAGTCATATACTGCAATACAACCTTTTAAATATCCACTGCTTAATTTTCTAGGTATTTCCCAATCATAATTATATCCTCTTGTAGCATAATTTCCTGTATTTTTACATTCCATAATAAGTTTAGCATCTTCATCAAAGATTTTTCTTATATATTCTTTAAACTTATTATTTATAATCTTAAAATTATTGCAATTATCATTTTTTTCTAACTTTTTTATTATTGATTTTACTTTCTCTTTACAACTAGTGTCTATTTGATTTAATGCTATGTATACATCTAATTGTTTTTCTAAATCACTTTTCTCAATTTTTAAATTAGTTATGATCTCATTTGTACTATAATAGTCATCTAAATATCCTTTTTTATCAAATTCTTTTAAAATATTTATTTTCTTTAAATTTATATCATCAATTTTTGATTCTATTTCTTTTACTTTATTTTGATCACTTTCTATTAAACTTTTTACTCTTTCATTTCTATCTTTGTTTAATTTAATATGATATTTCTGAATTTCTTCTAATGTTTTCATTTCACCATTTGTAACAAAAAATTTAGATTCTTCCAAAATCTCTCTTATTTGTTCAATACCTAAAAGACTATCATTGTTTATAATCTTTTTATTAGACTCTATGTAGTTTTGATAAATATATTTTTCTTTAATTAGATTTGATAATTCTGCATTTATTTTATGAATATCATTTATATTCTCTTTTTCGTTTAATGTCAGTTCAAATTTTTTAAGCTTTTCTTCATTTTCTTTTATCTCTTTATCTAAGTTTCTAATTTTACTTTTTAATGTATTTTGTTTTTCTTTTTTCCATATAATATCAGTCTCTTTTATTTCTTTTAACTTTAAGAATGACTCTCTTTCTTCAACTAGAGCTTTTAATTCTATGATAGGTTCTATTGGTATATTCATAAGAAAAGAGTTTTTTAATTGGGTTACTATATTAGTTTCCATAGCATGTGTTTTATATATATTATTAAATGCAAACGCCCCTCTCTTCATAAATGGTGAAATTAAATTTCTAAATGATACCTCTTCATTTTCAATTCCAAAGATTAATTTGTTTAATTTATTTTTTACCCAATCAATGGTTTTAGGTTCATCTTCTAAGACACCATCACCTAATAGATTTTCTTTATCTATAATTTTGATTTTAGTAACATTTTGAGGGGTCCTTGATAAAGTAATAGTCTTATTATCAATTACTAAGTCAACACTAAATTCTTCTTTATTTAAGTCTTCGTATGTAGATATTTTTTCCGTACTTGATCCAAAACAAAAATTTATTATTTGAATTAAACTAGTTTTACCAGTTCCATTATTGCTTTTTCCGTTAACCGACTCTGATACAAGAAAATTAAATCCTTCGCTAAACTCAATTGTTTTAAACGTTTTTAATGTTCGACTATATATCTTTTTAATCAATCCTTATCACCCACTCATCATTTATTTCAACTTTATTTATTGCATATAGGAACGCTAAAATAGCATCAATATCTTTAGTTTTTATATTAGTATTTTTATACAAATCTTCTACTTTTATTTTTCCATTTATTGAATTTAGCACATCAATACTATATTTCAATAATGATTTTTCAAAAGGAACATCTTTATTTGGTAATATCATACTTCAAACACATCACATTCTTCAAAATAATTACATATAATAATCCCTGCTGGGAAAACATTAGAAAAATCATTTCCTACAACTCTTCTAATTAAATTGGTAAACTTTTGTACATTACTGATATCTTTGCATTGCTCTAGTCTATATAAACTTATAATATTATGCCTTAAATCTGTTCTTTCACTTTGAGACAATGTTTCTAAAAATTCTTTAAAAATTGGTATATATCTCATATACATGTCAATTTGATCTTTTATTTCGATTAAAGTATTCTTATTTATTTTTTCTTCCACTTTTATACTATAATATTTTTCTATTATGCTTGTATGATTGCATTTTTCGCTTAAATCTTTACAAATTTTTGAGAATTTGTCATATAAATCTGGATTTGCATATTCTCTGGCAATTTTAATATTATTCTCATATTCTTTTTTTATTTCCTGTAACATTTCAGTTGGGTATTTTTCACTATATTTATCTATTTTAGTATGGCAAGTTGGACATAGTATTAAAATATTAGATTCATCATTTAATTCATATATAGATTTATTAGGATTATATCTTTTAGTTGCTTTTTGGAGATCTTCAATATGTGCAAATTCTCCAATAAATCCCTCTTCTTCATAATATCCTATTTTTTGCTTACACATACAGCAATTTCCATCGCTTTTCATCCATGATAATTTCCTTTTAACTATTACACTTACATCAATTCTTTTTCCCAATATTATCACCTTAACTTTTTACAATTCATCATAAAATCTCATTTTAATACGTATAAATCAAGTATTATACTATTTTTTTATTCACTTTACTAATTTTGTCGTATTATATCATATTTTCTGTAAATAATCCAGTATTTTCAAAGGATTTTAGCCTTCAAATTTTCGACATTTTTTTACATTTTATTACATTTATAAATTTTTTAAGTTTATTTTTGAAATCTATTGCAATTTGTTAACTATTGTTATATAATATTTTTGTTAACAAGTATATAAATACTCCTCCCACCCATAGGCATACTTGAAAGGAGGTGAAATAAGTAATGGCTGGGAGTATAGAAAAAAGAGGAAAAAATAGTTACAGGCTAACAGTATCTGAAGGATTTGACCTAAACGGAAAACCTATGATACACAGAAAAACGGTACACGGAACTAAAAAAGATGCAGAAGTTGAACTAGCAAAATTTGTTACTGAAGTACAGAATGGTTTAGTAATTGATGGTAAATCTCTTAAATTCTCTGAATTTACCGAAATATGGAAAAGAGATTATGGTTCAAAAGAACTTGCTCCATCAACATATAAAAGATATTGCAGAATGCTAGAAACAAGACTTTTACCATACTTTGGGCATTTCTATATCAACAAAATTAAACCAACAGACATTATGAAATTCTATGACTTACTTGAAAAAGATACTCAATTAGTTAGAAAACAAGGCAACAATGGTGCAAAAACTAAAAAACCCTTATCTGGTAAAACAATCTTAGAACATCACAGATTATTAAGAGCAATGCTTCATAAAGCTGTTTATTGGCAATTAATAGTGGCAAATCCTGCTGAACGTGTTCAACCACCTAAAGCTAGGAAACCAAAAAGAAGATCTTATGATGATGAGCAAACTAAAATATTACTAGAAAATTTAGAACTATTACCTAATGAAGATACTAAGTACAAAGTTGCAATCATTCTTACAGTATTTACTGGTGTTCGTTTAGGTGAATTAATGGGATTAGAATGGACAGATGTTGATTTTAAAAATGGAATAATCAGTATTAATCGCTCTAGTCAGTATCTAGCAGATATGGGAGTTTTCACAAAAGTTCCAAAAACAGAAAGTTCCATTAGAGAAATTGCAATACCTGAATTTATCATTTCTTTACTTGAGGAATATAAGTTATGGTATGAAGAACAAAAATCGATTTACGGCGAATTATGGACGGATTCTGATAGGTTATTTGTACAAGCAGATGGCAAACCAATGCATCCTTCTACAATTAGCAAATGGTTTGTTAAATATGTTGGTCAAATAGGATTACCTGTAATTAATTTTCACGGATTAAGACATACAAATGCAAGTTTACTAGTTGCACAAAACATTGATATAGCAGTAATTTCTGCGAGACTAGGTCATGCACAAATAAGTACTACACTTGACTTTTATGTGCATCCACTACTTTCTCATAATAGAAAAGCTGGCTATGCACTAGAAAACTTATTATTACCAACAAGGTCTTAATTTGTACTTTTTTCTAATTTTCACAAATTACAAATTTTCACGATAT
Organism: uncultured Clostridium sp.; assembly: GCA_945865665.1. Taxonomy (GTDB): domain Bacteria; phylum Bacillota; class Clostridia; order TANB77; family CAG-508; genus CAG-269. The sequence goes on along the minus strand of CAMBEE010000002.1, from coordinate 92,420 downwards.
TAAAAAGTAAAAAACTTTGAGATTGTATATCTCTTTCCCAAAAGTTTTTTACTTGAAGATTTTAATAAATTTATAGTAAATTTTTTATTGAATTTTTATTAGAATTTCGGGTATTTGAGGTATTTATTTTACCCAATTTTTACCCAATTCGACATAATATTATCATTTTTAACCATTATTGCAACCATTTTAAAGGCATAAAAAAATACCCACAGTCGTTGAAACTGTAAGTATTAATTCTTTGGTTGCGGGGGTAAGACTCAAACTTACGACCTTCGGGTTATGAGCCAATATCTATCTCTTCCTCACACTGTCCTTAATTCTTTTAATCTCTAAATATCATTCTGTTGAATCATAAATTCAACCGGAGAATATCCCCCTAAAACATACTGCGGGCTATTATTATACCATGTCAAGAAAATTTTCATAAAATCTGCAACATCATTTTCATTTTTAAAATTACAATAATCCAGCAATTTCTTTAATATTTTTTCTCCAAATTCATTTCTTTTAATAATTCTTTGAAATGGATATTCCAAAATGTCTTCATTTAGTGATTTTAAATATTGAAATAATTCTTGTGTTGATTTATCCCACAAGTATTCAGCTCTACTTAGTATTTCTTCTTTTGTAAAAACTTTATAATTTAACCTTCTGGATTTTTGTTGATTAGCAATAAAGCCTATCACTTGTGAATCTTCTTCCTTGTCCAAATATGTTATAAAATCCTGTTTTTCATTATCATTCATCCATCTCACATTGTAATAATTCACATCAAGATTTAGATTAAGTCTTTTAAAATATAAGTCGTATAGTTCATCCTCTGTAATAATTTCATTCATATATTTGCAAATTTGTTTTCTAAAAAATTCAAATTCTACTACTCCATATGAATAAAGCATTCCTTTTGTTAGTTTTTCAATCTTTCCATATCTTTTTGCTATTTCTTTATTCTCCTTTGAGAAAATCTTTTCTATTTTCTCTATAACCCCTGGATTTAGTTGGTACTCATGTTTATTTTTCTTTGCTCTCATGACTATTATCAATGCTTTTTCTAAATATCTTACATCTGTATGTTCTGTTTTATAATAAAATTTTGTTATATCATTACTTGTTTTTATATATTTTATTAAATCTTCTAATGCTTTATATGTCTCGTATGGTAGCATTTTTATTATTTCTTTTGAGTCTGCTTTTTCATATATTTCTGGCATTAGTTTTAATATATTCTCTTTTGTTGTACTTTCTTTTATTTCATTTTCTAATACATAATTAGTTACAAATAACATTGTATCTTTTGATACATTTATTCTTCCTTTATATTCCTCCATTTTTCACCCTCATATTTCATACTCCCACAAGCTCAATTTTCCTTTTGCATCAATTGGTTCATCAAATACTTCTACATTCTCCAGCTGCCATGCAAATTTTTCAACAAATGTACTTTTAGCATAAACATCTTTATTTTCTTTTAAGCACTTTTCTTTAAAGTTCTCATCACATTTTATACAGTCGACTAATGTTACTTTTCCTAATATTTTTCCTGCAGGTAAATTTTTTGGAATATATTTTGATAATCTTTTCATTGCTTCTTTGTCTATTCCTTTTCCTGCATGAATTAGCAGTTCTCCTCTATATTTTGTTTGCCAACTTCTAAATTCAAATCTTTTATCTCCTTGCATTATCAATGTTGCCCAAGGTTGTTTTATCGTTAAAACTTTCATTGTTCACACTCTCTTTATATTTATTTTAAATCATTGTTTATTTTGTGGACTGGAAATTTATTTTCCTTCAAAATATCTTTTACAGCTGTTGGTAGCAATGGGTACTCGTCTATTTGTTTCAAATCAAGCCATTCATATTGTAAATAGTCTTTTCCTTCAATATTTTTCATTGTGCATTCTATTTTTTTGTCATCCTCATCTGTAAATTCTACTTTATGTATAAACATTATTTCATGATATTTTGACTCTTTCATTTCGAAAAAGTTTTCAATTGTTGCAATATATCCTGTTATTTCAATTTCTTTTCCTAGTTCTTCTTTTATTTCTCTTTTTACTGTTGTGGCTGAGTCTTCTCCTATCTCAACTCTGCCTCCTATTAAAGCGTAGTGGTCAGAGTTTATATTTCTGTGTACTAACATTTTTCCATTATGAGTTATTATTCCTGCTGCTCTTACATTTAATTTGTAGTTTTCTACATCAATTGTTAAATCCATTAAAATCTCCCATTTCTTTTCCACAATTATATCTCTTTTTGTGGATAATTTTAATAATTTTTAATATATATTGTATTGTCTATAAAAAATTCTTACCTTTTTTTCTTATTTTTGCAACAAAGAATCCCTCATATAAATCCGTTGGTTTCACACATAAAGTTCCCAGAATTTTTGTTGGAAGTATTGGTAATTTTTCCATTCCATCAAAGTTTATAGGAACAATTTCTATGTTTCCGTTTTTTATAACTGATGCCACAACATCTTCGTTTTCGCAATCTAATATTGAGCATGTTGAATATATCATTTCGTGCCCTGGTTTTAGTAATTTTATTGCTTTGCTTAATAATGTTTTTTGTGTCTTTGATGACCTTTCTATTAACTGTTCTGTAAAATATTTTTCTATGTTTGCATCATTGTAGTCTAATGTTCCGCTTCCGCTACATGGTGCATCTAACAAAATTTGGTCAAATGAGAAAAAGTCGTCTATAAATCTTGAGTCTTTTGGCATTATGAACACACATGTTGCTCCTTGTTTGTCTACATTGTATTTTAATCTTTCTGCTCTTATTTTGTTTTTTTCACATGCAGTTATGTGTGCTTTGTTATTTGTAATTGCAGCTATTTGTGTTGTTTTTCCTCCTGGTGCAGCCGCCATGTCTAATATGTCTGTTCCTTCTTGTGGTTCTAGTATTATTGGTGGTAACATTGATGATAGACTTTGCAAATAGATTTTTCCGTTTTTGTATATTTCCATTTCTTGTATTGTTTTTTCGTCTGCATTTTTTATTATTAGTGCTTCTTTGCTCCATTTTACTGTTTCATATTCTATTTTTTCTTTTTCTAGTTCATTTTTTATTTCTTCTATGTTGCTTTTTATTGTGTTTATTCTTAGTGTTGTTTTTCTTTTTTCTTGATATCCTTCTATTATTTCTTTTGTGATTTTTTTTCCATATTGTTTTTCTAATTTTTCTTCTAAAAATTTCATTTTTTCTCCATTTCACTCTTTTATTACTGCTCTTTTGGAAATGAGTTACAGATAACTTAGACTTTGGCTTACTTCGTTTGATGTATAACTTCCAAATGAGCCATTTCTTATAGTTAAATATTATCATATATATTATTGTTTTACAATTATTAACGGAAATTTTTGGAAATTTTTTCAAAACTATTGACAAATTCGTTCTTTAGGATGTATAATATACTAGTCAACACATCGCGGGGTGGAGCAGTTGGCAGCTCGCAGGGCTCATAACCCTGAGGTCGGTGGTTCGAGTCCATCCCCCGCAACCAAAAATTTTAGCATCTACATTTTGTAGATGTTTTTTTATTAGAACAAAAGCGGACATTAATAACATTATCACTTATTAAGATTTTTTTAAGTCCGCTTCTTTGTTCGCGCGCGAAATTTGCTTTATGCAAATTTCTGTGCAAAGTATTTATATTATAAGAAGTTCGGATAACTTTCTTATAATATAAAAAAGTTATAAAAGTTTTTTATATACTTTCATAACTTTTTATATTATTTTTCCGTTGTGAATGAAATTTCCCATGCTTCTTTTAAGATTTGGCCATCTTCTTCAAAGTTATCTGAATCAGATGATTGAGTTATTTCACAACTAATTAACCATCCACTTGATTTTGAAATTGAATAAATTTCATTATGATATTTTGAACCGTCATTATAAGTTACTTTTACATATGTAACTTCATTATTATTAACAGTTATTGTTTTTGCATCTTGCCATGTTAAATCTTTATAATAATTTGATCCTTCACGTCTTCCATATGTTGATTTTTTCTTAGTTTCTACATATTCGTTTATTTCTTCTTCTTCAAAGCTATATACAAAACTTGAATTATCTTTTCTAAATTCTGCTCTTGAATCCATTGTGCCTGTTCTTTTGTCATTATATGTATATCCTTCTGGTCCTGTTATATAAAATGTTTTACTTGATGTATATGATCTTAATTTATATTTTTCGTCTCCTGTATTTTTGTTTGATTTTTCTGAATTATTTGTTGATTTACTTTCATTTTTGCTTACTGTATTACTTGTCGCATTTTGAGCAGAATTATTTTCTGCTTTTTTTCTAAATACAAAAAACGTAATTCCTACTAATATGCATACACATACTAATACTATAATTGATATTAATATCTTCTTTTTCATTATACATTCCCCTTTATATTATTTTATAATTTAATTAAAATTACTATTTATTCAATTCCTTATATCTCTTAATTTTCATAGTAGAAGTTTTTTCAAACTCGCCCTCTTTAATCTCAAGAGCCTTAACTGCTTTGTACGAAGTCAATTTTTTATTTACTTCTTTAATATTTTTCCAAATCACATCATAAATTTCTTTATCAGAAAGTTCTCCATGTAGTTCTTTGATTTTGTCATAATCTGGAATAACCCTTGCAGTAATAATCAATTCTTTTTCTTCTCTTCTGCTATTTGCTTCTGGTTTTTTTCCATAAACCATAGATTCTTTTATTTCATCTACTTTGTCTAATAGCATTTCGATTTCTTCTGGATATATATTTTTTCCATTTTGTGTTACTATAACGTTTTTGCTTCTTCCTGTTATAAAAATGTATCCATCTTCATCTATATATCCGATATCACCAGCATTGAAGTATCCGTCTTCGTCTATTACCTTTTTAGTTTCTTCTTCATCTTCATAATATCCTAACATTAAAGTTGGTGATTTTATCAAGATTTCTCCTTCTCCGTTTTCGTTTGGGTCTTTTATTTTAATATCCGCTTGAACTATTGCTTTACCAGCTGAACCTACACATGGCTTATATTCTGGTGTTAATGCTGCTATTGGTGCAGTTTCTGTTAGTCCATATCCTTGTAAGAATGTGATTCCAATATCTTCAAGCCAGCTACCAACTTTTTTATCTATTGGTGCTGCTGCAGATACTATGATTCTTAGTCTTCCTCCTAAGTTGTCATATATTTCTTTGAATACTTTTTTCTTGATGTCTATTCCTGCTCCTTTTAGTGCGTTTGTTACTGATATCATTGTGTTTACCATTTTGTCTTTTTTGCTTTTTACTATTTTTTCATTTATTTTTTTGTATAGACTTTCTACTAATAATGGTACTGTTAAAATTGCTGTTGGGTGTGCTTCTTGTAAGTTTGGTACTATGTATCTTAAACCTTCACATACTGCTACTGATGCTCCTGTTGCCATTGGTAGTAAAAATCCTATTGTTGATTCATAGCAGTGATGTAATGGCAATACTGAAAATAGCATGTCTATTGGATATAGTTTTACATATGCTGTTACTGCATTGATGTTTTCTGCTAGGTTTCTGTTGTTTAGCATTACTCCTTTTGCATTTGATGTTGTTCCTGATGTGAAGAATAGTATTTTGAATTCTTCTGGATCTATTTCTATTTTTTCAAAGCTACTATCTCCTGATTTTATTATTGATTTTCCTAAATCAATCAAATATTGTAATCCAACATGTTTGTCTTCTAGTTTGTTTTCTGATTTCATTTCAATAAAATATTCTACTTCTGGAATGTCTTCTTTTATTTTTTTGATGTCTTCTGCTTTTCTAGGTGAATATATTATTGCTGATGCTCTTGATCTTCTTACTATATTTTCTAATTCATTTAATGGTAATTCTCTGTCTGTTGGTACTGCAATTCCTACACCACATAGCATTGCCATATATGATACATACCATCCGTATTGTGTTTCTCCAATTATGATTACTCTTTTATTTCTTAGGTTTAAGACATTTGTTAATGCTGTTCCTAAACCAAATACGTCTTCTTTAAATTCTTTGTATGTTGTTATTTTATATGGAGTTTTGTGATCTGGTTTTTCTAATATACAGTCTTCATCTGGATATTTTTCTGCTGAATTTAAAAAGAATTCTTTTACTGTTTTGTAGTGTGTCATATCTTCATATGGTGTTTCTCTTTTTTTCTTTAAATTCTTCTTTTCTAATTTTTCATAATCAATTTCTTCTAATTCTTCCATTACGTCCATTTTCATTTTTTTAAATTTCATCTTTGGAACTTTTATGTCTCGTAATCCCATTTTCATTACCTCTTTTATTTAATTTTTTACTTTTATATTATATAGGAAATTTTTTGTTTTTTCAATACCTAATTTTTATTTGAACTCCTCGGTCGATTTTTCATGTTATAATTTATGGTTTATGCAAAATAATTGATGTGCAATGTGCTCATTTAATGGCTATATATTTGACATTATATTTGTTCATTGCGTTTAAAAAGAATTTCTAACATAAAAAACTGAGATTTTGCTCTCAGTTTTTATCTATATGTTTTATTTTACATCTTTTGCAATTTTTTTATATAAAGCATAGCTAAATATTCCTATTATTGCTACAACTACTATTGCTATAACTCCAGCTTGTCCTAACCCTGTTTTTGGTAATGTTGTCTTTTTTGTAGTTGTTGTATCTTTTACAGTAGTATTGTTTGTAGTTGTTGATGGTGTTGGAGTTGGTGTTGGTGTTTCTGTGTTGCTTGATGCATCTTTAGTTTTGCTAATTGTTACAGATGCATTATTTACTGTTATATCACCTGTTCCACCATCTGATACTCTACCACCTGATGCTGTTATGTCTTTTAAGCTTATTTTTGTTGAATCAACATTAACTGGATTCTTAACTTTTAAGCTTATTGTGAAAACTGTTTCTGCAGCTTTTACTTTAGAATCTTTTTGTAATGTCAACATTTTTGATGATGCTGCATATGATGGTGCTTTCCAACCGCTACTTGCTGTAAAATCTGATGATGATATTGCTTCAAATACATTAGTATCATAATCTAATTCTGCTGTAATTGTATCAATACCATTTCCTGCATTTACACTTGTTAAGTTAACACTAACTGTTACTGTGTCTCCTGCATTTAGTTTTGAATTACTTGTTAATGACATTCCTACTGAATATGCCTCCCCTGTTGCTGCATTTACTCCTGTACATAATGCTATTATCATCATAATTAAAGCAATTGCAATAATTGATTTTAATTTTGTATTGTTTTTCATTTTAAAACTCCTTTCTTTTATTATAAACTAGTAATACCAGTATTATTTTGCTGATTTTTATTATATGTTAATGTAATATTTCCTAAAATAGTATCATTTATTGTTGATAAGTCTGTTGCTGTTATTTTTTTACTGTCGTCTAAGTCAGCGGCTTTAAATTCAGCATTTTCTAACTTTGTTGTTTTTAATATTACTTGATTTAATGTTGACAAGTCTACTGCTGTTACTTTTCCGTCTCCGTCTAAATCACCCATTACAACCAATGTTAGGGTTATTTCTTCATCATATCTTTTGACTTTCATTGTCATACCTGTTCCAACTAAGTCGTCATCTGATAACTCTTTGCCTTCACTATTAATTACTGTTATATCTCCGTTTGTGTCACAATTTGCAATAAAATCTTTTAGTGTTGTATTTGGTTCTATTTTATCTAAATATATATCACCTTGTTCATAGTTGTCAATATCATTTTCACCAATTTTATATTTTTCTGATTTTAAATATAATTCATCTTTTTCCCATTGTGCGTATAATATTATATTTTCCAATTTTGATGTATCTATACTTGTTATTTTATTTCCTCCAACGGCTTTATCATACCATCCTAAGAATTTTGAATTTTCTTTGTCTTCTAAATTTTTCAAGGTTATGTTTTTATCTTCGATAGTGTAACTTGTTGGGTTTTGTGAATTGTCACCATCTTTTGTATTGTTATATGAAATTTTGTATTGTATTGGTGATAATTCATAAGTTGCTGTTACTGTTGTATCTCCTGTTACTTTATCTAATGCTGGCTGATTACTCCAGCCTTTGAATTTAGCTTTATATCCTGGTGTATTTTTAGTTGATGTTGGTTCTTTTCCAGAGAATTCTGCTTTATCTTCGTATTGTACTACTGTTGTATATAATGTACTTCCATCATCATTTTTAAATGTTACGTTATATTTATTTTTTTCGTATTTTGCTTTTAATGTCACATCTGATGAGATATTTGCTGTTGTTGTACTTTCTATTTTGTTGTTTTCTGTATCATACCATCCAACAAACGTATATCCTTCTTTTGTTGGTGTTGGTAACTCTCCATATTTTCCACCATTTTTTACTTTTTTGCTAGTTACACTTGTATTTCCGCCATCGGCATCAAAGTTTACTGTATATTCTGCCCCTAGCCATCCTGCTGTTAGTTTTGTTTCTTCTGTTATATCTACTATGTCATCTTCTGTTACTTTTGTTCCGTCTTCTTTATACCATCCATCAAATTCATATCCATCTTTTGTTGGTGTTGGTAATTCTCCGTATTTTTCTCCATATGTTACATCTTTTGATGTAGGTATTCCAGTTGCTCCATTTCCATCAAATGTTACTTTATATTTATTAGCTGTCCATCTTGCATATAACGTTATATTATTTGTTGGTTTATATGATGTGTTTACTTTGTCTCCTCCTGTTGCTGCTGTATACCATCCATCAAATGTATATCCTGTTTTTGTTGGTTCTGGCAATGTTACATCATCGTCTTTATATTGTGCTGTAATTGTTCCATCACCATCTCCAAATGTATATGTTGTATCACTTATGCTTCCTTTTCCAGATGATGTCCAACCTGTGAATGTTTTTGTTTGTGTAATCTGTGTTGTTGTTCCATCATTATTTAAGGTTACTGTATATCCACTTGGTGCTGTTGGATTTGCTATTGTTTTTGTTGCATTGTATGTTCCTGTAACAGTTTGTTGTGCAGAACTTCCATTCCATGTTCCACCATTTGGATTTACTGTTAATGTATACGTAGCTCCTTGCCAGTGTGCTTTTAATGTTTTGTCTTCTGTTATTTTTACTGTGTCATTACTTGTTATTTGTGTTGAATCATCCATAAACCACCCTTCAAATGTATATCCTGTTTTTGTTGGTGTTGGTAATTCTCCATATTTTTGGTCATATGTTACTTGTTTTGTTGAAGGTGTTACATTTCCTCCATCTGCATCAAATGTTATTCTGTATTGATTTGCTGTCCATCTTGCATATAATGTTATATCATTTGTTGGTGTATATGGTGAAGTTACTTTATTTCCCCCTGTTGATGCTGTATACCATCCATCAAATGTATATCCTGTTTTTGCTGGTGTTGGTAGTGTTACATTATTTTCTGTATATTGAGCTGTTATTGTTCCATTACCATCTCCAAATGTATATGTTGTTCCATTTATACTTCCTTTTCCAGATTGTTTCCATACAGTAAATGTTTTTGTTTGTGTAATCTGTGTTGTTGTTCCATCATTATTCAATGTTACTATATATCCATTTGGTGCTGTTGGATTTGGTATTTGTTTTTGCTCATTGTATGTTCCTGTTACCGTTTGTTGTGCAGAACTTCCATTCCATGTTCCTCCATTAGGATCTACTGTTAATGTGTAATTTGTTTCATTCCATTGTGCATATAAAGTTATGTCTGTTGATGGTTTCCAAATATCTCCAGCACCACCTACTGGTGTTCCTCCTGTTGTTGATGTGTACCAACCTTTTAATGTTGCCCCTGTTTTTGTCGCGTTTGGTAATGTTATATTTTCACCTGAATAGTTAGCTGTCAATGTTCCATTACCATCTCCAAATGTATATGTTGTTCCTCCAAAACTTCCTTTTCCAGATAGTGTCCATCCTGTGAATGTTGTTGTTTGCGTTATAGCTACTGTTTGTGCAGTTCCTCCATTTCCATCAAATGTCACTCTACACCCATCTACATTTTTACTTGGATTATTTATTGTTTTTGTTGTATTATAATCTTGTGTAAATGTTTGTGAAGATGAACTACCATCCCAAATTCCTCCATTTGGATTTACTGTTAATGTTGATTTTATAGCAGTCCATTTTGCTTTTAATGTAATATCTGTTGTTGTTTCTACTTTGGTTGTGCTTTCTATCTTTGTTCCATCTTTATACCAACCTGCAAATGTATATCCTGTTTTTGTTGGTGTTGGCAATGCTCCATATTGTCCTTCATTGTTTACTTTTTTACTTGTTGGGCTTACATTTCCTCCGTCTGGGTTAAAGTAAACTGTGTATTCTGCTCCTATCCATTGTGCTGTTAATGTTGTATTTCCTGTAATGTCTACTGTATCTGTTGATTGTACTTTGTTTCCACCATTGTACCATCCATTAAATGTATAACCTGGTTTTGTTGGTGCTGGTAATGTTCCATATGTTTGTCCATATGTAACTTGTTTTGTTGATGGCGTTACTGCTACACCATTTCCATCAAATGTTATTGTGTATTTATTAGCTGTCCATCTTGCATATAATGTTACATTATTTGTTGGTGTATATGGTGAAGTTACTTTGTTTCCACCTGTTGATGCTGTATACCATCCATCAAATGTATATCCTGGTTTTGTTGGTGTTGATAATGTTACACTGTTTGGTGTATATTGTGCTGTCAATGTTCCATTACCATCTCCAAATGTATATGTTGTTCCATCTATTCTTCCTTTTCCAGATAATGTCCATGCTGTAAATGTTTTTGTTTGTGTAACCGTTGATGTTGTTCCATCATTATTTAAAGTTACTTCATACCCATTTGGTGCTGTTGGATTTGGTACTGTGGTTGTTGAAGTATAATTTCCTGTAACATTTTGTGTTGCAGTACTACCTTTCCAAGTTCCTCCATTTGGATTTACTGTTAATGTGTAATCTACTTCATTCCATTGTGCAAATAATGTTGTATCTGATGAAGGTGTCCAACTTGTTCCTGCTCCCCCAACTGGTGTTCCTCCTGTTTGAGCTGTAAACCATCCTTTTAATGTCGCTCCTGTTTTTGTTGCATTTGGTAATGTTATTGCTTGTCCTTCATATTGTGCTGTTAATGTTCCATTGCTATCTCCAAATGTATATGTTGTTGAACTCAAGCTTCCTCCTCCAGTTTTGTTCCATCCAGTAAATACTGTTGTTTGTACTTGTTGTAATGAATCCGTGCTTGTTCCTCCATTAGTATTGAATCTAACTGTATGTCCATTTGGTGTTCTTGTTGGATTATTTATTGTTTTTGTTGAATTATAATTTTGTGTAAATGTTTGTGTAGATGAACTACCATCCCATGTTCCTCCATTTGGATTTACTGTTAACGTTGTTTGTTTTGCTGTCCATTTTGCATAAAATGTTGTATCTGCATCTGTAGTATATGAACCTCCTGCTGAATAATTTGTTCCTGTTCCACTACTATTTGTAGTCCATCCAGCAAATGTGTATCCTGTTCTTGTTGGCACTGTTGATGGTATTGTATAGTTTGTTCCATGTGTTTTTTGTCCTGCTGATGGCATATTGTTAACTATATCTACTGTATTTTGATTATATGTAATGCTATATGTTGCTGGAGCAGCTTTTGGTATTGTCCCTGATACTTCTGCAATACTGTAATAATCGTTTTCTCCATCTGATTCAACTGTTTTTAATTTTATTGTTGTTGTAGATGTATCAATTTTAGCTACTAGATTAATTGAAAATAATAATCCTCCATTTGGAATTGTAAAATAACTGCCGTCATTTTCCTCTACTGTTATTTTGTTGTTTGAACTAGAATATGACGCTTTCCAACTTCCATTTCCTTGGTCTTTTAATCCACTTGGAACTACAAGACTAGAAGAACTTATATCATTAAATATATTTTTATCAAATGATGGATAACATGTAAAGCTTGCTATTGAATCTCCTGTAACGTATACATTTACACATATTTTTTGTCCTGCTTTTATTTGTGTATCATTTGTGTCTAATGTTACTGTTAGTCCGGTTGCATTACTTTTTAGTGGTACTATTATTGGAAAAATAAATACTACTATTAATATCATTGATAATATTTTAGTTGCTAACTGATTCCTTTCTTTCATTTTTATCCTCCTTTTATTATAGTTATTTCAACATAATTTTTTTGTTCTCTTTTCCTTGTTTTACTGTAACATTTTTATTTTATTTGTTCAAGTGGTGGTTTTTTTGTTTTGCTTGTTATGTCTTTTTTCCTCTTGCGGAAGCTTAATATACGTTTTTTATTACTTAAATATTATATTTATATTACAAGTTTGTTACATTGTTTTTTTATTTAAGATTATCTATTTTTCATTTCAATCAGACGGTATAATTTTTAAAAAGACCACATTACAATCACAGAAAAAGCATATAGCATTAAAATTAAAAAAATGGGCAAAATATAACACCCGTAAGAGTTTACGAGTGCTATACTTTTATTTACAATAACATTTGATTTAGTGCTGAGAAGTCTGTTGCTGTTACTTTTCCATTTTCGTCTAGGTCTGCAGCAATTTTGTATTCATTTTCTAATGTTACCAATTTCAAAATTGTTTGGTTCATTGTTGATAAATCTGTTGCTGTTATTTTTCCATTTCCATCTAAGTCTCCTGTTACTGCTATCTTTAATTCTATTTTTTCTTCATCTTTTGTTACAGTTAATGTCATTCCTGTTCCTACATACTCATCTGATGTTAATACAGTTCCATCTTCTTTAGTTACTACTATTATTCCATTTGTTTCCAAATTATTTATATAATCTTTTAACATTGTTTTTTGTTCAACTCTTGAAATATATTTATCTCCATCTTCGTAATTTTTAATGTCATTATCCCCTATTTTGTATGTTTCACTTGATAAATATAATTTTTCTGATGGTTGTTGTTTAATAGTTGTAGTTTCTGTTATTGTTCCGTAATCTGCTAAATTATCATGCTCATATGAGAATGCTTCAACTTTACCTACTGATGTTGTAAATGATGTTATAGTACTTATATCTATATCGCTTTTTATTTTCAAATTTACAGTACATATTTTTCCTATATTAGATATATCATCATTATAATATACAGAAATTTTTCCTGTTTCATCACCATAGTCAATTGAGTCTAATTCTTCTTCTGATGCATCACTTTCTATATTGCTACTGTTGATTTTTTCAAATATGTTCTCATCATAATGGAAATATGCAGTAAATGATGAAATTCCTTGTTTTTGGTCCTGTAGCAGTATTTCTACTGCTACAGTTCCTCCTGGTGTAAAGTTTTCATTTTTCACATTTAATTTAATAGTTCCATTATCTGCTGCTTGTACACTTGTATTCTTCGATATTATAAAAATCAATATTATAAGCAGTATAGTTATTAATATTATTATATTTTTTATAACCTTTTTCATCTTTTTTCCTCCTAATTATCTAATTTTCTAATATCATCGTTACTTTGTGCACGTTGCATATTATTAGAGTCTCTCATATTTAGTTTTCCATCTAAGTTTGTATCAAATGCTAGTTTTTTAATTACAGTGTCTAATATTGATGTCTCGTCTTTTTTAATATATCTTTTTGCTTTGGTTATATCGTTTAAGTTCAATATACCGTCTCCATTTAGATCACCTCTCGCTATAATTGTAAGTCTTATTGGTGTTTGATTTCCTTTTATAAATTCTACTGTCATTCCTGTTCCTATATACTTGTCTTCTGTTGTAATTTCTTTATTTTCTGTATCATATAATTTTACGTTGTCAGCATTTGTTTGAATGTTATTTATAAAGTCTTCTAATTTTGTTCCTTTTGTCCATTCATTTGCGTTTGCTTCGTCTTCTATTGTTAACTTTGGATTTATTCCCAAGATGTATGTATCTCCATTTTCATATTTGTTTTCATTTAATTGTGCATCTGTTACATATTTTGTATCATCTGAAATTACATATTCTGTTGATTTCAAATATAGATTTTCTTCCCATACTGCATATAACGTAATACTTTGATTTAGAGTATATGTGTCTCCCGCTTTAAAGTCTGGTGTTGTTGCATTTGGCAATGTTGCCCATCCTTTAAATATATATCCTGTTCTGCTTAGTTCTTCTGCACTTAATTGTAAGTCTACGTCTTTGTCTTTTATTTGATCTGCTGGTGCAGTTATTCCTTCGCCGTTGTCATTTGCATCATAGTGAATTGTATATTGTTCTCCTTTGTCTTCGTTGTTTAGTATATCTATACTAATTGGTTTTTCTATGTCATATGGAGCTTCTGTGTTAATTCTTAAATAATCTTCATTACTTGAATTAACATCTTTTATATACATTTTTCCTGTTTCTTCATCTATTGCAAACTCAATGCTTAATTCAAATTCATCATCAATCTTTGCATATCCTTCTGGTGCAACTATTTCTTTGAATTTGTATACATATATTCCTGGTTCTGTTGGTTTTTTCATATGTGTTAATCTTACTGTATAGTCTTTGTCTTGTTCAATATAGCAGTAGTCTAATTTTCCAGGTCCTAATAATGTTTCTTTTGTTTCTGTATATACTGACGTATTATTTTCGTCTGGTAATTGAACTTTGAATATTGCCATATTTTCAATTGCTTCACCTGTCTTGGCATCTACTTTTGTAATATCTAATGAATATTCATCATCTTTTAATCCATTGTCTACTTCATTTCCAACATTTATACCTAATATTTGTTTGTCAACTTTTGATGCTGAAATATTTTCAAGTCCATTTCCAATTGTATTTGCACTTATTATTACAATATTTCCTGCTGAGTCTGTTCCAAATGTTACTGGAATTTCAACTGGTTCGCTTAATTTCAAATATCCTTCAGGTGCATTAAGTTCAGTAATAACTAACTTATATTCTCCTGCTTCACCTGGCATTTGTAAATTATCCATTACCAATTTACCATTCTTATCTGTGTATGCATTTTCTATTAATGTGTCATAATAAGTGATTTCTCCTTCATCATTAGTTTGTTTTAATTCTACTTTGAAGTTTGCTTGGTTGTCTGTTATATATTTGCCTGTTTCTTTTGATATTTTATTAATTACCATTGTAAACTTATCTTTTTGTTGTTCGTTCTTTGGTAAAATTCTTATTATTCTGTTTCCTGCTGAATCGTATTCTATGTTGTTGTCTACACCTGTAAAGGCTTCATTTGCAACGTCTTCTTTAAATTCTCCTGTATCTTGATTTCTGTAAAGACTTACATATTTTACGCCTTCATCTAGTTCATATCCTTCAGGAGCTTCTAATTCTTTTATTTGAGCTGATATATATCCATATCCATTAAATGGTGCTGATCTTATTTCTCCGTTTTCGTCTGTAACATCAACCCAACTTACAGTTTTTGGTGCTCCATATTGTTGATTTACTGTAATTTGATATTTTGCATTTGGTAATTTTCTTTGATATGCGTCTTCATCTTCATCTGTGTCTTTAGCGTGTTTTTCAACATATATAACGTAATTTTCTATGTCTTTCTTGTTTCTAACAACTAATGCAATAGTTCTTTTTGTTGTGTTTTCTTCATTTATATATGCATTATCTTCTGATGATAACATTTCATAATATTTAATGTATCCTCTAGAATCATATTGTACCTCTATTTGTATATCGTCTATTGTTCTATATCCTAATGGTATATTTTGATGTAATGTGTACAATACTGTTTTTCCTGCATAAGCTTTTCCAACATTTTCTTTTGTTTCACCCTTTTCATCTGATAATGGTGTTGTTGCATTTAAGTCTGTTGGTATACTGTTTGTTGCTGTTAGAATTTCTGATGTAATATTATAATTTACCCCTGAAATATAATGTTTTTCTTCTTCTAAGTCTGAATGGAATAATTCAGTTACTATATCAAATGAAACTTGTGATTCATTTTTTACAACTATTGTTATTATTCTATTTACATCATCTGTTCTTACTTCAAATCCATCATTATCTATAATAGTGAATTCTACTGTTGGGTCTTCATCTAAGTGTGGGACATATTTAGTATTTATTTTGATATCTTGTCCTTCATCTGTAGATGTTTTTTGATTTCCAAATATATATCCAGTTGCTGCTTTTTGTTGACTTATGTCAATGTTTATTGTTCCTTCGTAATCAATATTGTCTATATATGTTAAACCTTTTTCTACAATTGATGGTGTGTCTACCTTTGGATTTTCAACTTCTTCATCTGTATACATAGTTCCATCTATTCCTAAATTTCCAGTTATAGATGTACTTCCATTTGTAGCTGAAGCAGATGTTTTTGGCTCAACTTCTATTAAACTTCCATCTTCTTTTGTAATATTCATGAGGATTTCTGAGCCACTTATTCTCTTTCCTGTGTCAACATCTTCTGTAACTACTTTTACTGTATATGCTGGTGATACATCACCATTTTTTATAATTGCATACATATTTCTACAGTTTTCATTTTCTGGATGTTCTGTTGTAGGTTTTAATCTACTTTCTTTATTAGATTTTTGTTCAGAAATTCTACCATATTGGTCATATTTTACTGTCATTACTAAATCAGCTATTGGATTATAGCCTTCTGGTGGTGTAATTTCTTCAAATGTGTATTTCCAAATTTGTGATTGTGGCGCTACACCTAAATCAAAGTGTATTTGTCCATTACTGTCTGTTATTTTGTTATCATTTGTTGTCAATGTTATTCCACTGCCTATATTACTTCCGCTATCGTCAACTTGTTGTGCTGTTACTTTAAACTCAGCATTTTTTAATGCAGCATTTGTATTTATATCTTGTTTAAATAGCGTTATTTCTGTTTTAGTTTCATTCTTAAATGTTACTGTTATTGTACCATATGTTTCATCAACAACGATAACTGCTTTTGTTGTTGTAGCATTTTTATCATCTACATAACCATTTGTTGTTGGTTTTAGATCTATACTATATACATCTACACCTTTTACCAAATTGATTTCCACTTTGTTATCTATATCAGATTTATAACCGTCTCCAACTTCTTTTTGAGCTATTTTTATTGTTATATCTCCAGATTGTGTTAAGTCTTTTAAGCTTGTTTCTCCTTCTTCATTTGTTAATTCTGGTATATATTTTGTTCCATTAATGCTTACATCAAATTCTGAATCTTTTATTCCAAATCCAGAATAATTTATATCCTCATTTTTAATTATTAAATCATATGCATTATCATTTGGAGCATTTATAGCAAAATGTACTCTTTTATCATCTAATTTTTTAATTGTTCCAATTGCTATTTCTGGTTTAATTTCTGATAGTACGCCGTTGTCATTTTGTACTTGGTTAGCTGATGCAATACTTCCATCTGCATTATATCTAATTATAAATACTATATCTTCCATTGTTCTATATGATGCTGGTGTTTCATCTTCGTGTATTGTATATTTTATAGTTTTTCCAGAAATTGATGTTTCAAAAGTATCTATTGCTTGTACTACATTTCCATCATTTTCTGTTGTAATTTGTTTTGAAGTTTTTACTCCGGAATTTACATCTTCTTTTGTTATTGTGAATTTTACTCCTGCCATAGGTGAATTTGTTGTTTTATCATATTTGTATAAGCCAATCTTTAAGTCTTTTGGCATATTCATTATTTGCATATTTATTTGTCTTGTGTTCATATACGCTGTAGAATTAAAGTTATTTATAACTTCATTTCCGTTTAATATCTTATAAGCTTCAACTTTTCCAATATCATTAAATTTAACTTCTAATTCTATTGTGGCTGAATTTTGATAATATCCATCTGCTGTATTTGTTTGACTTATATAATATTTTACAGTTTCTTTTGGATATACTGGTCCTGTTACAACAGTTGCATATCCGTTTGCATCTGTTTGAGGATTTCCTAATGCTACATCACCTTTGCTATTTGTTATTTTTAAATAAACATCTGATATTCCATCATTTTTATAGAATTGATCTATTACCCTTAAACCAAAATTAAATGCTGGTTTATTCTTTACATTTATTGTTAAGTCTGGTGATGTTTTATTTACTTTTTCAGTGTTATCACTTGTACTTACAATTTCAAAATAATCGCTTGTTGATTTGACACTATTTGTTCCTACATTTCCATTTTTATCAAATGTTACATAGTAATCTATTGTGTCTTGTAATGGATAGTATCCTTCAGGTACTTGTGTTTCAGATAATGTATATTTTATTGTTTTATTTGCATATACTTTTCCAATTGGTGTTAATTCTCTTGAAACATCACTTGTTTGTTTTGAATTTATACTCGTTTTTAGTCCTTTATCTGATATTACATCAAATTTGGCTACTAATTTATTTATAGTACTGTCATAGTAATCTGTTTTATTTAATGTCATTTGGAATTTTCTACTATATAGCATGTTAATATATACATTGCCTGTTTCACTGTCCCATGTAATATTTGAAACGTTGTCATCTCCCCATAAATCTGATCCGACTGATTTTACTTGTGATATTTTACCATTACTATCATAAGAAATATCTAAATTAGCATAGTAGTCTTGTTCATTGCCACTTCCATTTAGGCTTGTACTTGCCATATCTGATGGGAACATATATCCGTTATAGTTGTCTCCATATCTTGATGAACCAATAATATATTTATTTACGTTATCTTGTGTTGCTGCTCCCCAATATTTAATATCGAATTGTCCACTACTATTTGTGTCTCTATAACCATTTGTGTTGTATTCATATGATGTGTTTGTGCAATATGTGTCATTTATAAATGGTGTCATTCTTATATTTGATATTGGTGAACTTGATATATCATCTACTGCTGTTACATTAATTTTTGTCGTTAATCCATATCCTATATAGAAATTAATATTTCTATTTGCTTCTGTTTTGTCATAGTAATAATTATATTCTTGTATATTATTGCTTGATAGATATGTGCTACCATCTTCTGCAACATATGGTTTTATTTCTGTATCATTAACGTTCCTTACTATTGATTTGTCATAATTGATTTCCCCATATTCATCAAATGTTACTTGTATAATTGCAACTAATTTTTGACTATATATTGTCAAATATCTATCTGTATATTTTTGATAATTTGTTGGTTCCATCTCCTCAAATACATAGAACAATCTTGTATGGTTGTTTTCAATTGGTACAAATAATTCATCTGTTGCTTCATAGTAATCTGCTTGTGCTAATGCTCCATAATATCCATATGATGTACCATATCCAATATATCCAGCTGTTACTAATTCATCTTCTTCTCTTGCGGATTCATTGTGTCTTAATGTTGTAACTGTATATTTACTTCCTTCTAGAGCAATTGGTTGTCCATCTTTGCTAATTTCATTTTGATATGTGTAATTATCCATTGCATTTAATTTTAAGTCTAACATTGGGAAAAACTTCATTGTAATATTTAATCTGTAGTCTGTATGATCTAAGCTTACACCATCTTCTTGTGTTTGTATATATCTATTGTCAACTAGCCATCCTACATAAGGATTTAATCCTGTTTGTAGTTTTGCATCTGTTATTTTTCCTTCATCATCAAATGTTACATTTATTAAGTATTGATATCTTACATTTTGATATTTAGCGTCTTTGTAATATTTTGCTCCTTTATAATATCCAACATTATTACCAGAATTTGTGTCATCTGCACTATCAAGATAATATGCTGCTTTTTCGTTATCTTTACTTGTATCATTTAATACAACTAATCTTAATGTTCTTGTTCCAGCTCCTTTATTATATTGTCCCATTGTTTTATAGTCTTCACCTTGTGCTATATCTGGTTTTCCATCATTGTTTCTGTCGGCACCTGTTAATAGTGAATTTTCATCCATCAATTTATAATCATCATCTGGTTTAGTATAATTTGTGTTTCCTTCTTCAGTTAAGAAAGCATTTACTTTCATGTTGCTTATTTTCTTATTTGCATCATATGTGTCTACTGCTGATAAATTGATTCCAAATGATTTTATTTCATCGTTGTATATTTCCATATTTATCTCGAAATTGTCTTTATCAAAAGATGAAATATTTATTAATTCTCCACCTTGTACTGGTGTTATTGAATCAATCTTTCCGTCTGAATCATATGTTACTTTTATTATTATGTCTTTACCTGCCCAATCATATCCTGGTGCTTTTTGTACTTCTTTAATTGTATAATACATGTCTTTATTGTCTAAAGTTCTATCTAAATATGATGCTGTATATCCATTTATATCTGTATATGATGTTTCTGGATTTTCTGTTTGATTTACTTTATTTGTCGCAGATGAGTTTGAATATACTGTATCTTCAAATGTACTTACAATCGTAAATCCTAAGTCTTTAATTTTCACACTATGGTCTGCACTGTCTTCTGCTGTTAAATTGAATTTTAATATAGGATTATTTTTAAGTTGTAAATTTACAACAAAGTTATCAGCTGGGTCTGTAATTGGTTGTATTCTACTTACTGACTCTATTTTATTTAAGTTGCTATCATTTTCTACTTCAACATTGCTTACATACCCATCTCCATCAAATGTAACTTTTACTTTAATTTCTGTACCTAATGATTGATATCCAATTGCTGGTATATCTTCTTTTACTGTATATGTAACAATTGTGTTTTCTTTTGTTTTATCTAAGTGTGCAACTCCTAATCCATTACTGTTTGTTATAACTCCTTTTGTGCTCATAAAGTCAACTTGTTTGTTATCACTTGTTGTATATTGTGATGTTACGCTATATTCTGTTCCTGCAATTTTTGTTGTTCCATCTCTTCTATCAACATTGTCAATATTTATTTTAAATTCAGGATAGTTTAGTACTTGTATTGTTACAATTCCTTTATTATTAGAATTATATGTTGAGAATGTTGATGTTTTTGTAAATCCTACTGTTACAAATTTATTTGTTGAAACATCTTCTCCATTACTGTCAACTAATTTTGCTGATGTTATTTCTCTATCTGCATTATAATGTACTTTAATGTAGAAATCGTCTACTGTTGCATACCCTGATGCTCCTAATGTTTGTTTTACTTTGTATGTTACATCCTCATCTGCTCCTAATATTCCAGAGTATATTCCAGAAATTCCATTTGCATCTGTTGTTCCTGTTCCAACATCTTCTGATTTTACTTCTGTAACTTCAAAATTTGATCCTTGTAATTTTGTATTATTATTGAAATAATATAAATTTGTTATTTCAAATGGTACTTTTGGCTCTACATATACTTTGACTGTTACTTGTTTGTTTCCTGTTACAGTTATTGTATCATCTTTTACATTATCTTTTGTAAATTCAGCATTCATTATATTTTCATTACTGTATGTTACTTTAAAGTCTTTTTCTTCTAATTTTGCATATGAATTTTTGATGTTTGTTTGTGATAACGTATATGTTAGCATTCCATTTTCTAATACATATCCTACATTTATTGAGTCTGAACCTGTTGCTGGTAATTCTTCTGATGGTGTTATTTTATATTGAACATCTGAAACTTTAGTATTTGTTATCTTGTCAATAGTTTCTACTTTTACATTTAATGGTTCCTGATGATCTACTAAAATTTCAATATCAATTTTACCAAAATTAAATTCATCATTGCTTTGAACTAGATTTTTAATTTTCCATAAAGTATTATAGTTTGGATCAGTTTGTGCATTTTGAGTTGCTGCAATATCAATTGCTCCTGCCGCATTAAATACAACGTTTACTTTTATATTGCTATTTAATGGTTTATAGTAATCTGCAACATGATTTGTTGAAATTGTATATTCAATAGTGTTGCTTTCAATACTGCCTCCAACTCTTGTACTTCCATTTCCGTCTGAATCAGTTGTCAATGTTCCTGTTGCTCCTTTACTTGAGTCAACATTAAATGAATATCTATCAACTCCTTTATTTGAATTTGAGTCTATAGCTTTTATTCCAAATCCAAATGTATCCAATTGATAATCTACGAATGATATTTCATAATTTGTTTTTAATGTTCCGGCTGTAGTTGTCGTTGCTGCCATTTTAACTAGTTTTAATCTATCTGTTGTTGCATCTTTTCTTTCTAATGTTATTTCTCCATCATCACCAATTGCTGTTACTTCTAGTACTTCTGTGTTTTTATTTATTCCATATCCTATTGGTGCTTCTACTTCGTTTAATTCAATTGTACTACCTACATTTACATTTAATCCTGATATTTCGATGTTTGAGCTTCCATTTTTTACTAAAATATCATTTTTTCTAATAACTGTACCATCAGGGTTTGTAACTTTTAAATTATATTTTGCTCCAATAAGTGGTTCTTCATTTATATCTTCTTTTTTTAAGTCTAATGATAAATTACCAACATCATCATAATCTGTTTTTAAATTAAGTGTTATGTTTGCTAAATATACTCCCATAGAATCTTCATCTTGTTGTCCTTGTTCTGTGTCAGAAGAACTTGAATATATTGGATCATGTACTAATAATCTATTACCATAGTATGGTTCAACACTTGTTAATTTTACGCTTCCATCTCTATATTTAAATATTAGTCTAGCTTTAAATGTTGTGCCTTTTTTAGGTGAGTATCCTGTATCACTAGTGCTGTCCACATTCATTTCTGTTATTTCTAAGTCGTAAACTATTTCGTTTCCTTCTTCTCCTATACCAGGTACTCTAATTGTATCATTATCTATTTTATTTTGTAGATATGATCCATAATCAAATGTGTATACCCCTGAATCACCTTGTTGCCCAGTCCTTACTATTAAATCTAATCCATTGCCTTCTTTGTCTAATAATGAACTTGATTTTATATTTAATATAACTCCGTCTTTATATGCATTATTCATGTCTTGTTTTGTTATAGTTAAGTTTAAATATGTGTCTTCTGTTGTTCTCTTTCTATTTAAATGTTGATAAATAACATTGTTTGTATTAGCTGGATCTTTATAAGCTCCTTGATTTGGTTCATCTGTGTTTGTATCACCTTTATCATATGGTGATTGGCTAATTCCTACTAAAGCTCCACTAGTATTATATGTTAATTCTATTTCTTGTGTTGTGTTATCTATTCCATATCCAGTTTTTGCACCTACTTGTGTAACTGTTAATTTTACACTATTTACTTTTATTATTTTAGTTGTTATTTGTCCTGATGCATTTGTTTTTCTTCCTTTGATTGTTTTTGTTCTTGTGATTCCGTTTACAGTCCATTCAATATCAACATTATATGATGCTCCATCGATTGGTGTCATTAAATCTTCATGGTCTAATAATTGAATTTTGAAATCTGCTGTATTATCAATGTTTAGTTCATATGCTAATTTTAAAAATGCTGTATATTCAACACTGTCATCACTATTAACTGATGATGAATGTTCATCAATTGTAATTTGATCTCCATTTGTTGCGTTTATACCGTCAATATATCCATCTTTGTCAAAATGTATATTAAAATCAACATCTTGAGAATTTGTTGCATTTTCATATTCGGCTGGTAATGAATTTTTATCTACAACTAATTTATAAGTATGGTCCCCTATTGTATTGTTATCAATTGTAAATGATAATTCTCCGTTCCTATTAGATACAACTTTACCATAACTTACTCCTGTTTCAGTATTTACTAATTCATATGTAACCCCAGCTCCAACTGGTACATCAGTTTCATTAGAATCTACCAAATTAATTTTAACTACATTTCGTTCTGCTTTCTTTTGGCTATTTAACTTTATTATTAGGTTTTCTTTGTTTGCATCTTGATCTATATCTAATTTATCTTCATTTACCCAAACTTCAATTTTTTTATTATTTCTAGAAATGTCTAATACTTTTGTTTTTGTATCTGCAACATATCCAACTTTTGGTGATTGTTCTGTTATTTTTATTTTCAATGCTCCATCACCATAGCATTTTATCTTAACTTGTCCATTTGAATCTGTTGTAGCATATACAGGACTGGATACTCCATCTCTTCCTATTGTTTCTATTAAATATGTAACTCCATCTATCTTTGTTCCATCTGCCCTATCTGATAAATTAATTTCTAAATCAAATGGATCTTGTTTTAAGTTCTTTAATCCAACTACTATTAATGTATGATTTTCTACATCTGTACATAATTCTGTACTTACAATATTTTCGTTAAATTGTGTTGCTGGTTTTCGTACTATTTTTCCATTTTTATATTCTATTGTAATTAATGTTAGTGGTGTTAGTTCATATCCATCTGGTGCTGACACTTGTCTTAGAATGTAATTATATGTTCCATCTTTTGTCATAACTGTTGGTGCAAAATGAATTGCGCCTTTGTCATCTGTTGTAGCTGATAATACATCCATTTCGTATTTATTATTTAATTTTGGTTGTATTAATTCAAATGTTGATCCTGGAACTAATGCATTACTATTATTTAATTCTTCTACTCTTAGCTCAAGATCAGATTTTTGACTATTAATTGGCACAACAACTTCTGCAACTCTTTCAGTTTCTTTTTCTTCGTGATTTAATCCACTTCCTGTTTCAACCCATTCTATATTTTTCGTTGTAACATTATTATTATATGTAAATGTTACAGGGTTTGTATATGAATATCCTACTTTATCTACGGTTGGTGTAACAGTAAATGTTATTTCTCCATCCAATCTTAAAGCTCTCGCATCATCTGGTGTGATTGTTATATATCCATTGCTATCTGTCTTTTTAGTAATATTGCATACTTCCTCTTCTTCACTTCCATCATCATTAGTTTTTATACCCACTACTTTAACATCTATTCCGTCTACTGGTAAATCTGTATTAGATTCATTTACTGCCTTTATTTTTAAATCATAGCCTTGGCAAATCTTAAGAGTAGTTGCTGATGTTCCCCCTCTTGCATCTGTTCCATTTAATGTTAATGTGTTTTCTTCTGCTGTATATGAAATATTTTGTTCTTTATTTGTAAAGATATCTTTAAATATTATACCTGCATCTATATCAACATTTGTTTTTAATGTTAATTTGAATTTTAATTTTGCAGTATCTTGATATCTAATTCTGTCAATATTCCATATATATCCTTTTGCAGTTTGAGTTACATTTCCATTGTCAACTGTTAAATCAGATATGCTAAAATATTTTTGTACTTCATCAGAGAATTCATTTGTTACTTCAATATTATTTGTAGATTTGTTCATGTTATCATATATTTTTTGTAAATCAAGCATTTCAATATTTGAATTTACGTCATCAGCAGAAACTCCGCTTAAAAGTAAATATACTTCTCCACATACAGCTAAATCATTTACTACATAAGAAGTACTAGTCATATCTACCAATATAGAAATTATATGTAAATTCGGATCATCTGTTGTTAACTGTTTCATTTTTTCTGAAACATCATCTGTAGCATCTGTAAATACTACTATATATTTATTTATAGTATTTCCGGCAACTGCTGGCGTTGTAAAGCTACTATTGGCATTGTCTAATCCTTGATTACTGTCGTTTCCTTCTCCATAGTTTAAAGAATTTATTGTGCTGCTTATTGCTGATGTATTTGTTGTCATAGATAGTTTCAATGCATTATTATTAGATATAGAAACTCTTGAATTCTTAACGTTTGTTATTATTCCATTTGCTAAATCAATAGCTTTACCTCTTACTACATTATTAGTATCATTTGTTTCCATACTATATGAAAAGTCTGTAACTATTGCAACTTGAGTTTCAACATTTTCAGCTTGTCCAATATTTTTTAATTCAACTTCATAATTTAATTCTTTTGAATCAAAATATTGTGCTCCTGCACCTTTTACAATTTTTTCTGTAACCTGTAAATTATTGTCTTTGCTTTCTCCAGCGGCATTTGTAACATCAACTACATAATGATTATTGTTGGTTGAATATATTTTTCCAACTAACGCACCAATAATTGATGTCATAATTAATGCAATTACGATAAATTTGTCTTTTCCTCTTACGATTTTACTAATCATAATTGTTTCTCCTTTTTCATAATTATAGTTGATTTTATTTTAATAAATTCTTTTTTTCTTTTCAATAGTACTTTTGGAGTCATTTGTCAGCGGCATTACTTCTATATCTACGGATATTGATTTTGAGAGTTTCTTTTATTTTATAAAACATTTATATTAAGATTTTGTAACATTTGTGTTAAATTTTTTCAAAATACTACGGATTTCAACATTTTTATACTTTTATTAATTCTTTTATTTTTTTGTATTTACTCTCTCCTATTCCATTTACTTTTTTGATTTCTTCTATGCTTTTAAATTTTCCATTTTCTTTTCTATAACTTACTATCTTACTTGCTGTAGATGGACCTATTCCTGGTAATGTTTCTAGTTCAGTTTGTGTTGCTGTATTTATATTAACTTTTGTATTTTGATTTTTTCCTGTAGTATTTGTTGATATACTAGTTGTATTTTGTGACTTTTCTGTAGTTTTGCTCTGCTTATTACTTTGTATTCTTTCCGTGTTTTGTTTTTCTTCCATTGTTTTATCTTTTGTTGGTATTGTTATTTTGTCTTCGTCTTGTAATATTGTTGCTAAATTTATGTCAGTAATATCTGCTGTTTCTTTTAGTCCTCCTGCTTTTTCTATAACATCTTTTATTCTTGAGTTTTCTCCTAGTTCATATATTCCTGGATTTTTTACTTCTCCTGTTATATAAACCATTATTTTATTCGTTATGTCTACTTTTTTTTGTTCTTTTGTTTCATTTTCTTCTGATGTTTCTATTGTGTTTATGTCTGTTATATTTTCTATAAAATTTTCCTTTTTTATTGCTACTTCGTGGATTATTAGTGCTATCACGCTTATTATAATTATGTAGACAACTATTTTTTTGTTTATTTTTTTCATGTTTTCCTCCTCGTTTTTCTATTTTTTTATTGCTTTGTATTTTATACTGATATTATTGTGGGGTATTAAGGATATATATTAAGGATTTTATATGTTTGAGTGTAGTGAAAAATAGATAATCTTAGATTAGAAATTGAGGGATGTTCACGGAAAAATGTATATATGTATATGAGGTTAAATTTTTTATTTTTCAATACACAATATAAGAATTTCTATATAAATTAATGGCACCCTTCCATATGAACTCTTTCCATTAATTTATTTAAGAAATTCTAATATTGTTCCAATCAAATTCAAAAATTTAACCTCATATACATATATACATTTTATACCTGAGTGAAAGAGGCTCAATTTCTAATATTAGATTTTCTTTTTGAACGTAATAAACATATAAAATCCTTAATATATATCCTTAATGCCCACTTAGTATCAATATAAAATTTTCAACTATAAAACCAAATCTTGTAATAATATTTTGTAAAATTTTGTATAAATAATTGAATTTTTTGTCAAAATATTGTATATTATTCTATATGTTTTTTAATGGAGCGTTATATAATGAAATTTAGAAAAAGTTTAGTAATAATATTTATGTTAATTTTTATATTGCACACATCAATGTGTTATGCACTTACAGAACAACCAGAAATTTCTACAGATGCTGCAATATTAATAGATAGTTCAAGTGAAAAAGTTTTATATTCAAAAAATGAAAATCAAAAAATGTATCCAGCAAGTACTACAAAAATACTTACAGCAATTCTAACAATAGAAAATTGTAACTTAAATGATGTAGTAACAGTACCATATGAAGCTATTTCTTCTATTACATCAGGTTACTCTGTTGCAGCATTGCAAGCTGGAGAGCAACTTACGGTAGAACAATTATTGCAGGTAATGTTGGTTCATTCAGCAAATGATGCTGCAAATGTATTAGCCTTTCATGTGTCTGGTTCTATTGAAAACTTTGCAGAGTTAATGAATAATAAAGTATCTGAATTGGGTTTGACAAATACTCATTTTACTAATCCAAGTGGCATGCATGACGAAAATCATTATACAACAGCTCATGATTTAGCTATTATAATGAAATATTGTATGAAAAATGATACTTTTAGAAGTTTATCTTCTTTAAAATACTGCACTATACCAGCAACAAATAAATATGATGTTAGAGTATTTAATACAACTAATGAATTGTTGATTTATGATAACAGAGATGTAAGTAGCAATTACTACTATAAATACGCGATTGCTGGTAAAACTGGATATACAACGCAAGCTAAAAACTGTTTGGTTTCAGTTGCTAAAAAAGAAAATTTAGAGCTTATATGTGTTGTTCTTTCTGCAGGAATATATCCTAATAATGTAAGTGCAAAATTTGTCGATACAAAGTCTATTTTTGATTACGGATACAACAATTACACAATAAAAAAGTTAAGAGAAAAAGATGCTATAGCAACTCAAATAGAAATTGGTAATGGTACTAAAGAAACGAGAAATTTAGATTTATTAATTTCTGACGATTTGTCTGCTTTAGTTACTCAAGATGAATTTGATACAGAATTTGAACCTCAAATTGAATTGCAAGATAATTTATTTGCTCCTATCGCTCAAGGTCAGGTTGTTGGAAAAATCACTTATACTATTGATGGTATACAATACTCTTCTAATTTACTTGCATCCCATAGTGTTGAACAGTCTGGTTTTATAACAATAGTTGTTCAAATCATTTTGGTTATTTTAATACTTTTCTTATTATATAAGTTGTTGTTTGATTCTAATTCGAATAAAAAATCACATCGAAAAAAATTATTTTAATAATTTAAGGACAGATAAAAATCTGTCTTTTTTTATAACTTCATGAAATAAATTTTCATTTAATTTAATTATATATATTAGGAAAGTTGTGTTTCTTTCCTAATATATAATTTGGTGATTAAAAATCTTTTCCTATTACTACTGTAACATCTACAATACTTGTACTAGATTTATTTGTTGAAATACTTCCAGTTCCTAATGCTTCTTTTATTTGTTTTAAATTATCATCTGAAATACCTTTTTTGTTTGTTATTATTGTTTTAGATATTGCTGTTGTGCTTCCTGTTTTCTTAACTCTATACCCAGCATCTTCTAGTTGTTTTTTTGCTTCTGACAATTTATTTTTATCTCCACTACCATTTAATAGTTCTATTGTTATTTGTGAGCTTTTAGTATTTGTCGATGTTTTATTAGATGTGCTGTTTGTTGTACTATTTGTACTTGAATTGCTTGTACTGTTACCTTCTATACTATTTGTTGTATTGTTTTCTGAATCATTATTTTCTTCTTCGTAAAACATTGAGTTTATTAACTCTTTTGCTTCTGTTTTATTAACAACAAATATGCTTACTCCGTTTGTTTCTTTTACATCTGGTGTTGTTCCTGGAAGTACTGCTGTTTTTATTTCATCTGTATTGAATTCTACTGCATATGGCACATAGTCTTTTGCTAGTGAAAGTTCTATATTTGTTTCTACATTTTTATTTGCAATTTCTAATAATTGTCCTATTTTAAAGATATTTCCTGGTTTTAAAGTTTGCTTCATTGTTGCAACTATAAAGTCTCTTTGTGTTCTCATCCTTCCGAAGTCGTCATTTCCGTATTCTGATGGATATGTTGTCATTACTCCATTTTTTGTATTACTGTGTCTCCATCTTAGCAATTGTTCAGCTTTATTTCCATCCAACTTTTGTAATCCGGCTTTTAAGTCAATATGTAAGTCTTGTGTAGGGTCGTCATATTTCATATCTATTGGAACATCAAATTCTACTCCACCTATTGCATCTACAACTTCTATTAATGCTTCTGTTTTTACTACTACATAATATTGAATGTCTAAACCTGTTAATTCATTGACTGCTTCAAGTGTTTTTTCTGGATTTTTATTTATATTATAAAGTGAATTTATTTTTTGTGATGCTGTTGCTCTACTTTTATTTTTTCCTGTATATGTATCTCTTGGTATTGAAAGCAAATTTGCTTTTTGTGTATTTGGATTATATGATGCTACCATTATTGTATCTGTTAATTCTGAATCCAAATCTGTGCTTACTCCTAAAATCAAAACCCTTATTTCCTTTAGATTTTTCTTTGTATTTTCATCATGTCCTACTACAGTTGCAAGCATTCCGCTTAGTCCCCCACCATTTTTATAAGTTCTATATGTGAACCATCCTATTGCTATTATTAAAATTAATAATATTACTAATAGTACTTTTTTCCATGTTTTTTTCTTTCTTCTTTTGTTTTCTCTATTTTTATCTTTTTCTATTTGTTTCTTTTTCAAAATAACCACTCCTGATTTGTGTATCAAATTTGTTAATAGTATAACAAAAATCAAAAAAAAACGCAATAAATTTGCGCTTTTTTATTTAAATTTTGATAATTTTTTCATTTATTGTTTTTGTTATATAAGATTTCTGAATATTGTAATTTAATGTACTTTCTGGCTTAATTTTTGTGTATACTCCCATTAATAATATAACAATAAATACTATTAATATTCCCCTTAAAATTCCATATGCCATTCCACCTATTTCATTAAATTGTTTTAGTATTGGTAATCTTGCTACGCCATCAATTAAAGATATCACTATACTTAATATTATTTTTACTACTACGAATAATACTACTGATGTTATAGCATATATAGCACTTATTGCTATTTTCTCTGCTTCTTGTGGTATCATTTGATTTTTTACTTCATTTGTTAATTGTTCGGTTATGTTATTATCTTCATTACTATTTGCTCCAAAACTTGATGCATTTTCTATAATTATATTTTTAATTTTTTCATCTAATGTTGTGTTCTTTATTATTGCACCTGCTATTGGTCTAAATAAAATCAATGTCACCACTATTGCAATTATTCCAGCAAATAGATTTGCTCCTAATTTTACTAACCCTCTTTTGTATCCTGAAAATGCAGATATCAATAAAATCGCTATTAAAATTATATCTATCAAAATTCCCATTTTTATTTTCCTTTCCATGGATTATAAATTTTTTATATATGTTGATTACATATTTATAATTTCTATTTTATCTCTATATATTATTCCTGCAATTGAGTTTGATAGCACAATACTTGTTATCTCTTGTTCTGCAATATATTTTTTTACTAGCCATCCGTTTGTATTTATAAATTCAACTTCTGAACCCAAATTTAGTGCAATTAAATCACCTTTTGTATACATTTCTTTTGTTACAGTTTCTGTTGTATAAATTGATGTACTTTTATTGTCTGAGTTTATTATATTTAATACTGAATCTGCTGTAAATATTCCTGAAGATTTTTCTTCTACTGTTACTGTTGAATTTGCTAATTCTATTGATGCAAATGATATTTTTTTATCATTAAATTCTTGTATGGTATCTGTTGTTTCATCTGTTTTTATCAGCTTTATTTTGTCTGTGTACATACATAGCAATTTGTCTTTTTCTTGATATTTTATATCAGTAATTAGATCATTATTTTCTCCATTGTATGTCTTTTTTAGTGATTCTTCTGAATTGTTTTTTGCATCATCAATTGAATATATCTTAATGTTTGATTGTATCATTGTTCCAGATGTATCTATTTCTGCAATTGCTAAATATTTATTATCTTCTGATATTGATGTTGATGCTACTCTTGTTGAAGATAGGAATGTTTTAAATAGTGCATTTCCTTGACTGTCATACATCTGTATTACCGCTTTATAGCTTGTATCTACTATTGTTACAGCAACATATCCGTTTTTATTTACTGTGATTTGTGATATATTTCCTTCTACTTCTGTTTCCCATTTTATTTCTTTATCTTCTATTAAATATATCTTTTGTCCTTTTTCTTCTGCTACAGCCAGATATCTATTGTTTGAATTATATATTGGTTTTGTAATTTCTAAAGTTAATGTTTTGTCTTTTTTTCCTGTGTTGTCATATATTTCAAAGTTATTTTTGTTTAATATTCCTATATACTTGTTGAATGCATATATACTTGCATTGTTACTTTCGTCAATTTCTATACTAGGCAAGTTGTTTTGTGTTTTTTCTTTTTGTAATATATTTTTATCTATCCAATTTCTCGCATTTTTGTTATTAGCATATATTGCTATTATTGCTACTAATATTGTTATAATTATTGCTATTATTGTTGCTATTATTATTTTCTTTTTATTTATCTTTTTTTCTTCTGGTTCTTTCCAAAAATCTTTCATATTTTGCATCCTTTCTCAAGGCATTATATTTTCCTTTGTTTTGTTACATATGTTATATCAGTTTTTTGTTTTTTTTGCAATATTTATTTTGATTTTTGTGTTGCTAAAAAAATGAATCCAATATAATAGATATTTTTTAATTTCTACTATATTGAATTCACTTTTGATTTTTTTATAATTTTTCTATTTCTTCTTTTGTTAGTCCTGTTGCTTCTATAATTTGTTCAACTTTCATTCCCATTTTTAATAGTTTTTTTGCTGTTTCTTTTTTTCCTTCTTTTCTCCCGCTCATATCTTCCCTTTTGAATTCCGTTCTTCTTTCCCAGCTTCAAAAAAGTTATGCTCACTTGTTCTCCTATTAATCTCTGCCATTAATATAGAATTGTGCCTTTCTCTTTCCTTTGGGTCTGCACTTATAAAGTCTAAAGCTCTTATTGCTTTTTTTATTTCTTTATTTTCTTTCTCTGCCAAAATAATCCCCTCCTCATTTTGTGTAAATATACACATCCATTGGTCTAATTTTGTAAATTTTGATGGTTCTTTTTTCTTATATTTTGGTAATTCTATATAATGAAACTCTATGTATTTTGATGCTATTTCGTCTTCTTCTTTATATCCCATATTTACATATTCTTCTGGTAATGTTTCATCAAATTTTACTTTTCCCACACTATGGTAACTATTCCTTTTTAAGAAATTATAATTTGTTATAAATATTACTATACTCTTTTTTAATTTTATATATT
The DNA here is from genome assembly GCA_945865665.1 of uncultured Clostridium sp. Lineage (GTDB taxonomy): Bacteria > Bacillota > Clostridia > TANB77 > CAG-508 > CAG-269. The sequence continues at coordinate 59,557 of CAMBEE010000002.1, read as the reverse complement.
CTTCTCCTTCTTGTAGCTGTTCTGATATCATTTTGCCTAAATATTCCGTTCCTCTTTCTTCTGTATTTTTCTCATCTTCCATTTGCATCTCTATGTCTAAAATTGTTCCATCATCTATTTGAGCTTTTATATCTAATAGTCCTCGTTTTTCATCTTTTTCGTAAGGTATTATTTCTGGATTTTTTATTTCTACTTCTTTAATGTCCTTCTTTAAAATTGCTTCCAAAAAATCTTTTAATATACTTTCATTTCCTTCAAATGCAAATACTCTTTTAAATATATAATCATTTGTAATTGGTAATCTTTCTACTTTGTTTGTTTTTTCTTTTACCATATACTGTCCTTTCTAATTATACTAAATATTTTTGTTTTTGGCAATACTATTTAGTAAATATTTATTAATTGTATTTACAATTTTATTGACAATTTGCACTATAAAAAATGCACCTCCTTTCTTGCCTTATTTTCCAATACTTTTGGGTATTTTCGATTTAAATTTTGAACTTAATTTTTTAATCTTAAAATTTAGAAATAATAAATTAGATTAAATTAATTAAAATGTTTTTGTCTTTCCAAAGTTGCTAGATTTAATTTTTATTTTTAAAAATTTTGACTATGCAATTGTCAAATAAATTGCATAGTCATATGTTACCATAATTTTATTGAAAAATCAAGAAAAATCGTTCGTCAAATTTCGACATTTCAATATTTACGTTACAGTTCAGTAGGAAAAATCACAGAAATACCTGTGAATGATATTTTTAACTACTTAAAACAAATTTGTATAATTTGAATTAACCCCAAAATTCCCAAAATTGGATACATCAAATTTACTAAGCTAGCAAAACCTATTCCTGAAAACAAGACTGATGTAATACACATCAGACCAGAAACAACATTAAAAGTTCTTTTATTATCAGTAATATTTTTTAAAAATCCTATTCCTAGAGAAATTGCAGTTGTAAAAATTGAAATCAATATAATTCCACCATATATTTTCTTTATTCCCGGCCAAATTTGGCTTATTGCATATACTGCAGGCATTTGCAGTTGTTTTATATCTATATCTACATTTATTAAAAATAAAAATACTGTTATTAACAAAATTATTACTATACCACTTACAATTATAGAAATATATTTTATGTTTTTAGGCTTCTTTATAAGTTCTTTTATTGATATTAAAACTGGTATAAGTAATACACAATTATAGCTTGCATATAATATGCTTGTTATAAACCAATTTTCAAATATCTTTTCTCCTTTTTGTACTATCAAATAATTATTCAAATTTATAAAATCAATATTTTTTAGGTTACTTATCCCGTATTCCTAAAACCACTACTATTAATATTGGAATTAATATTTCATTTATTTTTACAATTCCATTTATATTAGTTTTGAATAAAATGAAGCATAAAATTGCTAAAATGCTACTTCCTAGTATGCTGTTTAAATTTATTTCTTGTTCTAAATATGCTCCAAATCCTGCTATCATTATATAAAAAGATACTAAAATGAAAATGTTTATAACTGCATTTGCAAATTCTTTTAGTCTTTCATTCTTTATAAAAACATTTAAAAACTCTTTATAATTTTTTATATTATTTTTTTCTAATATTTTGAATGTTTTATATATTGTAAATCCTATTATGCTCCCTGATACAATAATTCCTAGCATTCCCTTTATCCCATACGAAAAGAAAAATGTATAAATTTCTTGTCCTGATGCGAACCCTGCACCTATCAAAGTTCCAATTATAACAAATACTACTTTTAAAATACTCATAAAAAGTTTTGTTCCCTTCAAAATTTTATATATTCTTACAAATGTCATAAATTATTATCTTATAAATTAAAAAGCCCCATATTATTTTATGGGACTTTCTTTATAAATATTCTTATTTTTTTCTTCTTCTATTAGCCCAAACTATAATTCCTGCTACTATTATTAATAGCGGAACAGCAGTTATAATTGCTAATATTATTCTGTTTTCTTGTTCTGTTGCTGTATATGTTACAGCTCCTGTGCTCTTTCTTACTGTAATATCTTCTTCTCTATCTGATAAGTAAGCAATTGAGTTTAAAACTAAATCTTTGTTTTGTCTATATGCTATCATTGGTGTTTGTGTAGATTGTGTTAATTGATAGTCTGATACGAAGTAATTTTCTCCATATATTATTAATCTTGATTTTACTTCTTTTGTATTAGTTTCGTCGTTTTCTTTTGATATTGTTTTATCAAATTGTGCTCCAACTAAGAAATTTCCTTTTGATTCTCCGTCTTGTGCTGAATCTGCATTGTTTTCAAAGTTAGTTCTAAAATATGCATTTTCACTTGTTCTTATTAATTCAGTTTTTGTTGTATTTAAATTCTTTAATTCATCATCACTTGCAACATTTATTTTTGTTGCATTAATAAATATAACACCTTCTGAATTATATAGTTTATTTGTTGCATCTGCATATTGTATCTCTGGCATAATTAAGTCTGGTGAATTTGATACCATCTTGCTTGAATCTGTTTCTCTTATTATTCCTATTTCAAATGGTTTAACTCCATATAAGGCTAATATTTTATTAGCATTTTGTAAATCTATTTGTTTTGCAACTGCTGCATTTAACCATAAGATGTTTCCACCTTTATTTATATAATCTGTTATTGCTGTTGTTGCAACATCGTCAAAATCTTTATTTGGTGATGCAATTACTAATGTTGTACAATCATCAGGAACTTTTCCTGTTGATAAGATGTCTAATGTTTCTACTTCATTTACTTCATTTTGTAAATACATATTTAAATATTGCATTCCACTTGTTAATGTGAATGAACTATATCCATTTAAGAAATATACTTTTGGTAATTCTTCTACAGATACAGACCTAATTGCTGCTGTTAGTTTTTCTTCTGCTACATTTACTGATGAACCTGATGTTGCATCATATGTTGTTAAATCACTTGATGCTAGTACTTTGTATCTGCTTCCTGCTTCTACTATAATCCCTTGACTTGATGTTTCTATTCCATATTTTTGTACTAAGTCTGGTCTGTCTTCGGCTTTTACAGCTTCTACTTTTATTTTATCATTTACTTTTGTGTATTGTTTTGCTAAATCCAATGTTGAGTCATCATCTGAGTATCCTACAAAATAAATGTTGATGTCTTTGTCTATGTCTTTTACTTTATCTTTACTTTCACTTGTTAGTGTAAATAATTTATCTTCCGTTAGGTCTATTGGTGTTAAATTAAGTTTTTGCATTAAAACACTAACTCCTATAAAGAATGCAAGTATTATTACTACTAGTAAAAATGTTTTTGTTCCATTTATTAACCATTTTTTCTTTATTGTTTCTATAAATTTATTTGGTTTTTCTGACTTTTCTTTTTTTGATTTTTTTTCTTTTTTGCTTGATTTTTCTGTTTTATCTTTTTGCTCTTTTTTGTTTACTTTTTCTGTCTTATTTTCTTGGTCTTTTTTATTTATTTTTTTAGTCTTGTTATCTTCTTTCACTTTTTTTATCATTCCTTTCCTAAAAGTTATAAATTTGTTGTTCAAATTTATTCTTTATTATTTTACACTTTTTCTTCTTTGCATTACTGTTATTGTTAATAATATACAAGTAACTGTAAATGTTAAAAATGTAACTGTATCTCCTATGTCAATTTGTCCTTGTGTATATTTATAAAACATATTTATGAAAGAATAACTTTCTAAGCTTGAATTAAATTCTGGTAAAACCCAAGTTATTATAAAAAATCCTATTGAGATTATTCCTGCTATTATTTGGTTTTCTGTTATACTTGATGTTAACATCCCAAATGATATATATGACATTACAAATAATAAAAATCCTAGTAATGTTGCAAATGTTGTTGTTAATTTTGGCATACCATAATGGCATAAAATACCAAAGTACATAAATGTGCATAATTCTGTAATTAGCACTATTAACAATGCTGCTATAAATTTACCTAAAACTACTTTTGTTATGCTTATAGGTGATGTTAATAATAATTGTTCTGTTCCTGTTTTTCTTTCTTCAGAAAATGACCTCATTGTTAGTAATGGTATTATAAATGCTAAAACTAGTATTGTAGGTAATGTGTAGTAGATGTATTCAAAGTTAACATTTCCATAACCTATTACACTAAAATAAAATGATATACTAAATGCTATTAAAAACACTCCAATAAATATGTATCCAATTGGTGTATAAAAATATGATTTAAATTCTTTTTTGATGACTGCCCACATTATTTTTCTCCTCCTTCTATTAACTTCATAAATGCATCTTCTAGTGTTGTATCTGCTTTCTTCATTTCAAATATTGTGATGTTTTCTTTTGCAAATTCATTGAACACTATTTTTCTTAAATCAACATCTTTATCTGATTCTAATGCATATTGTTTTGTACCATCTTCATTTTCTTTTATTAGTTTGATTTCTTTGATTTCTGGTATTGTTTCTTTTATCGTTTCCATTTTGTTTTCTGTATCTTCTACTGTTACATATGTTGTGTTATTGCTTGCTACTTTTTTCTCTAAATTTTCAGGTGTGTCTACAGCAACTATTTTTCCTTTATTAATTATTATAACTTTATTACATATTTGACTAACTTCAGATAATATGTGTGAGCTTAGTATTACTGTATGTGTTTTTCCTAATTCCTTAATTAATGCTCTTATTTCTGTTATTTGTTTTGGATCTAAGCCTACTGTTGGTTCGTCTAATATAAGGATTTTTGGTTCTCCAACTAATGCTCCTGCCATGCTTACTCTTTGCTTATACCCTCTTGATAAGTTACGAGTTAGCTTCTTTTCTACATCTTTTAGTCCTGTTTGTTCAATAATTTTTTCAACTTTTTCTTTTCTTGTTTTTCTGTCTACCTTTTTTAATTCAGCCATGTATGTTACAAATTCTTTTACTGTTAAGTCTGAATATAATGGAACTCCTTCTGGCATATATCCTATTTGTGATTTTGCTTTTCTTGGTTTTTTTGATATATCATATCCGTTTATTACTATTTCTCCTTCTGTTGGTTCGATATATCCTGTTATCATGTTCATTGTTGTACTTTTTCCTGCTCCATTTGGTCCAAGTAGTCCTATTATTTCACCTTCTTCTATTTTGAAGCTGATATTATCTACGGCAGTAAAGCTTCCGTATTTTTTTGTGATGTTTTTTACTTCAATCACGAGAAATTCCTCCTTACATTTTATTTTCCGTAAGACTTTCGTCTTGCTTTGTTGTTACTATAATATCATTTTGTTTTTTTATTGTAAAGCTTTTCACAAAGATTTCACATTACGGAAATAGATTGTTTAGAGTTTTTATTATTCATTTTTAGATTTTTAGTTTTTTCAGAATTTCTGGTTACAGTTCACAGCTTTTAAAAAATTTTGTGTGCAAGTCGCCCACCTTAAGGGTTATATATATTTGATATTGTATTCGTTTGATTGAAGTGAAAAATAGAAAATCTTAAATAAATAACTGAGGAATGCTCACGAAAGAAATGTATATATGTATACATTTTTGGTCTGAGCGAGAGAGGCTCAGTTTGGTATTTTAGATTTTCTTTTTAAACGTAATGAATAGAATACAATATCAAATATATATAACCCTTAAGGTGGGCGACTTGCACACAAAATTTTTTAAAAGCTGTGAACTGTAACAATTTCTGGAATTTTTTTTACTTTTTTCTTATTTTTCATTGACATAGTTATTTTTTTGTGTTATTATAGTTATTGTTCAAATGTTATGGGTCAATAGCTCAGTTGGATAGAGCACACGCCTTCTAAGCGTGGGGTCGGGGGTTCGAATCCCTCTTGGCCCACCAGATTTGGTAAAATAAAAGAACGATTTTAAAATCGTTCTTTTATTTTACATCTTTATATTCTTTTAATTTTACTATTAAAAATGTGCTTATTCCTATCCCTAATAGTATTAACATTACTATTGTAATCATTTTATTTCCTGCATTCGGTATTATTTTACTGCTTATTGTATTATCAATTTTTGTGTTGTTCTCTATTGTATTATTTTCAATTTCTTCTTTTATTTTTTTATTTTTTATAATTAAATTATTATCTTTTTCTATTTCTTCACTAACAACATTTCCATTACTATCTACTTCGAATTTGTATATTTGTTCATTTAAAATATACCCATTAGGTGCTTGTTTTTGCTGTAATGTATAATTTCCTTCATAAATTCCTGTTATATATAGCATTCCGTTTTCATCTGTTTTGCAATTTCCAACTACATTACCATCTTCATCTTTTATCTCAAAGATTCCTCCAGAAATCACATTATCTTCTGTATCAGTATTTATTACTTTTACACTGTAGTCTTCTATTGTCATTTTAAATTCACTAAATTCTATTTTTGATAATATATTACAATCATGTTGTGTATATGATGAAATTAATCCAAAACTTTCTCCTGCGTGTTGTGTATTTTCTAGTTTTTCATTTATTAATTCTTTTTCTCCATCTATAACTTTAATATTATTTGGTGTAGCTTCTACTCTTAAATCATGTATTTTTGAATCTGTTTTTTGAATTGCTTTTATTAATTCTCCATAATCTGAAACTTTTTTATTTAGTGCGGTTTCAAATTCGTCTATATCTATATCTTTAACCTTATAAAGATTTACACTTTTTTCCATAAATAATAATATATATCCTGATAATTTATTATTTTCCTTTTTAGCATTAAATATAAAACCAGCGCCATCTAATGTATGATAATTCGCTTTTTCTTCATCTAATCTAAATTGAAATATTCTTTTTCCAGGATTTTTATATTCTTTATATAAAAAATCTTTATACGAATTGTCTCCATATCCATAAAAATCTATTGAATTATTTTGAATAACAATATGTTTGCCATTATATGCTTTGTCATCTTTCGTTGTTCTTGTATGCCATTCCCAATATTCTTCTTTTTGCCATTCTTTCCATTCTGCAGATGAATCTGTTGTTTGATTAGCAGCTTTTACATTAATGTTTATAAAAAGCATTATTACTATAATTAATATTATTATATTATATCTTTTTTCTTTTCTTTTCATTTGTCTTACCCTCTCTTTTATATCTTATTATATTTTTATTTTTTTTTCAACCTTTTTTAAGAATCTTTTTATTTTATTCTTTTATTCCAATTCGTATTAATATTATTCTAAATATCTGGGTATAACTAATAGTGTTACATATCTTGGTTTTTTGTTCTAAACCATCCTTTTAATTTCAATTATTTATTTATATTATGATTTTTGGAGGTTTCATATTACCAATTGGTTTAAATCCCCTGAATGCCTTGATATACTTTATTATGGAATTGTTGTAAATAATATGGAGGTATAAAATGAAGTCTTTAAAAAAATTAGATATTGATAAAGTACTTGGAGAAGTTTTTAAAGAGTACCGTGTCAAAAATAAACTTACTCAAGAAAAAATTGCTGAAAAATTAGGCATTTCTGTAAAGTATATTTCTAGAATTGAAAATGGAACTGGCGGAGTTAAAGTCGAAACCCTTGTTAACTATATGAATATTTTAGGAATTTCTCCTAATGTTATTTTTGAAAAATTAATTGTCAATAAAGATTTGGAAACTCAAATGGAATTAGCAAAAAAAGCTAGCAAATTACCTAATGATAAGTTGGAATTTGTTGTTTCTGTTATTGACTTGTTAGAAAATATTTAAATTTTTAGGGATTGGGGGACGGGTCTTCAATCCCTAATTTTTTTATATTACATAGAATTATTAATAATGTTCCAAAAAGGGCACAAAAGGATATAAAAGACGGGATTGAAGACCCGTCCCACAATCCCTATTTTTTATTCTTTCCAGAATGCTTTGTATGTTTCAAAAGCTGAATATATATCAAATTTACTTGTTACTTCATATGGTGCATGCATTGAAAGTACTGGTACTCCACAGTCAATAACGTCTGTTCCTTTATTTGCTAATATATATGCGATAGTTCCTCCACCGCCGATATCTACTTTTCCAAGTTCTGCTATTTGATATCTGATATCATTTTTTTCTAATACATTTCTAACCCAAGCAACGTATTCGGCATTTGCATCAGATGCTCCTGATTTTCCTCTTGCACCTGTATATTTATTTAAGCTTATTCCTTTTCCAATGAATCCCGCATTTGTCTTATCTGAAACTGATGCATAAATTGGGTCGAATCCTGCGTCTACATCTGATGATAACATTTTTGAGAAGCAAAATACTTTATCTAATAGGTTCGGTCTGTTTACTCCTAATTTGTTTAACACCTCTGATATAAAGAAGTCAAACATATGTGATTCCATTCCTGTATTTCCCATACTTCCGATTTCTTCTTTATCTGATAAAATACATACTGCTGTGTTTTTAACATTTTCTAATGTCATCATTGCTGCAAGTGATGTGTATGCACACACTTTGTCATCTTGACCATATGCTGCAACTAATCCTGCATCAAACCCTAAGCTTCTTGCTTTAAATGCTGGTATTATTTCTAATTCTGAACTTTGTAAATCTGCTTCGATTATTCCATATTTTTGATTTAAAATATTTAAAATATTTAATTTAACTTTTTCTTTTGCATCTGTATCTTGATATGGAATACTTCCAATTAAAACGTTTAGGTCTTCTCCATCGATTCCGTTTTTTAGTTTCTTTTCCATTTGTTCTTGTGCCAAATGTGGTAATAAATCTGTTATTGTAAATATTGGGTCATCTTCATCTTCCCCTATATTTACTGTCATTTTTTCACCATTTGGTTTTACTATTACTCCATGAATGCTTAATGGAATTGTTGTCCATTGATATTTTTTAATACCTCCATAGTAATGTGTTTTGAAGTATGCTAATTCTGTATCTTCATATAATGGATTTGGTTTTAAATCTAGTCTTGGTGAGTCTACATGTGATCCAATAATATGAACTCCATTTTCTATATTTTCTGTTCCTATTATTGCTAAATACATGCTTTTTCCTCTATTTACAAAGTATATTTTATCTCCTGGTTGTAGTTTTTCAAATTCTGCTATGTCTTTATATCCATTTGCTTGTGCCATTTTTGTGGCTTCTACTATAAATTCTCTTTCTGTTTTTGCTTTATTTAAAAAGTTCATGTAGTCTTTTGAAAAATTGAATATTGCTTCCTTTTTTCTTGTGTCTACTGTTTTCCATCCGTTTTCTTTTTTATTAAATAGTTTTTCTTCTAAACTTTTTTCCATTTTTAATCACATTCCTTTCTTTTTTGTGTCTTTTGTTTTTTCCTAGTATATCACTTTAATCTTTATTTTTCCACCTTTTTTTGTATTTATTAATTTTTTTAGTAAATAATAGTTATAGATTTAAATTTAAAAAAGTTTATATTGTTTTTATTTTTGTTAGTTATATTTTTTAATTATCTCACATTAATTATGTTCAAAAAGAAAATTTAATTCAATTAAAAATATATAACTAACAAAGATTTAATTATTATACTTACTCTTATAAATTCTTATAAATATAAAAAGGAGATTTTTTATGAATTCTTTATGGTTAACTGAAAATAAAAATAATAGTAAATTTGAAAGTTTATCAAAAAATATTAATACTGATGTATGTATAATAGGTGCGGGAATTTTTGGAATGACCTGTGGCTACTATTTATCAAAAGCTGGGCTAAATGTTTCTATTATAGAAAAAAATGAAATTGGGCATAAAACTACAGGCCACACTACTGCAAAAATCACATCTCAACATGGTCTTTTTTATTCTTATTTGGTTGAAACATATGGTGAAGGTTTTGCAAAAGATTATTTGTCTGCAAATCAGGAAGCTATTGAAAATATCAAAAATATAATTGATGATGAAAAAATAAATTGTGATTTTGAAAGACAATCTAATTTCGTTTATACTACAAACCCTAATGAAGTCGCTCAAATTAAAAAAGAGGTTGATGTTCTAAACGCTTTGGGCTTCCCTGCAAACTTTGTTACTAAAACTGGCTTACCTTTTGATGTTGTAGGTGCTGTGCAGTTTAAAAATCAAGCTCAATTTAATCCAATAAAATATCTAAATGGTTTGACTAAGTGTATTTCAAAAAATAATGGTGAAATTTTTACTAATACTACTGTTACAGATGTGAAAAAAATAGGAGATAATTTTTATATTTTTACTCCAAATAATGTTGTAACTTCAAAATATGTTATACTTGCTTCACATTATCCTTTTGTGAATTTTCCTGGGATTTATTTTTTTAAGATGTATCAAGCTTCTTCTTATGTAATTGGTGTCGATGTAAAGAAAACTATAAACAATGGTATGTACATTACTGCTTCTGATCCAACTTTTTCTTTTAGAACTGCAAATTATAATGGCAAGAAAATTCTTTTGCTTGGTGGTTGTGGTCATAAAACTGGTACTCCTGCACCTTATGAGGATACTTATGGTACTTTAGAAAATTATGCTAAACAATTATATCCAAATTGTGAAATTCTTTTTAGATGGGATACTCGAGACTGTATTACTCTTGATAAAATTCCATATATTGGACGTTTTTCAAATGTGATGGACAATATTTATGTTGGAACTGGTTTTAATAAGTGGGGAATGACTACTTCTAATGTTGCGGCAAATATTGTGTGTGATATGATTTTGGGCAAAGAAAATAAATATGCTTATGTGTTTGATTCTACTCGTGTTCATCCTATAAAAAATAGAATCGAAGTTAAAAATATGATTACTGAATCTGTTAATTCTCTTGCTATAAAAAAGTTTAAAAATTCAACTGTTGATTTTGATAAAATCCCTATTAATTCTGGTGGAATTATTGATGTTAATAATCAAAAGGTTGGTATTTATAAAGATACTTCACGGTAATATTTTTGCGGTTAATCCTATCTGTACTCACCTTGGTTGTTTGCTTTCTTGGAATGATGCAGATAAAACTTGGGACTGCCCTTGTCATGGTTCTAGGTTTGATTTTATGGGTAAAAATATTTATGATCCTGCTTTTGAGAATTTGGAGATTTTTGATTTAGGGTTATAATTGTTTAAAACTAAAGATATTTTTGGTGGTTGTAAATTTTTAAATATTTTATTTAATTAATGACATCTTTCTGTTTTTTGTTTATTTTTCAATATTTTTTTAATTTTTTTTGTTTTTCTTATTGACTTATTTGCTTGGTTTTGCTACAATTTCTTTAAATTCATATATTTATATTATTTATTATTTATTGAACTAGATTTCTTCGGTATAGATTAATCTAGTTCTTTTTTTATCCGAAAGACATAATTATAGAATAAAAAACAAGGATACATCTAGAGTCTTCTTGATATCCTTGTTTTTGTCCCTATTTAAGGTTGGACTTCCTACACTATTAAAAATATGGTCGAGGTGAAATGACCCGCTAATTAAAAAACTATTGATTTTACTGTATTTTTTACTAATCGCAAAAAATTATAATGCAATTATAATGCAAGTAATAAATAGGCAAAGATATAGTCAGATATTTTAAGATTTTTTTCGGAAAATTGTATTTGACAAATTATAAAAAAGGTGTTATTATATAGTTACATTAAGCAATGTACTCTAGTTCGGCTTGTGTATATTGTTTGCTGTAGATGTATCTGTAACTACATCTACTTTTTTTATGCTCAAAAAAAGCAAGGAAACCCTTTAACAAATTTCCTCACTTCGACTATGTATGACAACAATTAGTCTTTACTCTTTTTGTTTTCTTTTATTTAACATATTTACTATCTTATCAATTCCTTCAAATGTAATATCGTTAGCTGCTACAAAATCTTTTTGGGTTGAAGAATGTATCTTTGAAAACAAACTAATTGGCTGTTTTTTATTTTGTGTTAATCCAACTATTTCTGTATGATGATATCCTTTTTTATAAAATTTATTTCTACTTGAACCATCTCTTACTATTCCCAAGTCTTCAAATTTTTCTCCTAATGGTTTTATAATATCACTATCATCTATTAAAAATACTGGATTTTCACCTAAAGAATCCATTGCTAAATTACAATAATTTTCATTTATAAAATTCGATAAATCATTTGATAAATTATCACTTAATCTATCTATTGTATAAGCTTTTTTAGTGTCTTCATCCAAAGCTCCTGCAATACTTTATAATAGAACATCTTTTGATTTTGAAATTCCATAAATCATATCCATTGTAAATTTTGTTTCTGGTTTGCTTGCTCCTTTACAAATTTTTTTCGAAAAATTTATAATATCTCTTTTCATTTCATAATTATTTATGGTAAAATTGTCCATAGAAAAACCTCCGTGATTTTGTTTAGTGTATTTTTTTAAAATCAACTTAATTATACTAAAATAATGGTGGTTTTTCTTTATTTTCACATAAATTTCATAATTTTGTGGATAACGTTTCGGATTTTTTTCAAAAAAGACCGAAACTTAAAACTCTATTACTATTGATTTATGGAGTGAATTAGGTTAAAATGCTTTTAAGAAGAGAGATTAAATTATTGAAATAATACAAGATGAGGTGTTTTAATTATGGAAGAAATAAAAAATGTTTTATTATCATTAATTGAGAATAATGAAAATGAATATGTGGAATATAAAGAGGCAAAAAATAACTTCGATTTTAATTAGTTAGGAAGATATTTTTCAGCTTTAAGTAATGGTGCAAATCTTTTAAATAAGCAATATGCATGGTTAGTATTTGGAGTTCATGATAAAACACACGAATTTGTAAATACTAATTATAGAAGAAACGGAAATTTAAACGGATTAAAAAAAGAAATTACACAATCAACAAATGACAATATGACATTTCTGGATATTTATGATTTTGAAATAGACGGTAATAGAGTTGTAATGTTTAAAATTCCTGCTGCTATAGGTGTACCTACCACATGGAAAGGAATTGCCTATGATAGAAATGATGAATCTCTTATTCCTTTAAATGACACTAAAAGAAATATAATATTATCAACAGTAAACATTGATTGGTCTAGACAGATTGTAGATGGACTTACTGTAGATGATTTAGATAAAAATGCAGTATTAAAAGCAAGAGAACAATTTAAAAAGAAAAATGAGAACAAAAGCATTGCTGAAGAAATAGATAATATGGATGATATATCTTTTTTAAATAAAGCAAAAGTATTATTAAATGGAAAAGTAACACGAGCAGCATGGCTATTATTAGGAAAAGAAGATACCAATACTTATGTAGAAAATTATATTCCTACAATAACTTGGAAATTACAAGAAGGGACAAACATTATAGACTATGAACATTTTACAATTCCTTTTATAATAACAATGGAAAAAGCTAGTGAAAAAATAAGAAATTTAAGATACAGATATATTCCAAGCCAAACTTCATTATTTCCAAATGAAGTAGATAAATATGACATAAATATACTTCGTGAGTTATTAAATAATGCTATTGCTCATCAAGATTATAGAAGAGCAGGTCGTGTTAATATTCTTGAAATGAAAGATAAAATAATGATACTTAATGAAGGAAGTTTTATTCCATAAACAGTTGATACATTAATTATTAACGAGGGATATGTTCCTCCTTATTATAGAAATCCATTTTTAGCTCAAGCAATGGTTAATTTGAATATGATTGATACTGCAGGTATGGGAATAAGAAGAAGTTTTGAAAAATTAAGAGAAAGATTTTTTCCAATGCCAGATTATGATTTAACTGAAGAAAATCGTGTTAAAGTAACTATATATGGAAAAATTATTGATGAAAAATATTCTAAATTATTGCTTGAAAATACAGACTTAAGTTTAGTTGAAGTTATGCTCTTAGATAGAGTTCAAAAGAACATCAGTATTACTAAAGAACAATCAGATTTATTAAGAAAATATAAATTAATTGAAGGAAGATATCCTAATATATATGTTTCTAAAGGAATTTCTGAAATTGTTGATGATAAAGTTGCTTACACTAAAAAATCGGGATTTAATGACCAATATTATAAAGATTTTGTTTTAAAATATATAAACAATTTTGGAAGTATTACCAAAAAAGATTTAGATGCTTTGCTTATGGATAAATTGCCAGACAATTTAAGTGCTGCTCAAAAAGAAAGAAAAATAAAGTATTTAGTAAGTGATGTTTTACACAGAAAAGAAAAAATATTAGAAAATATTGGTACAACAAGATATCCTATATGGGCATTAAGAAATAAATAAAGTTTAAACAAATTGCAAAAAGTTTAGACGAAGTTTAGACGAAAAGAAGAAAGTTTAAACGAAAATTAATATAAAATTTATAATAATTATTGTTTAAAGTATAGCCGAAGTTTAAACAATAAATAAATATAGAAATACATATGAAGACAACCAAAACTAGAAATAGTCAAAGAAGTGAAGAACCACCACTCTTCACTTCTATTTTTTTTTTAGAACTAAATGCTACCACACATCTAGTCCGTGCTATTCAAATGATCTCGATTGAAAAACTTAAGTTAAATATAGTATACTACTTTTTTTGTATATGTCAAATGATTTTTGAATATTCGTGTTATTTATAAAATAAGAAGATTATTATTTTTTCAAATTTATTGTCATTTATAATATCTTTTGCTATAATTTTATTATGTAATAGGCATTAAAAGGAGAAGGAGGGAGATTATGAAAGTTAAAGAAAAAAGAGCAAAGAATGAAATTACATTTGGTATAATATTAGGAATTGATATAATTGCTATATCTTGGGTATTACTATTAGTTCCTGCTTTATTAATACAAGCAATCGGAATAGAACATAATTCTAGTATATATACAATAATAATGAGCATTTTTCAATTAATAGCAGGTTTCTTGGCAACATTAATATCAATAAAAATCACTTTAAAATCATCTTATTTGGCAAATAATGACGTAACCAAAGCAATGACTACTGGAATTATATCAGTTTCAATTTTAGCTATTCTTAATTATCTTATTGGAAATTTATTACCAATAATTCCGTTTGGTAATATAATAGGATTAATTGTGCTAATTGCTGACTATGCAATAAGTCATTATGTATTAAAAAGAATGTATTAAAAGTATAATTATTATTTATTTGTTAAAAACAAAAACCAGTAATAAAATACTGGTTTTCATTATTTTATTTCCAATTAATTTAATCTTTTTACAGATTCTTAAAAAATTATCTGAATATTTTCTCTACTACTTGTAAATTCAAGTTTAAATTATACCATCCTTCATATATGCTATCTGTAACTTTGTTTGGTATTCCAAATGCTGTAGCATAAGCCAAATATTCATCCCAAATTATAACAGATTGTAAATCTCTATTTTTTATCAAGCTATAATCATCTATATATTTTTTCAGCTCCATTAATTTAGCTTGTTCTTTTTTTCCATTTCCTGTTAAAGCAACAGCTTGAGTTTGAAGTGCAGTATATAAATTTAATGCGAATATTAATAATGTAATTATAAAAAATACAAAATAATATTTGGCAACATATATACCAGAAGTTATTATAATACATACTATTCCTATATATGCGACTATTAGTTCAGCTTTATGCCTTGATCTGCCACCGGAATTTTCTATCATCTCTTCCTGCATAGTAGTTTTATTTTTATTCTTTTTGACATAACTTACGATAATGAAAATATTTACAAGTAAAATTAACTGCCAAAATGCATTAGTGTCTTTTAAAAATATTAATGGTAAGTTTAAGCTTATTAAAATTGCAGATAGTTGAATTATCTTATTTACTATTGTTAATTCTCCAGAGAAAATATTCATTTCAAATATTTTTTCTAACAATAAATTTTTAATATTATTTATTTTTTCAGTAAATGCTAATGTTTCTTTATTAGATTTAGCGAATATATTATTAATATCACTAAGTCTTATAATATTATTTTTAAATAATAATTCTACGATTTCTCTTTCATATCCTTCAAGGTTATCTAGTGATACTAACTCTAATATATCGTTATTTATTATCTTAATATTCCCTCTGATATTTAAGTCTATTATAGTAGTCATAATCAATTCTTTTAATCCTATTTTTCCATCTATAATGGCTTCTGCTATAATAGGTGGAACTAGACCTAAAGTTTCTCTTCTATAAGTATTTATTTTTTCTTTTCTATTAATTTTAAACGATATTGCAAAAATAATTATTGAAATTATTACTAATGTTATTAATGAAGGTATTTTTTCATTTATATAACTATATTCTTCTTTTTCTTTTAATGTTTTTTCATTTTTTTGTACAGTTTTTTCGTTTATATATTCTGAATTTATTGTATTATTTATTTTTGCATTTATATCAAATAGTATATTAATATTACTGTTTTCTTCTAAATTGCTCATATTAATACTATATTTATTTTTATTATGAGTAACCGTTGCATTGTTTATTAAATTGTCTACCGTTAAATTTGATATAGTTTCATTTGAATTGATATTTAATGTTAAATTATTTAAATAGCTTAAATTTTCCCAGTCTATAAAATATGGTAAAACATCTTTATCTTTATATCTTGTTATATAATCTTTTTCTAATTCATATGTTAATTTTATTGTTACATTATTACCTGTTATTTTTAACGAATTTAATAAAAATTCATCTAAACTTATTCTTCCTTTAGATAAGCTAATATTAAATGTTGTTGAATGGAAATTATTTTTGTTATTTATATATACTACTTTAACATTACTTAAATAATTATTACCTTGAATAAATTGATAGAAAATTTCTTTCTGCGCATTCCTATTAAAAATTATTACATCTTCACATAGTATTTTGTCATCTAAAATATTTATATTTATTTCTCTACTATTTATTCCTATTTCTTTATTATTACTATTTTGTTTGTGATTCATAAAAATATTTGTATTTGTACACAATATAAATGTTATAATTATTAGTATAACTGATATTAGTGTTTTTGATTGCATTATCTTTTTTATTGATTCTTCCATATATTTTCTCCTATTACAATATTCTTAATAATTATAACATGAATTTTAGTAATTATAAATACTTTTTTTATTTTTGAAAAAAATAAAAAAAGTGGCGAAAATACTGTGCTTTAAAATTTTATCTACATCTCAATTTTTTCTTCTTATCTTCTTTAATTAATTCTGCAGCTTTATTTTTAGACTCAATTTCATTTTTATAATCTTCTTTAATTTGGGTATATCTAGCAATAATTCTAATACAAGCATTTTTTTGAGCTTGTGCAATATCAATCTTTTCAGTTAGTTGATTAATCTCTTTTAAAATATTTTTTTATCATTTTCATTAATAGATTTATTATATTTTCTCCACAAAATTTCTCTTTGACTTTTCAAAATAGGAAGTTCTTTTTCTATATTAGTTTTATAATCTTTAACATCTGCAACTGTTTCAAATTTATTTCTAGCAAGAAAGTTCAATTCTTCAAATATCATAGCATTTTTTCTTTTCTGTTTATAATACTCTGGTGTGATTTCTTGCTTATCAACATTAGAGGGTAATATTCTAAAAGCATATAAATAATGCACATATAATCTATAAAAAGAACTTGTATTTAAAAGCAATCTGTTTAATTTTTTTCCAGTGAACCTTTTCTTATAATACTTCTTTTTAAAATTTGCTACAGGAATTTTATCTTTTGTAATATAGTAAATTCTATGTTTTATACTTTCAACAAAATAGTCATCTCCATATATTCTATCTAATCTTATATTTCTTGCATAATATGGTGACTTAAAAGAAAAATATTTGCCACTGTCTTTTATATTTTCATAACCTTTTGCAATTAGATTTAATTTAAAGTCAGAATACCTTTTAGAGCATTTTATTGCATCATCTATATCATTTATTATCTTTTTCATTTTTTCGTTGCTACGATTAAAATTATCCATTCTTTTTTGTCTATAATTCTTTTCTGTTTCAGCTCGATTAGTTTCTACTATCGATAATCCATATTTTGCACATAATCTATCAGACATATCTTTCATAAAAGCAATATCGGCATTACTATTGTGATATTTTTTGCCATCTATAAATGAAACAGAATTCAAAACCAGGTGATTATGCACGTTTTCTTTATTAACATGTGTACATACTAATATTTGATATTTATCTCCCCATAATTCTTCAGCAAGTTCTTTTCCAATTTGATTTGCTTTTTGAGGAGATACCTCTTGACCTTTAAAAGATTGTATTATATGAAATCCTAATGTTTTATTTTCTTTATGATAAAATTTTTTTGTAAGTGCCATTTGTTCATAAGCAGATTGAGGTAAACAATTTACTCCAGATACTAGAATTCCATGTTCTGTTTTTCTCCGTTTTTTGCATAATTAACTACTGCTTGTAAATTCTTTTTTATTGTTTTAATTTTTATTACAGCCATATTTTGTCTCCTTTCATTATTCTCTTGAATAAATTCTCTTTTCAAATTTCATAATAAAATCAATTACTTTATTTTGAACATAATCTAGATCATTTTTTGAAATATATCTTGAACTATTTGCTATATGAGCTATTTGATTTATATTATTTGCAATACCTGTTATATCTCTTTGAAAACTTTTTATTTCTTCAGTAGGTTGTTCTTTTATTTTATAACCTTTAATACAACTCCTTAAAGATTCTGATTCAGTTAATCCTACTTTTTTAGCTTTCTCTTTTAATAAATTTTTCTCTTGTTGGTTTAACCATATTTGTTGTTTGATTGTTCTTTCTCTCATAATAAAAATTCTCCTTTCATTGAATTATTTTTCTAAATTGTTAAGGGGATTGGGGAAGAAATTCCCCATATAAAATTTTTAAGCAAAAATTTTATGATTGTATTTATACGGGAGTATAAATGCGTCGCTTGCTTTTAATATTGTAAAAAGCAAATTTTGCTTATAGTTATCCACTTTTTGTCCAAAAATTGTGCAAAAAAAGAAGAAATCTCGCTATGAAATTTCTTCTAAAAAATTATTTTTTATTCTTTTATTAATCCTAAATTTTTAAAATAAAAATAGTTTTCTCTTGCTCCTAAAAAGAAAATTTTTCTATCTTCATAATCACTCATTTGTAAATAAAACGATACTAATTTTTGTAACATTTTGCATTTTTTTTCATTTAAATTCATAACCTTATCATCTTCAAAAAGTAATTGCAAATTTGGATACATTTCCATAATTTCACTAACTTTATTTTGTAATTTGTTATAGTCAGAATTATTTTTTAGTTCAACTCTTGCAGTATCTATTAACTCACTGAATTCAATTGAATTCATATCATATAATCTAATTTCTTCCATCATCTGTTACCTCATTTCTATACATAAATTAATTCATTTAAAACAATTTCTTCTGCAGATTGTTTAATAGAATTCATTTGGCCAACCCATTCTAATTGATTATTTGCTTTTAATTTTTCTGTGATATTTTCTTTTTCTGCCATTTGTTTTATTAAAATTTCTATTTTATTTTTACATTCATCTTCAATGTCTAATAAATAGCTGTTTAATTCATTATTCAATAACATTTCTGTATATTCTGGAATGTTGTGTTTCTTCATATAGTTTAATTTTAATCTTCCATATTTTCCAATATTACCAGTTCTTCTTGGCTTTGGTAATGTTAAATTTGGTATATAATAATCGCCAACTCTTATATATTCAATTTTTGTTTTTTCATCTATAAATCTATCTTTTAATTCCATATTCAAAATCTCCTTTTCTAATTAAATTTATTTGCATATAAGCAGTTAAAATCTTCAATTCCATTTCGTTTTTTGTAATCTTCAATATCTCCAAATGTACTTGATTTAGAACGATTAGATTTTTTATTGTAACCGTTATTATATATATTATTTTTATTTATATTATTATAGTTATTATGGGGTGTAGATTTCATACAGTCAGGAGAGTTGATTTCGTTCTTTCCTGAGTGCTGGTTTTGTACATCCCTGAATTTTATTATTTTTTCATCTTCAATCATTCCTATAGTTTTTCCAACATAAATAATATTGGGTAAATTTTTGCCTTGCTTTTTTTCTTGTATTAAGTTACAATCTTTAAGTAAGTTAAGTGCAGTATTTAATGCTGAACGTTTGAGATGAAGCTTTTCTTGAATTTCATCTCTTTTAAATATTACATACATATTTCCTTTATCATCATAGAATTTTACTTTTGAATTTTTATCTATTTGTTTAAAGGATAAATCTAGTCTATCGGCTAAAACAGAAAACAATAACATTGCATTAGGATTGAGAATTTTATATTCTTCTCTTTCTAATAATTCTCTTGGGAATGGGATAAAGCTACTAAATTGTAGTTTGTCCGATTTTTTAAATGGGGTAAATTCATACATTTTTGACCTCCTCTCATTTTGGATTTTCTAAATTTGTTCTAGAAATTTTCTAGAAAATATCCGTAAATGCTTGATATGACAAGATTTCTTTCTTTGTTATTTTTTTAGAAATATTTTTCTTGGCTCAAATTTTGTTCTAGAACTTTTTTCTAGAACAAAATTTGAGGATTGAGAGGGATTTTAAAAGACTGTAAACGGTAAAAACACGTTATTTCAATTTCTTGAAATAACGTGTTTTCAACACTTTTGATATAATTTTCGTCCTTCTGTAGTTTCCTACAAAATTTCATTTTAGTGGTCGAGGTGACTCTTTATACATTCTCAAAATCCAGTAATATCAATGTATTAAAATTTTGTGACTGCACTTTGACTGCATATATAAATTCCTATATTTTCATAAAACATTTATCTTTTAAAAATTTTTTTATTTTTGTTTTATCTTTTCCCTCATAATAATTAATTAATAAATCTTTATATTCATCTGTTAATTCTGCTGGAATTACAATAATTCCTTTACCTTTTGATATTAAATAATGATTTGCAAATATTATAGATGTTCTTTTATTTCCATCTATAAATATTTGTTTTTTCATAATATATAATAAAATTTCAATAGCTTTATCAATATCACTTATTTTTTTATTAAATATATCATCTAATTCTTCTTTTATTATACTTTCTATTGGCAATTCCGGAGTCCATTTTGTTCCACCAATACTTACTGGAACAGTTCTAATTTTTCCTGCACTATAATAAAATCCTTCTTGCACAAATTTATTTATTTCGCATAGTAATGGAAAATTTGTGTCTGACAATATTACATTTTTATTTAATATAAATTCCCAAGCATGTTTTAAATTAACAATTTTCAAAACATCTTCTGAAGACATATTATTAATTTTTCCACCTTCTATAATACTTTCTGTATCTGCAAAAGTTGTTGCAACACCTTCTAAAATCGCTTGTTTATAAATAGTATCTACTAAATGTCTTTTAGCAAAATCTATGTTTATTTCTACTTGTGGACTAAGTTCCTCATCAATATAATTCAATTGTTTTAATCGTTTTTCAATTTTCTTAATTTCTTTTTTTAATTCTTTTGCTTTAATGCTATTATTCAATATTAAATTATATAAATTATCAGAGTATTCTCCAACATATTTTGTAAGTAATATTCCATCTTCTCTGTAATGTACATATATATATTTATTATAATCTTTTTCTCTAATCTCAACAGAGCCATATATCAAATCATTCAATTCTTTAGTTAAAGTTTGTTTGCTTTGAAGAAGATTCATAATTTCATACTTTTCTTCCATAAGATCACTCCTTTATAAATATGAAACTTTCTAATATATAATTATGGTTTTTGTTTCACATTTATATTATAACATAAAACTTAAGAAATGTGAAACATTTTTTAAAACATTAATAAATATTGTTTCACATTTTTTAAAATTTTATACAATAAAAATTCTATTATCTAATATTAATAATATAAAAGTTTAATAAAAATGGTAGCAAAAAAAGTATACACAAAAAAGACTACCTTGAAATACAAAAAATTGGTAGTATAATAAATATAATGAAATACATGTATAAATTGAGAAGCTTTTCTAGAGAGCTTCTTTTTTAGTGGAAAATGGAGGTGTTGAAATTTATTTTATTAAATTTAATATTTAAATTTTAGGCAGTTATTTTAATAACTGCTATTTTTTTCTATAAGGAGGTACAATTTGAAAGAAGAATTAAAACAAGAACTTATTAAAGAAGCTATTAACAAGTTAGATAATCCCTGGAAAAACTTGACTGTAAAAGATATTTCCAAAGATTTAAAAATGGGAGAAAACTTAACTAATGAATTATTTAAAAGAGCAGACTTTCCTTCAATTAATATTGGTAAAACAAAGACTATTACTGCTATTGCTTATGCACTATGGAAATTAGAAAAAAGGATGCCTGAATATAAGAAAAACAAAAGAGGCTATTAATATGATAAATAATTGTAAAGAAATTAGAGTACCAATAGAAATAATGAATGTAAGGAACTTAACAATCACTCAAAAAGTATTATTATCTCAAATTGCTGGATTAGATAATAAAGAAGGTTGTTTTGCAACTAATTCGTATTTTGCAGAATTGTTTAATTTAAGTAAAACTCAAATATCTAGTCTAATTTCTGACCTTAAAGAAAAAGGATGGATTAATATAAAATATGTATATAAAGAAAATACTAAATGTATCGAAAAAAGAATTATAAAAGTAAATTGCCCACCCTATCCAATTATACTTAAAGAGGGGATTAAAGTAAACAATAATATACCTATAAAAACAGACTTTAAAGATAATAATAAATATATAAATAATAAAAATAAACATTTATATACAAATTATGAGCAAAGAGATTATTCAAATTTTGATTGGAATTCTTTATATGCTAATTAAAAATAAGGAGGATTTGATGGCAAGAAGTAAAGGTGAAGGAAGTATATATTATATTGAAAAAAGAAAAAAATGGTCAGCTCAATATACAATAACAGTTGGAGACAAACAAGTTAGAAAAACAGTTTATGGAAATACCAAAAGAGAAGTTGCTGATAAATTATTAGATTTAAGAGTACAAATGAAAGATATAGATTTAATAAAAGAACATGGTATGTCCATCATTCAAATAATGAAGGATATTAGAGATAAAAAATTTAATTCCAATAGAATTAAAGAAGGGCAATATACTAGAATAACTAAAACTATTGAAAAAATAGAAAATAGTTCTCTTGGAAAATTGAATGTAAAAGATATATCAAATGACGATATTCAAAAGTTTTTAAATGATAACAAAAATTATAGCAATTCCTATATAAAAAAATTATATGAGCAATTAAATCAAGCATTTAATTTTGCTATAAAAAATAAATATATTCTACAAAATCCAATGGATGATGTAATAAAACCAAAGAGCACAAAAGAAGATAAAGAAGTTAGGGCATTAACTATAGAAGAACAACAAAGTTTAAGTAATTATTTATTAAATTGCACAATTAATGAAGAAACATATAAAAATGTGTTTTTAATTCAAATGTATCTAGGCTTAAGAATTGGAGAAACATTAGCACTAAATATAAATGATATTGATATAGAAAAACAAATTATAAATGTAAATAAGACATTAACACTAGGAAAAGATAATGAAGTAATTATGGGAGATACAACAAAAACTTATGCAAGTAAACGAACTATACCTATTCCTGATTTCTTAATACCTTCTATAAAAGAACAGTTAGAAATAGCAAAAGAAAACAAGGATAATATGCTATTTTTATATAATGATCATTATATATCTCATTCAGTTGCAAATAGTAGATTAAAACGAATTCTAAAAAGCACTCTAGGAATGGAAGCTAAAGATATTTCAACACATAGTCTCAGACATACTTTTGCTACTAGGTGTATCGAAGCAGGAATGTCAGCTGTAGTTTTACAAAGACTTATTGGACATACTGATATATCAATCACACTAAATACATATACGAGTGTTTTTAATCGTTTTAAAGAATCAGAATTGGAAAAAGTAATGGAATATTATAAAACAAATTCATTAGGTTTAGATCCTATAAAAAATGAAGAAATAGTAGAATATAAGGAAGTGGAAATTGAAGATGATATGGAAATGTAAATTACATATTTATTATTAAGCAAGTTTCGCCTTTGTAATACAAAGACATACTTGCTTTTTTTATGCAAAAAAGTTTTTTATGTGGAATTCTTCCCCATACCCTTTATAAATTGTGGAAAGAAAGGAGAAATTTATGCGAAAAGATGCACAAATATGCTTAAGGTTAACTAAATTACAAAAAGAAAAAATATTAGCAAAAGCAAATCAAGTAAATATGAATATAACTGATTACATTGTAAATGCAGGAATAAAAAGAAAAATAACAATAACTAATATACCTGATTTATATGATGTAAAAATAGAATTAAAAAGGATAGGAAATAACCTTAATCAATTAACAAGACTTTGTAATGAAGGAAAAATAAATACAATTGGTTTAGAAGATTTAAAAAGTGAGGTGTCAAAAATTTGGCAATTGTTAAATTTATTAACTCAAAAGCTTCACTAAAAAAATCTTTAGATTATATTACTAAAGAATGCAAAACTAATGATAATCTAATAACTGCAATAAATTGTAATAAAGAAAGTGCTTATGATGAAATGATGTTTACTAAAAGAGAGTTTAATAAACTAAACGCTAGAGATAAAGTTCATATAGTACAAGCATTTTCTCCAGAAGAAAATATTACTGAACAAGAGGCACACAAAATTGGTATTAAATTTGCAGAATATTTTAAAAATTATGAAATCGTTATTGCTACACATACAGATAAAGAACATATACATAATCATTTGATTTTAAATTCTGTAAATTTTGTAGATGGTAAGAAAATGCATACTAATAAATATGATTTAGAAAAAATTAAAGAGTATTCAAATAAACTTTGTAATGAAAGCAATTTAAAAACTATACCTATTCATAAGAAATATAGAGATATAAAAAATAATGAATATCAAGTTATGCTAAAGGGGAAAAGTTGGAAAGGTAGATTAATAAGTGCAATAGATTTTTCTTTATCTAATACAAACTCTAAAGAAGAATTTATTTTATATATGAATCAGTTTGGTTATGACGTCAATTGGCAAAACACACGAAAATATATTACTTATACAACACCTGAAGGTATGAAATGTAGAGATAATAAATTACACGAAGAAAAATATTTAAAAGAAAAAATGGAGGATTTTTATGGAATTAAAAGAAATGAATCAATTACCAATAGTTCAGCTAATGAATATGAAAATGGAAGAACAAGCCAAAAAGCAAATATATTTAGAGGAACTAACACAGAAATTAGAAAAAATAGAAAAATCAATGGATTCAACAATGGAAAGTATAAAAAAATATACAAAGGAATTAAGTGCAAAAATGTACAAAATAGAAATAATGGAAACAGATATAACAAATTTAATAAAAGAAACACAGAAATTGCCAAAGAAGTTAAGAATACAAGTAAAATTAAAATATATGGCTATAGGAATGATAATAAGTGCAATAATATCAATTATTCTAATAATTATCCTAAAATAAAATATACTGGTAATTCTTTAAATAAAGCACTTTTAAATTTATTTATATCCAATAGCAATGAAATAACTAGCAAAAATGATAAAATACATTCAGATTTTAATTCTAGTGCAAAATTACACTATGCTATGGAAAAACATTATAGTTTAGAAGAATTAGATGATGAAATGGAAATATAAGAGAAAGTACAGTTGACTTTTCATAGTTAACTGCACTTTCTTAATTAATTTAAAAAGTATTCGAGAATTTGTTATTAAAGTTCAAATCTATATAAATTTTCATTAGATTTTAATTGTTTGATAAAAATAGCTCCAAATTTTTCATAATAATTTTTTAAATTTGTCTTTAAATATATCTCTTTAAATCCCCTATTTTTTGCCTCACTTAAAATAGCTTCATTTAATAATCTTGAATATCCGTGGTTTCTATATTTCTTTTTTACATACATTGTCGCATACCATGGTGTTAAATCTTTTTCTTCTTCGCAATCTTTAGGAAAAAGAGAAATAAAACCTATTAATTCTTTGTTATTTACTAAAATCAGTTTGCAAAATGATCTATCTAAAAACATATTGCAAATTTTTTCTTTTTTTCTTTCTATTCTAGTTTGTCTATTTTCTTCTTTATTACTAGCCCATTCTTCATATTCTAATTTTGCAACTTCATCTAAATATTCCAATTTATCTTGTAAATTATATATTTCCATATTATTTTTTCTCCTACAGTTTACTATATTTTATATTAAAAAAATTTTAATCTGCCATAAAATTAATTTTTAATTATATTTTTTTGCAATAATTTCAATAGTATGCCAATGTTTCATTTGACCTTCTGCAGTTGGTTTATCTTTTTCTATTTCCTGCATTTCTAGAATTTCAAAATCACTAAACAATTTAATTATTTCTTCTTTACTAAAAAAAGTTCTTCTATCATTCTTAGTATTCCACTCATCATTAAGTCCAAAAAAATTTCCAACAAAATAGCCGTTACTTTTTATGTTTAAACAAATTTCTTCCCACATTTTATGGAAATAATTTTTATCACAAAAAGGTAAGCTATTATTTGCTATTAATAAATCACATTTAGATAACTTTAATTTTTCAAATTTTTGAACTTCAAACTTTAATTTTTCTTGTTCATTATCAGATAATTTACTTCTAATTCTTTCCTCAACATTCGATGAATCAATTGCTAATACATTCCAATTGTTTTTTATCAAAAAAATAGTATCACTTCCGGAACCACATCCCAAATCTATAGCATTTCCAGTTATATTATATTTTGATATAAAATGAACAATATTTTTTCTCGGTGGCTTATTGTTAGTTATTCTGTGGAAATTTTCCCAATCTCTCATAATAAAATCTCCTCCTACAATTTACTGTTTTATGATTTATATATTATCTGTTCTATAATTCTTATAACTAATTCTGTTCTAAGTAAATAATTTCTTTTCCTAATTTTTCTGCATATTCTATTTCTAATTTTGTACTTTTTCCAATATAATTGTCTTTATTTATTACAAATATTGCATCAGATAACTCTATCCTTTTAAAATGAGCTTCTTTTAATTTTTTTAATTGCTCTTCTGTTCTTTCAAAATCTTCTAATATTGGATAAACTGGTGTAAGAATACAATTACCTTCTAATCCCATTTTTTCTGCTGTCTCCATCATTTTTTTTTTAACTTTAAACTCCCACATAATGTTATTACTTTCATTCTTATTCCTCACTTTTAAATTTTCTATTTTTCATATATTCCTCAACTAACGGTATTCTTGCTTTATCCTTTTCTCTAGTACTTTCCTTTAAAAATTCATAATATTTTTCAATACTTTGTAAGTTATACTCTCCATATTTTTCTATTTTCCATGCTTCTTTTGTATCAAGAACACATTCGATTTTATCATTTACTATATACCAACCATTGCCTTTTTTCTTTAAATTATAATTATTTTTTAGCTCTTGTAACCCTTTTTCAGTAACTGCAATATCTAAATCTCCAGCATCTGGATATATACCACGTATTACCAAAGCTCCGCTAGATAAAATCCAATACTCATTTTTATCTAACTTTAAGCTTTCAATCAATTCTATTAGTTCTTCTTTATTCATTCTTTTTCCCATATTCCATTTTCTCCATACAAATTACTAGTTATCAGTAAGTATATTATCATATTTTATTACATTTTACAACTTAAAGAGATTAATATTATGCCTATTGCAAATTGTATTTTACATTCAAATCAAAGTTGTTTTTTATTGCAATACCAATTGTTTTATTATCTGAAATAAATTTATATGCAGTCATAATTGCAGAAAATCAATTAATTATAAAATTGACTGCACATTGACTGCATTTACTTAAAAATTTATAGATTTTATGGAAGTTTTAGAAAGGCTGAAAAAGTTTAAATGAATTGAATGTAATACAGTAATAATCTGCATTTGCTCATAAATGCAAAAAAAGAAGAATTCCTAAGAATTCTTCTAAATATGGTCGAGGTGGTAACTTGAAATAATGCCGTAAATAGGCTTAATAACTGGATTTAATAATTGTGATAGAATTGCGACAAAAGTGTGTCGCAATTCTCAATGAGTACCATTTAATAAAAATTTCTATATAAATTGTTAATTTACCATTTCATCTTTTGAATTAATTTTGTCATATTCTTCTCTCATATTGTTTACATACTTTTCATATTTTTCAAAATTATTATTTTTAAAATAATCATATATTTTTCCATAAGTGTTAATTGTCGTTTGTATATCTTCGTGTCCAACAATATTTTGCAAAACAGTTAATTCCATACCAGACTCTATACATCTAGTAGCAAAAGTATGTCTTAACATATGTGTATTTACATTAATGTTTAAATTTGAATGTTTAGCAATAACTTTAAAATATGAATTTATAGTATTATCTGCAAAGAATTTTCCATTTGTTTGTAAAAATAAATAATTATCCTTATTTTTAATCATAAATTCTTTAGCCATCTCGATGGCATATATTGCATCACT
The DNA here is from genome assembly GCA_945865665.1 of uncultured Clostridium sp. Taxonomy (GTDB): domain Bacteria; phylum Bacillota; class Clostridia; order TANB77; family CAG-508; genus CAG-269. Next base: position 31,066 of record CAMBEE010000002.1, on the reverse strand, counting down.
ACTTAATTTTATTTTTCTATTACCTTTTTCTGTTTTAGGTGGTCCAACTATTATCTTTTTATTTTTATCTTTGGTTAAAGTTTTATTTACAATGATAAATACTTCGCCAAAATCTGTTTTTATATCTTCGAGTCTTAAACAAAGTATTTCTCCTATTCTCATTCCTGTATTTAATGCTATTAATAATATTGCATTTTTTCTTGAACGAGTTCTCTTTAATTCTTGTTCTAATTTTAGTTGTTCACTTCTCGTTAAAGGATCAACTTTTTTATCTTTTTTATAGCTTGTAGGCCTTTTAATTCCAAATCTACCAGAGAAAAAGTTTTCATTTATTAATTTCTTATAAAAAGCATATTCCATAACTTGTCTTAATTCTGAATAATCTTTTTTCAATACAGAATTTGATTTTATTCGTTCTGCTTCTAATAATTCAATAATATCTTGTCTTGTAACTTTTTGAATAGGCTTACTTGTTATTTTATATCCTTCTAATCTGCTTATAGTTGCGAGATTAGTTAAATATGCATTATCAAAAGTATCTCCCATTCTATATTTTTCTTCTTCTAATTCTCTTGCAAGTGAAATTATAGTATCTTCTGTTTTTACATTTTTCTTTTGTGGTACTCCATGCTCTTTAGCAAAAATTATAAATTCTCTTGCTTTTTGCATAGCTTCTTCTATTGTTTTTGCAGTAAATTGTTTTCTTAATTTAGTTCCATCACTTAATTTTATATTTTTTAATTCAATTCTATATCCATCATAAATATAAAATTTATCGCAATGTTCTGCATCCTTACATTCTTTACAAGTTCTACATTTATTCATTGTGTTTAGATTTCTTCTATTTAAGCATCTCTTTTTATGCTCACATTCCTTACAGGTTGGACATATTGGTGCATTACTTGCAGGTTTTTCTTTTTTCTTTACTGCAGGATAAATATAATAATCTATTCCTTCTTTTAAGTTCATATATTGTGTTCCTCTCTATAAAAATTTGAAGGAATATCTTGATTTTCTTCTATTTTTAGCTTATAATAATAGAAGAAAAGGATATTCCTTTTCATACATATTAAATTAATTGAAGATTTAAATGGTCCATATTTAAGTCTTCTTTTTATTATTCAAAATTAATAGTTGTATCTTGTAAAATTACATTTCTTACCTTGAAAAATTCTAAAAATGCATTCTTTTCAACTAAAAATGTTTTACCATATATAAATCCTGGAAAATCTTCTCTGTGAAATAATGCTAAACATTTTTTTCTTCCTATCTTTAGTATTTTGCATATATCACTAGGTGTTAAAAATAATCCTTTTAATATATTTAATTCTGTTTCTTTTGCTCTTTCCATAAGCATTCCTCCTTAATATAATTTATTTTGTAATTTACATTTATCTCATACCCTAAATTACTCTGGGCTTTTGTTAGTCGTTGATTTTACTCAAATCTCTGGGATTTCACCACCACCTTATCCAAGCTGGCTACACTCATTGCGTGCGATGGTACTTTTAAACCACTCAAACTGTGACTATGTAGGAGAGCATTTCTGCTGCTATCTAACAACGATTTATTCAATTTTCAATGTACATTTCTTCTAAAATTCTTGACGAATTTCAAAAGTTATTATATAATGTTAATAAGTTTTAAACACATTTTCTTTATTTGTGTTAATACTTATTAAGATTAACTATTAACATTCTATCATCGTAAAGATATATTGTCAATAGTTTTATTGGAATCTTTTAGAAAAATTTTAGAGGTGTATTATGTTATTTGGAAATAAACAGAACTTTGAAGGGTTTTGGGCTAAATATGATAATTATGAAATATTTGAATATAACAATAAATTTTATATAAAACCATCAAAAAATGCAGAAGATAGTGTTTATAATATTTTTGATGTTGCTGATGAATTGCTTGTAGACTTCTTCCTTATAGGTAAAGAAGTTGCAGAAAATTGGGATCATCGTGATATTTTCTGTGAACTTAAGAGCAAAGATGAAAAATATCAGAAATTAGTTTTAGAGTTTGCTCAAAAATATGGATTACCTGGACAAATTACATATTTACCTATTAATGATAACTTTGTATATGATAATAAAGTTATTTTAGCAGGTAGTCCTGTAAAAGCTGAGCTTACATTAGCTGAATACTTAAAATCATATTTTGAATATGATAATAAAATAGATTTTACTAAAGAATTGTCAAGAGAAGATATTGATTATTTATATGGTAGAAATGGAAGCGATATAGCAACATATTTAGATAGATTAGATGAATTTGGATTTACTTTTTCTGAAAAATATAGCGAAGAAATATCAAACATATTAGCTTATGCTAAATTAATGTATGACATGTTTTCTGATATGGAAAAATATTTTTGGGAAGAAGATGAAGGGCAAAAAGAAATTTATGCACACTTTTTAAGTGATTTTAAACCACATAAACTTGCTTTTGAAATAAATTATACAGATAAAGCAACTTTAAGATGGAACTTTAATTCATTAAAGCAAGCTATTGAAACACTACTTGGATTAAATGTTTCTAATGATAGAAAATCAGTTAAGATATGTAAAAGGTGTTATAAGCCTTTTATAGCAAAAAACTTGAATTCAGACTATTGCAGTATTACTTGTAGAAATGTTGCAAATGTATATAAGAGTAGAGCTAGAAATAAAAATAAATAAAAAAGCAAATAACCCTTAGATTAAATCTAAAGGTTATCTGTAAATCAACTTGACCGTCTTTCAGGTCTAAATGTCTTCTTAAATTGAGTGTATTTCAACTCGAACAGAATTGCTTCTGTTAATATTATTATACTCAATTTATAGAAAAAAATCAATAAAAATAAACAAAAAGTTTAAAAAAGTTTAGAAAAGTTTAGAAATAAATAAAAAACTTATTGTTAATTATAAAACAATATAGAAATGTTTAGCAATATTTATAAGTAAAAGCTTCGAGGAGGAATAACAGTGAATATAAATGACGAATTATCAAAATTAAATAAAAATCAGCAACAAGAATTAGAAAAATGGTTTGCTGAACAAATATATAAATTAAACAAAGTAAATAAAAATGAGCAATTAAACTATGTACCTTATGTAACAAGAAAACAAGTTGTATGGGTAGATTTTGGAGTTAATATTGGTCAAGAATTAAATCATTCTCATCCTGCTATTGTCTTATATTCAAGACCTAATGTAGGTACTGTATTAGTTGCACCATTGACAAGCAAACAAAATGACTCTGATGTTGTTATTGATATTGGAGAAATTAAAGATTTTGAGGGATTTTCTTATTGCAAAATAGATCAATTAAGAGCTATTAGTAAATTAAGAATCCAAACTAAAAAGCATGATGGCAAATATTATAATAATTTTAATCTGAAAACAGGAGTATATTCTAATCCAGAAGCTACAACTGAACAGATGAATTTAATTGATGAGGCTATACAAGAATTGAAATATAAATCAAAATAATAAAATGGTTAATTAAAATGGTTGTTGCTAAAAAAACATAAATAAAATATAAGATTAAAAAATTATGGCAGAGTTTTGGCAAAGTTGTGGCAGAGTTTGATAATAGAATAGTAAAAGCTATAATTAATTAGGAAAGGAAAAAAATGAATATAATAGCAAAAATATTAATGAAGCTTGGCATAACAAGAAATAATCAAAACTTACTTGAAGAGCATATTACATATGATTATATTGTTAATTTAATGAAAGAAAAAGGATTTTATTCTAAATTAGAATTTGATTTAAATAGTATAGAAAAAATACAAAATTTGTTTAAAATAGAAGAAGGTGCACATTCAATAAATCATACAATTAGAGTAATATTTAATTCTTATGCAATTGGTTTATTAGAAAATATAGATGAAAATACCTTAAAAATAGTTGCCAAGGCAGCAATGTTGCATGATATTGGAAGAGAAACTAATGGAGAAGATAGCAAACATGGGGTTGAAGGTGCAAAAATTGCAAGAAAGTTGCTAGAAAAAGAAGGCGAATTTTCAAAAGAAGATATTGATTTAATTTGTTTCATAATAGAAGAACATTGCTTAAGTTCAAATCAAAATAAGGAAGATTTAAGTAGGTTATCTGAAGAACAAAGAAAAAAATATGAATATTGTTTAAGTATTGTAAAAGATGCTGACAAATTAGATAGAGTACGACTTGGCGATTTAGATGTAACTAGACTTGCAAATGATAATTCAAGAAAATTAGTAGGTATGGCAAAAACAGAATTAGAAAAAAAAGAACTAACTTTTACACCTAAAAGAAATTTTTATAGTTTTACAAATGAAGATGTACAGAAAATGTTTGATACTATTCAAGAAAGTTCTCCTGATGCAAATTTTCAAATAAATGACATAAGTGAAAATTTTATGCAATTAAAAGTAGTAGAAGAAAAAGGCTTTTTATCATTATTAGATACATACAAAAATGTTAAATCCGAAATTTCTATAAAAGATTTTATTGATATTTTAACAACTTTAAATAAGAAAGATTTAGAAATTATAGAAAATAGATATCAAGTTGAAGGTAACTTATTTGTTGAGTCTATAGTAAAACTAGGTTTACAAAAATTTTGTGCAGAAAGAGAAAAAGGAAAACTTGATAAGTGGTTTGGATTTGATAACTTTGGAAACACAATTATAAACTTCAGTAAAGAAAAGAAAGAAGACTTAATAAAAATTGGGCAGATGGATTTATATGATGAATATAAAAAATATTTTGGAATACTATCAATTACTTATGATAAAATGGATAAAAATCAAATTGAATTCGCTAAAGAACTTTTATATTCAAGGATTGAATCATATAAAAAATTAAGTAAAGAAGAAAGTACAGTATTTATTAAGAATGCTGTTCCACTACCAATGTTTATTGCACCAATGATAGCAAGAAAGGAAGATACAACACAAGAAATAAACAAAATAAATAGTATTACAGATATTCCTAAAGATGCTATTGCACTTGCATATGTTACTTTGAGCGGATTACCCGAAAAAAACTTTGAAGAAAAATGTAGAGTAATACAACATTTTTATAAACTAAAATTGTTTACTAAAGACTCATTAAAAAAACAAGATATACTAGTTGAATTTTTAGTTAACCTACCTGATGAATTAACTGATGATGAAATTAGAATTATAAAAGATAGTATTAGTGGAAACCTAGAAGATTTAAATATAACTAATATATCAGAAATACGAAATCTTAAAGAATCAGGAAATACTAAATTATATAGTTTGGTAAGAAATTGTGATGATTTAAAAGAAGCAAAGAAAAAAATTATAAAAACAAAACTACATCAATCTGAAAAATTTCAAACAAACATGTATTTTTATCTAAAGTATTTTAAAGATGATAAATCTGAAAAAGATGACTATTTTGAATTGTTTTATAAATTATATTTAGCTGAAGATATAGAAAATGTAATTTCAATTTGTGAAGAAATTGATGAAAAATGCAAGGGCTTTGAATGGGATGAAATGACAACAGGAATTGAAAACAGACTTGAGAAATATGCTAAAAAAGATATTGTACAGAATAGTAAAAAAATGTTAAGCACGATTGAAAATGAGCAAAACGAAGGTATTATTGATATTACTGGTAAAGAATATGAGTTATTAATTTCAGTTATTGCAGGGTATGGAAGTCCATTTCTAGTTCATTATTTAAATGGACTTGCTTCGCAGTATAATAATGAAAAGGAAAGTAAAAATCCAATAATTAAATCGATGGCAGCAACTAAATATTTAGTCAGAAAAAGATTAGGAGTAAAAAGAAAAATAAAACAAAGATATACGGTAGATATTAGTAAATACAGACAAAGATGTTTATCATCTATTAATCAAAATTATCTAGGACATATTTATGGTGCACGATTAAATAAAGAAGATTCTTATTCTGATGATTTACTTTTTGTATATTTTCCTCAAGAAGAAAATAATATCTCTTATATGGGAAATGCTGATTTATATACAGAATATGATAAACCAAGGGATAACTCTGAAAGAAAAAGATTAGTTCATAATGACACTCAAAAAAATATCAGTTATTTAAGACAAGAAGATTTAATTGGAAATATAAAAAGTGCAAATAATGAGGTTGTGGCAGATGCTTCTCCTCAAGCAATTTTATGTTTAGATAGAGTTTCAAATATAGCTAGACGTTTAAATAAACAACATAAAATTCCAATTTTATATATTGATTTAGATAAACAATTTGAGATAATTAAGGCAAATGTTGAAGAATATTATAATCAAGCACAGGAAATGTTTCAAAATTCTTCATCTAACAGTCAAGAACTAATAGAGCAATTTCTTAACCCATATGAAGGAAATAAAAATATAATTCGTAGAGCCTTTCAATTAGGCAAAGGATATTCTTTTATGGATAAAGAGTATAGATTTTCCGAGCAAACCACAGAAATATTTGAAAAATTATCTATTTTATTAAATGATATTTTTAGTAAATCTAATACTAATGATCAAGAATTAATTAGGCAGATGATAGAAAGAGAACTTTCAGATGAAAATACAAATTATTGTACATTTTTAAATTTTGTTGATGTAAGCGGGTTATTTAAATCTATAGATAAAAGCAATGAGGCAGAGATTGATAAAAACAGATAAAATGAAGTCTAAGATAACTTCATTTTATCTGTTTCTAATGTTCTTTTTATCATTACTTGTTAATTCTTTAAATTTTTCTTTTTCGGCAATCTCTTTTTGAACTTCTGCATATACTTTATTATAAGTTGCAATAATTTTATTGCAAGCATTTCTTTGACCATATAAAGTATTAATTTCATCAGTTATAAGCTCAATTCTTTCTTTTATTCCTGATTTTTCTTCTGAAGAACTTGCTTTATGAAAATTTCTCCACAAGTTTTCACGGTTACTTTTTATTTCTGGTAATTTTTCTTCAATTTCTTTTTTATGCTTTTTAATATCTTCAATAGATTTAGAATGACTTTGATTTATAAAACTCAATTCTTCAAATACCATTTTAGTTTTATTTCTTGCTTTATAATCTTGAACAGTAACTTCTTGTACAATTACTTTTGCAGGCAGTATTCCAAGCCAAAACAATGCTTGAATATACCATCTATAAAAAATATTCCATTTATATTTTTCTGTATCTATTTTTGGTCCTGTATATACTTTTTTATAATATTTCTTTTGATAATTTGCAAAAGGTACTAAATAATTATTTGTTTTGGGATAATAAATTCTTTCTTTGATAACTTGTACAGAATATTTTTCTCCAAATGCTCTATCAATTCGGACATTTCTTTGAAAATATGGAGTTTTCATTAAAAAATATTTTCCACTATCTTTAATATTTTCATAACCTTTAGCTTTTAAAACTAATTTGAAATCAGAATACTTTTTAACGGATTTTATTGCCTCATCAATATCAGTTATTATTTTCTTCATTTTTTCGTCTCTACGATTAAAATAATCAATATTCTTTTGCCTAAATTCCTTTTCTTTTTCAGCTCGTGTTGTATTTACTACTCTTAATCCATTTTCAAGACATAATCTGTCAGAAACTTGTTTCACAAATGCAATATCTTCATTACCATTATGATATTTCTTGCCATCTACAAATGAAACAGAATTTAGAATTATGTGATTATGAACATTTTTCTTATTTATATGAGTACAAATAACTACTTGATATTTATCTCCCCACATTTCTTCAGCAAATTGTTTTCCAATTTGATTTGCTCTTTCAGGTGGCAATTCAAATCTATTAAATGATTGTATTATGTGATAACCTAAAGTTTTATCTTCTTTATGAAAAAATTTTTTAGTTAATGCCATTTCTTCATATGCAGTTGGAACTGCACAATTAACACTTGAAACAAAAATGCCATGTTCCGTTTTATCTCCGTTCTTTCCATAATTGATAACTGTTTGAAGATTACTTTTAATATTTTTTATTTTAATTATTGCCATAAAACTCATCTCCTCTTGAATAAACCTTCCTTTGAAATTCTAAAATGAATTTGTTAATAGTATTCTTTAAATATTCCAATTCATCAGATTGCACATAACCTCTTATATTAGTTCTAATTGCAATTTGATTTATATTATTTGCTATGCCTGAAATCTGCTTTGTGAATTCTCTTATTTCTTTTGTAGGTTGTTCTTTTATTTTGTATCCTTTGATACAACTTCTTAAAAATTCCGACTCACTTAATCCTGTTTTTTTAGATTTTAATTTTAATAAATTATCTTCATCTTGATTTATCCATAATTGTTTTTTTATTGTTCTTTTTCTCATAATTTTATCTGCTCCTTTCAAAAAAATTTAAAGGGGTTTGGGGAAGAAATTCCCCATTAATTTATTTTTACAAAAAAATAACAAGCGGTATTTGAACGGGAGTACAAATGCGTCGCTTGCTTTAAATATTTCATTTATTAATAATGCCTGTATCTTTTAAATAAAAATACATTTCTTTACCACCTAAAAGGAAAATTTCTTTCTCTTCTAAGTCGCAAATATCCATATAAATTGCAACTAATTTTTGCAACATTTTACATTCGTTTTCATTCAAAATCATCTCTCTATCTTCTTCTAAAATAAGTTGTAAATTAGGATATTTATTCATAATATCATCAAATTCCTTTTTTAATTTTTTATAGTTATTGTTACTATTTATTAAATTAATTTTTCTTTCTTCAATAGCCTCATTTAAATACATTTCATATAATCTTATCTCATCCATTTCTATAACACCTCTTCATAAATTAATTCTTTTAATATAATTTCTTCTGCTCTATTTTTAACAGAATTCATACATCTAACCCATTCCATTTGATTAGTTGTTTTTAATTCTTCAGTTACATTTTCTTGCTGTATTAACTGAGATATAATTGTTCTAATTCGTTCTTCACAAGCAATATTAATCTCGTGTAAATACTTATTTAATTTACCATCCATTAACAATATTGTATATTCAGATTTCTTATTATTTTTCAGATAATTTAATTTCATTCTTCCGTATTTTCCAATTTTATAATTAGTATCTTCTGAACTTAAAATTAAGTTAGGCAAATAATAATCGCCTTGTTTTATATATTCAATTCCTGTTTTTTCATCTATAAATCTATCTTTTAATTCTTTGTTTTCCATAATCAAAATCTCCTTTTAAATTAATTGTTCATAATTAGCTAATAAAGTATTAAAGTCAAAAGCAGAATAATCTCTTTGTTCAAAATTATTTTTTTGTGATTTGCTAATTACTTTATTAGTATAGTTATTATTAGTATTATTACATCGTAAATTTTCCGATTCCAGAATCGTATTTTTTCCTGTTCCTGAATCGTAATTTTTACGATTCCATTCTTCTGAAATCATTTTGCAAGGATAAATCAAATTAGGTTTATTCCTTCCTTGTTTTTTCTCATATATAAGTTTACAATCAGATAATTCTTTAAATGCTTTCGTAACTGTTTTATCTGATAAATTAAGCAATTTTTGAATATCTTTTCTTGTAAAAATAAGATAGGCTTTTCCATTTTCATCTTTCCAATTATTTTTTAGTGATAAAGAAAATCTATCTAATATAAATCCATATAATAATTTGCTATCTGAAGATAATGTTCTGTATCTTGGGTTTATAAATAGTTCTTTGGGAACAGTTATATATTTATATTGTAGTAATTCAGTTGCATTAAATAATAAATTTTCATCCATATCTCTTCTTCCTTTCATTGAATTATCAATGGTTAAAAATTTATATAGATTTTAATTTTTATTAAATTTACGACACACATTGCGACACAAAAATATTTGATTTAAAAAATTACGACACAAGTTTTTCCCACCTAACTTTGTGCTTTTTCTGACCTTTTATAAAACTCTACAAAAAAATAGCATAGCTTAAATATTCTTAAACTACGCTATTTATACTATTTTTAAGTTTCAAAAAAAATTGCTGAGTTTTATTCAAACCCAGCTTATATGGTCGAGGTGACAGGGATCGAACCTGCGACCTCATGGTCCCAAACCACGCGCGCTACCAACTGCGCTACACCTCGAAATAAACAATTTTGTTTAACGCTTATATATAATAGCACATTTTTTAAGTATTTGCAAGAAGTTTTAAAAATTTTTTAAAATTTTTTTGTTAAATTACTTGAATATTATTAAAAAAGCAATTATAATATAGTGTATGCACCAGTAGCTTAGTTGGATAGAGTGTTCGGCTACGAACCGGAAGGTCGGGGGTTCGAATCCCTCCTGGTGCACCAAAACAATTTATACTGTAGAAATTTAATAGATGAATTTCTACAGTATTTTTGAATTTACCTCATTTTTAATTCATTTGTTTTACTTGTTTTTCTATATTTTTTAATTAATTGTAATTTATTTATCATTTACACTTTTAATATCTTGTAATTCAAATCTATATTTTTGACCATTCTTATTTATTTCATCCAAAAACATATCATAAGGTCTACACCATAATTTATTATCTCCATATAATGCTCTATATGCAACCATTTTTTCAGAAGTTTCACTATGATAAATTATATCTTCAACAATATATAAATCTCCTTTATAGTGTTTATAAATTCCTTTTATTTTTAATTCTCTCATTTTACGCCCTCTTTTCTATAAATTCTATTTTAAATAATCTCTGGATTATCATCTAAAATTATATCAACAATGTTATCATTATCAACCAAGTTAAATGGAACAACATAACCTTGTAGGGACCTAGCCTTTACTCTCAAATTATAGTTCTCCTTATTTACATATATCTTAGAACTCCCCTTTCCATTTTTAGCTTCTTGAACCAAATTAGAAACAGGAGAATTACCATCAAAAGCAACAACAATTGAACTCCTTCTTTCAAAAATTTCATAATTAAAGCTTTTATAAATTCCAAATTCCTCACTTTCTGTTGAAATACGAATTCCATTTATCTCATTGCTTAAAAGTCTTTCCCCAACTTCTTTTGAAATCTTTTTAGGAATAATTGCATATATTTCAAACTTTTTATTTAATTTTTTTGATATATCTATTATAGCTTTTTCATATCCTTCAACTTTGTGTCCTATTACAAAATATGCCTTTTGGTTATCAATTTTTGTGATTAGCTCTTCTAACATTTGTACGCCTTGTTCTGTAACTCTTGTTTCCCTATGTTTTGCGTTAAAACTTCCTCCCGCAATTATTATTGGCATTTTATCTGTTGGTAGTGGTTTTATCTTATCTCTTAATATTTTTTCTGATTCTATATCATGATTTATTCTTAGTGGTATATCATTGTTTTTGCTTTCTTCTTCTATTTTTTCTTCTAAGTCAAGTATTGCGTCTCTTATACTTCTTCCTGCCAAAAATTTATTGAATTTTTTACTTTTTTCTGAAAAGTATTTGTCTTCGTGTTTCATTATTTCATCTTCTACTTTTCTCATTTTAAAAAAATCTTCATTGCTTAATCCCAATAAATTTTGTATTGCTAGTTGTTCATCAACTGTATCTGTTCCATAGAATCCGCATCCATCTGTTCCTTGTACACATTTGATGTCATTTTCTAAGTATTTCTTTATTGGATGATTTTTTAGATTGCTTAGGTTATTTAGTCTTACATTTGATGTTAACTGGAATTCCAATACTGCTCCTGATTCTTTTATTTCTTGCATTAATTTTCTTCCTTTTTCAGAATCTAATTTTTGGGTGTATAATCCGTGCCCAATTCTTATTCTTGGCATTTTTTGCCCTGGTTTTAGGCTTTCTTTTACACATTCTATTGATTTTCTTACATTGTCTCTTAAGCTGTCATTTTCTCCAGCATGTATTCTTACTGTGTAGCCTTTGTCTTCATTGCATACATATTGAACTATTTCCTCTATTGCTGGTTTTAATTCTGAAATATCATTTATTTCTTCTCCAATAAAGTCACTTCCCACTACATATGGACTTCTGGATACTGCTTTTAATACATTTAAATTTTCTCTTAAATAATTGTTGCTTGTTTTTGCGTCTTTTATTATTGTAAGTGGTATTCTTCTTATTGCTACCAAAAATCTGATTTTTACTCCTGTTTCTTTTTCAATTTCTGGCATTATTTGATGTACTTCTTCTAGTAGTTCAATTGCAGGTATTCCTTTTTTTGTTAGTGTTGTGTCTGATATTTCTGTGTAATATATTCCTTGCTTTTGATATTCTCTTGCTATCCATAATAGTTTGTCTTGTCTTAAGTTGTTTTTTGCATATGGGCTACCTTTTTTTGTATCTTCTATCATTTTTATTAGCATTTCTTTTATTTCTTTATCTGATATTGTCTCTATTTTTCTTTTTTCTAGGTTGATTTTTTCTGTGCTTTCTGAGCCTTTTGCAAAAACGTATCTATATAAATATAATTTTTCAAGATTTGTGAATACTGCTTGTCCATCTTTTAGTATTTCTAGACTTTTTCGTATTTTTGCTATGTTTTCTGGTGCATTTTCTAAGTTATTTAATATTAGGTCTGCAAAATTTATAAATGTATTGTCATCAATTCTTCTTGTTAGATATTTTCCTGTTAGTGTTGAGTTCTCGAATTGTTTTTCAACTTCTTTTCTTTGTTCATATATTTTTTCTTCTTGTTCTTTAGTTATTTTTAAGTCTATTTTTTTGATATAGTATAAAGGATACCTAACTTGATGTTTTATTCCAAGTGCTATTAAGCAGTCTGCTGGCAAGTTTGCATTCATATGTGTATGTAAGTCTGTTCTGAATTTGGCTTTTTTTAGTATATATGCTTTTACTAGAGTTTGATTTATGCTTAAATTATATCGTTTTGTTTGTGACATTAATGTTTTACTGATTGCTGGAATTGTTGCTTTTATTTCTATTCTTCCATCAGTGTAAATATTGGCTATTTTTATTCCTCCTAGTCTAAATATGTAAACTTCTTCATTATCACCATTTAAACTTGCTGGTATTTCGCCTTTTATTATTTTCATGTCTTTTTCGTTTTTTATTGTTTTTAGTCCGCATATTTTTGCTAGGTTTGTTATTAGGTTTCCTGTTCCGTGATTTGGTGTTTCTAGTATGTATGTTAGTTCGTCTTCACTTGTTTTGTATAGATTTACTATTATATCTTTTTCTTTATCTAGATAAAATTTGTTTATTATTTTTGAATTCTCCATTACCCTTCTCCATTTCTTTTAATATTTAATTCAATATTTTATCATATTTTTTGTTTCTTTTCAATATTTTATGTTTACTTTTAAAAATAATAATTCTATTTTAGAAAAAAACTTTATGATTTTTTTAATGTTGATTTATTAAACTTTTTATAACAAAAATAGAACCAAAAGTTCCATTATTGGATTTTCTGGTTCTATTTTTAATAACTACATCTTAATTAATCTTTATTTTTCAGATATTTTTTACAATATTCCTTACTATTTTTTTATTTGTATTTCATATTTTTTTGGAATTATATCTTGTATTAATCCTCTTACCAATGTCTCTGCTTGTGCATCTGCTGCATCTAATATTCCCATTTCTTCAACTTCGCTTTTAGCATCTTCTTCAGCTAATGCATTTGCCTTATTTGCGTCTTCTTTTGGATTTGTATTTAATAATGCAAAATCACTCTTTAAATATTTAATACTTTTGTTATCAACTTTTACATCTATAACTTTAGCTTTTGGTATAGTAACCCAAACTATAGGTTTAAAATTATCTTGTTCAATTTTTACTTCTGATATATCAATTCCAGCTCTTGCTGTTGCTTCATATAACATAATAAAGTTTGATTTGTTTATAACTGCTACTCCATCGTCATTGTATTCATATATTCCTTTAAATTTTAATGTGGCTGTAGTTAATTCGCTTGATTTTTCAAGTTGTGCTGTTATGTATGTAATGTCTAATTTTTTATTTTTATTATATATGTATATTGCTAGAACAATTACAGCTAATACTATTAAAGTACTTATTACTGTTATTTTTATAATTTTTAATTTTGAAAATGTTTTCTTTGTTTTTTCTTCTTTTTTTACTTCTTTTTCCATTATTTCTACCCTTTCTTTTTTTATTTTTCCGTTATTCTATGTTTTATTGGCTGTATTTTCCACTATTTTGTCATTAGTATTCCTCTTATGATTAAAAATGATAAAATTGCTACACCTATAATAATAAGTATTTTTAAACATCCCTTCATTTTCATCCCTCCTTTTTATTTTATATTTCTATACTAGTCTTTGTTTTTTTCGCGTTTTTTATTTTATGTTCTTTTTTGTTGTTTTAGTTTTACGTTTTTTATATTTAAATTTTATAATTATTATGATTTTAGTATATCGTTCCATTTTCTTTTTTATATTGTTCAAAAGTTTTTATACATTCATTTCTATCTAAATGAGTTAAGTGTATTAAATCCTTGTTATTTCCCTTTAAATAATCATAAATAATATCATCTCTGAAACCTATTTCTCCTGCATCTTCTTTAGTACAACCATAATATACTTCTTTAATATTTGCCCATATTATCGCGGATAGGCACATTGGACATGGTTCGCAAGATGTGTATAAGATACAATTTGATAAATCATATGTATTTAATTTTTTGCAAGCTTCTCTTATTGCTACAACTTCTGCATGAGCGGTTGGGTCATTGTTTTTTAGTACTCTGTTATTTCCATTTGCAATTATGTTACCTTTTTTATCTGTTATTACGGCTCCAAATGGTCCACCTTCTTTGTTTGCTATTCCGCTGTCTGCATTTTCTTTTGCAATTTTCATGTATTTATTCATTTTGTTTCCTCCTACTATTTTAGAGCTTTACATTCTTTTTTATTTTTGAATTTTTCTTTGGTTCTTTCTGATTTGTTATTATTATATTCTATTTTTTTAATTATCTCAATAAATTCATAAAAAATTTTTTCATTAATATATTTTAATAGTTACAGACCAGTAAGTAAAATCCCTGAACTGTAACTATTAATATTATAATTCACGGCAAAGAAATCTTTTTGTCGAAAATTGTCTTATTTTTTTCCGTAAAACAATTGATATAGTTTTATTAATTTTTCCTCTAGAAACCTGCAAATTAACCTCGTCGTTTGGCTTTTTGCTATAAATATATTCCCTTAAATCATTCATTGTTTCAAGTTCTTTTCCATCAATTGAATTTATAATGTCTCCCTCTCGCAATTCCGTCTGTGCTGCTGGTCCATTTTTTATAATTTGAGCAACATATATTCCTTTTGAAAAACTAATATTTTCATTTAAATATGGTATAACTTCTCTATCATATGCATATACACCCATTGTCGCCTGTTCAAATGAGTTGTTATTAATATAGCTTTCAATTACTTGTTTTACAACATTTATTGGAATTGCAAATCCTATTCCTTCAGCTGAAGATATTTTTACAGTATTTATTCCGTATTACTTCTCCATTTGGATAAATTAATGGCCCTCCGCTGTTTCCAGGGTTTATTGTTGCATCAGTTTGTATTAAGTCTGACATATATGACACTATATTGTTTTCTTCTAATTTTATTGTTCTATTTTTACTGCTTATAATTCCTGAAGTAACCGTTCTTCTAAATTCAAAACCTATTGGATTTCCTATTGCAAAAACACTTTCTCCTACTCTAATTTTACTTGAATCTCCTAATTGAACTGCTGTTAAATTATTTGCTTCTATTTTTGTTATTGATAAATCCAAATCTGTATCACACCATACTACTTTTCCATCGTATTTTTTATTATTTTCTAATGTTATATAACATGTGCTAAATTTTCCACCTGTTACATGTTCATTGCTTAGGATGTATCCATTTTCTGATACAATTATTCCTGTTCCTAACCCAAGTGATGTTTCACTATTATTAGAAAAAATTGAATTTCCTGCATCTTTTAATTTTGAAATGCCAACAACACTTTTCATTGTATTTTCTAGAATATCTGCAACTTTTTGGCTATTTTCTTCTGCTTTTTCCACAGTTTGTTCATTTACTGTGGATATTACTCTATCTGTTTCATAATTTAAGTTGTTTATATCTATATTTTTATAAGTAATATATACATAAATTATTATTACTGCTATAACACTCAAAATGCTTATTATTTTCATATATTTTTTTAATTTGTTTTTCTTCTTTTTTCTTTTGGCTTGCACAATTTTCCTCTCATTCTTTTAAAAATTTTATAGATTATAATTTATTTTTGTTACAATTCAGTAAGGAATTTTCTTGAAATACCTGTGAATGATATTTTGAATATATTTCGAATGTGACCAAAATAGTATTACAAATTCTTAAGTAAATGCTCTAAAGGGTCCTGTCTTCGGGTATTGTTAGAGTATTTACATTAGAATTTGTTAACGTATGTCGGGAACCTGAGAAAATATGAAAAATATCATTCACAGGTATTTTAGGGATTTTTCCTACTGAACTGTAACTTTATTTTTCCCATTTTTAGTATATCTTAAACATTTCTATTGATTTTTAAATAATTTATTAATATAATGTAACAGAGGTGTTATTATGACTTATGAAAATAAAAAATATAATATTTTAGTAGTTAGTAATGAAAAAAGAATAATAAATAAATTATCAATACTTTTTGAAAATTCAAAATATCATTTTGAATTAGTCAGAGATGCCTTGTCTGCAATTAATAATATTAATAGCAAAAATTATGATTTAATTATTATAAATTTTAATTTTCCTAAAGATTTATTAGAATTATTTATTAAAAAAATTAGATACTTTGATGCTTTTGCATACATTATGCTAATTTTTGATAATTCAAATAATTTTGATGCTTTAGATATAATCAAAAATTATGATATCGAAGCCTATTATAATAAAAATGATGATTTCTCAATATTAGTTACTTTAACTGAATTGATATTAAATTCTATTTATGAATTTATGAGAATTAATTTGCAACTTGATTCTTATAGTAGTGATTATAAATCTCCGTATTTAACTACTATTCAAGTTTTAAGAAATATTGTTGAATATAAAGATACATATACAATTGGTCATTCTTTTAGGGTTTCTAAATATTCTCTATTAATAGGACGCCACCTTGGTCTTTCTCGCACTGTTCTAAAAACTTTAAAAGTTGGTAGTATGTTTCATGACATTGGAAAAATAAGTACTCCTAATAAAGTTCTTATTAAAAATGGTCCTCTTACACCTATAGAATATCTTCAAATAAAGGCTCACCCTCTAATTGGTAGTCATATTTTGTACCCAATTGCATTATATTCAAAGATTATTCCTATTATAAAATTTCACCACGAGAGGTATGATGGTAATGGTTATCCAGCTAAATTAAAAGGTGAAGATATTCCCCTTTTGGTTAGAATTGTTACTATTGCTGATACATTTGATGCCATGACTTCTAAAAGGACTTATAGAGATGCTTTACCTTTAGATATTGTTATCTCTGAATTTGAAAAAAATAAGGGTACTCAATTTGACCCTGAACTTACTGATATTTTCTTGGATATTTTAAAAAACGAATATCCTAAAATTAAAAGAATTCAAAATAAATATAAATAACGGGATTTGGGGTGTTTCCCCTTAATCCCGTTTTCTTTATACTTTCATAGATAATCCTACTTTTTTTCTTTCCATATCTATTTTTATAACTTTTACTTTTACAATATCCCCAACTGATACTAAATCTGATGGATTTTTAATGTATTTATCGCTCATTTCTGAAATATGTACAAGCCCATCATATTTAACACCAATGTCTACAAATGCTCCAAAATCTATAACATTTCTTACTGTTCCTGTTAAAATCATACCTTCTTTTAAATCTTCTAATTTCAAAACATCTTGTCTTAATATTGGTTTTGGCATATCTTCACGAGGATCTCTTCCTGGCTTGCTAAGTTCTGAAATTATATCTGATAATGTCATTTCACCAATTTCTAGCTCTTTTGCTGTTTTTTCTACATCAACTGTTTTTAATTTTTGTCTTAATTCATCTGTTTTTTCTCTGTCTCTTAAATCTTCTTTATCAAATCCTAAAGATTTTAATAATTTTTCTGTTGCTTCGTAACTTTCTGGGTGAACTGCAGTTATTTCTAGTAGGTTTTTACCGTCTATAATTCTTAAGAATCCTGCGCATTGTTCAAATGCTACTTTTCCTAGCTTTGGTACTTTTAAAAGTTCTTTTCTTTCTTTTAATTTTCCGTTTTCGTCTCTATATTTTACAATGTTTTTTGCTATTGTGTTGTTTATTCCTGAAACATATGAAAGTAGTGATGGTGTTGCTGTGTTTACATCAACTCCTACTTTGTTAACACTGTCTTCTACCACGCCTGTTAGGCTTTCAGCTAATTTCTTTTGGTTTACATCGTGTTGATATTGTCCAACTCCTATTGCTTTTGGGTCTATTTTTACAAGTTCTGCAAGTGGGTCTTGTAGTCTTCTTGCTATTGATATCGCTCCTCTTATAGAAACATTTATGTCAGGATATTCTTCTGTTGCAAGTTTTGATGCAGAATATACTGAAGCTCCTGCTTCACTTACAATTACATAGTGTACTGGTCTTGATGCTTCTTTTATCATATCTGATACAAACATTTCTGATTCTCTTGATGCTGTTCCGTTTCCTATTGCTATCATGTCTATTTTGTCTTTTTCAATTAGTTTTAATAATTCTTTTTTAGCGCCTTCTACATCATTTTGTGGTTCTGTTGGATATACTGTTGTGTAATCTAAAACTTTTCCTGTTTCGTCTATTACGGCTATTTTACATCCAGTTCTATATGCTGGGTCAAATCCCATTACTGTTTTACCTTTAATCGGCGCTCCTAGTAACAGTTGTTTTGAGTTTTGTCCAAATACTTTTATTGCTTTTTCTTCTGCTTTTTCTGTTAAATCTGAACGAATTTCTCTATCAATTGATGGTTCTATTAATCTTTCAAAACTGTCTAATATTGTGTCTTTTAGCATTTGTGTGAATTGTGTTTCACCTTTTATAATATCTTTTTCTATGTATGCTAAAATTTTGTCTTCTGGTTTTTCAATAGATACTTTTAGGAAGTCTTCTTTTTCTCCCCTGTTTATTGCCAAAATTCTGTGGCTAGGAATCCATTTTAATGCTTCACTATAGTCATAATACATCTCATAATTTGATTTGCTTTCAGGGTCTTTTGCTTTTGTTTTGATAAGACCTTCTCTGTAGCATTGTCTTTTTATTTCTTTTCTGTATTTAGCATTGTCAGAAATGTCTTCGGCTATTATGTCTAAAGCTCCTTGTACTGCGTCCTCTGGTGTTGCAACGACTTTATCTTTGTTTTTCTTGTCTTCTTCTGATAAGTTTTCTACATTAACATATTCTTGTGCTATTTCTAATATTGGTTTTGTTTCTGTTTGTTCAATTATTATTTGTGCTAGTGGTTCTAATCCTTTTGCTTTTGCTACTGTTGCTCTTGTCTTTTTCTTTTGTTTATATGGTCTATAGATGTCTTCTACTTCTGCAAGTGTTTTTGAAATTGCTACGGCTTGCAATATTTCGTCTGTTAATTTTCCTTGTTCGTCTATTGATTTTATTACTTCTTCTTTTCTTGTTTCTAGGTTTCTTAAGTATGCTAATCTTTCTCCAAATGTTCTTAATACTTCGTCACTTAGTCCTCCTGTTACTTCTTTTCTGTAACGTGCAATAAATGGTATTGTGTTTCCTTCGTCTATTAATTTTATTGTGTTTTCTACTTGTTGTATTTTGATGTTTAATTCTTCTGCAATTGTTTTTGCGATTTTATCCATTGTTTTTTCTCCTCTTCTTATTTTAAGGATGAAAATTGTTACTTTCATCCTCTATATTTTTTATTCAATTCCTAAATATTCATTATAAGTAACTTCTCTATCAATTACATTTCCATCTTCTTTAATATCAATAATTCTATTTGCAACTGTTTGAGTCAATTCATGGTCATGTGATGTAAATAAAATATTACCTATAAATTTTTTCATTCCTTCATTTACAGAAGTAATACTTTCCATATCTAAGTGATTTGTTGGTTCATCAAATATTAAGAAATTTGCGCCTGAAAGCATCATTTTTGAAAGAACACATCTTACTTTTTCTCCTCCTGATAAAACTCTAACTTGTTTTAAAGCTTCGTCACCGGAAAATAGCATCCTTCCTAAAAATCCTCTTACATATGTTTCATCTGGGTCTTTTGAATATTTTCTTAACCATTCTGTTATGTTCTCATCTGTGTCAAATAAGTAGTTATTATCTTTAGGGAAATAAGATTTTGTTATTGTTGTTCCCCATACTAATTCTCCACTATCTGGTTCCATTTCTCCTGATATTATTTGGAATAGTACTGTTTTTGCAATTTCATTATCTGCCAAAAACGCAATTTTATCATCTTGTTTTACTGTAAAAGATACATTGTCTAGAACTTTCACTCCCTCAAATGTTTTTGTAATATTTTTTACTTGTAGAATTTCTTTTCCAGGCTCTCTGTCTGGCTTGAAGTCTACATATGGATATTTTCTGTTTGATGGTTTTATTTCGTCTAGTTCTATTTTTTCAAGTGTTTTCTTTCTTGATGTTGCTTGTTTTGACTTTGATGCATTTGCACTAAATCTTGCTATAAAGTCTTGTAATTCTTTAATTTTTTCTTCTTTCTTCTTGTTTTGTTCTCTCATTTGTTTTAATGCTAATTGGCTTGATTCATACCAGAAATCGTAGTTCCCTGGATATACTTTTATTTTACCAAAGTCAACATCTGCAATGTGTGTACATACTTTATTTAAGAAATATCTATCATGTGATACTACAATTACTGTATTCTCAAAGTTGATTAAGAATTCTTGTAACCAATTTATGCTTTTTAAATCCAAATCGTTTGTTGGTTCGTCAAGTAATAATACATCTGGATTTCCAAATAAAGCTTGTGCTAATAATACTTTTACTTTTTCTCTTGCTTCAATCTCTTTCATGAATTTATAATGATTTTCTGGTACAATTCCTAAATCATTTAAAAGCATTGCGGCATCAGACTCTGCGTTCCAACCATCTAATTCCGCG
Organism: uncultured Clostridium sp.; assembly: GCA_945865665.1. Classification (GTDB taxonomy): domain Bacteria; phylum Bacillota; class Clostridia; order TANB77; family CAG-508; genus CAG-269. The sequence goes on along the minus strand of CAMBEE010000002.1, from coordinate 10,022 downwards.
AATCTTTCTTCAAGTTTTGCAGCCTTCATTCCATCTTCTTCTGAGAAATCAGGTTTTGCATAAATTTCTTCCTTTGCTTTCATTATATCATACAATTCTTTGTTTCCCATCATTACTGTATCTATTACTGTATTTTCTTCAAAAGCAAAGTGATCTTGTTTTAATATGGATAATCTTTCACCTTTTTCTAATGTTACGTCACCTTTACTTGGTTCTATTTCTCCTGATAATACTTTCAAAAATGTTGATTTTCCTGCTCCATTTGCTCCTATTATTCCATAGCAATTTCCTTTTCCAAACTTTATGTTTACATCTTCAAATAGTACTCTTTTTCCAAATCGTACTGTTACTCCGTTTGCACTTAACATTTCTTTCCTCCTAATTTTCTCTTTTTTGTCTGCTATAGTATAACATCTTTTTACGGAAATTGCAATGTCTCATTGGGTATGGTTCTGTTTGAGACATTTATTTATTTAATTTATTGAATTTTTTTTATTTTTATGATAATTTATTGATATAAAAATTATGATAAATAAAAGGTGATAACATGAGAAGAAATTCAAGAAACAAAAAAAGAGTTAACAAAAAAGAACGAAATATTAAAAAAATTTTATATTTTTTAATTTTTACTTTATTAATAATTAGTATTGTATGTTCAATAATCATTTTTTATAATTTGAGACCATCAAAAATCTCAAAAAATTTTACTAATAACTATACAATTTCTAATGATTCATCTGCTGATAACACTTCATTGTCAAATGTTAATACTGAAATTGGCGAAGATAAAAATAATGAAGAACAACCTGTAACTTTTACGCTTACAGCACTTGGCGACACACTTTGTCATAATACACAATATTGGGACGCTTACAATTCAGAAACAAAAGAATATGATTTTTCATATGTTTATGAAGATATAAAATATTATACAAAAGTTGCAGATATTACAGTAGGAAGTTTAGAAACAACATTTGCTGGTGAAGATAAGGGCTACAGCAATTACCCAACATTTAATTCTCCTGACAGTTTGGCAACTGCATTAAAGAAAATTGGCGTTGATGTTATCTCTTTAGCTGGAAACCATGCTCTCGACTACGGATATTCAGGAATTTGTAGAACCATTGATGTTTTAGATCATGCAGATATTTCTCATCTTGGTACATATAAAACTGTCGAAGATCAGGAAAAACTTTTAATTAAAAATGTAAAAGGTGTAAAAATTGCCTTTATAAATTACACTTATGGGACTAATGGAATTTCTGTTCCATCTGGTAAAGAATTTTGTGTTAATTTAATTGATAAAAATTTAATAAAAAAACAGATAGATCAGGCAAAATCTGAAGGGGCTGATATGATAGTTGCTTGTATGCATTGGGGAACTGAATATAAAACATCTGCTAACTCTGAACAAAAAGAACTTGCTGATTATTTATTCAAAAATGGTGTTGATATAATTCTTGGAAATCATCCTCATGTCCTAGAGCCTATGGAAAAAAAGACTATCACTTTAGATGATGGCGCTACAAAAGATGTTTTTGTTGTTTATGCTTTAGGTAACTTTACAGCTGACCAAAGAGATGAAATCACTAGGGATTCTGCAATTTTAAATTTGAATATTACTAAAAATGTTGATGGTAATATTTCAATAAATAAGGTTGATTATGTGCCTATTTATATGTATAAAAATTCAAATGCTAAATCTCACAAATTTAAAATTTTGGACATAGAAAAATCTATCGCAAAATACGAGTCAGGTGATACTTCTTCTATTAGTCCTACTGTTTATACCAATTTAAAAACTCAACTTGAAAAAATTAAAAGTATTTTAGGTGATGAAATTAATTAAAAATTTACATAAAGTAATTATCACTTGGATATTATGTATATTTAAAAAAAGGAGTCGGATTTTATATTCACCACCGACTCCTTTTTATTTTAATCAAGCATATCTTTTCTTTTTAGCCACCAAGTAACAATTAATGTTAATACCACTGAAATTAATATCATAATTGGAAATCCAAATTTACTATCTTGGAATGGTAAATTAACATTCATTCCCCAAAAGCTCGAAACCATTGTTGGTACTGCAAGTACTATTGTTATTGATGTTAAAAACTTCATAACTCCATTTAGATTATTAGATATTATTGATGCATATGCATCCATTGTTCCTGTTAAAATATCACTATATATTTTTGCCATTTCTATTGCTTGTCTGTTTTCTGTAATTGCATCTTCTAGTATGTCCTCATCTTCTTCATATAACTTTATTATTTTGCCTCTCATTGTTTTTTCCATAACTAGTTCATTTGATTTTAATGATGTTGTAAAATAAACCAAACTCTTTTCTAAACTTAATAATTTTAATAATTCCTTGTTTTTCATTGATTTTTTTAATATATATTCAGCAATTTCTGTTTCTTTATTTATTTGCTTTAAATATGTTAAATAATATGAAGAGTTTAAGTACAATATTTGAAATATTAATTTTGATTTTTTATATGTTTGGAAATTTTTTATTTTCATTTTTTCAAAATCTTCTATAACTTTATTTTTTCTTAATGAAACTGTTATAAAAAAATCGTCTCTTACTACTATCATTCCTAATGGCATTGTTGTAAAAACATCATTTTCTTCATTTTTTTCTATTATTGGAACATCTACAACAAATAATATTGTTCCATCATCTTCTTCATTGTCTATTCTGGCCTTTTCTTCAAAATCCAATGCATCTCTAATAAAGTCTTCTTGTATTTGTACATTTTCACATACTTTTTTTATTTCATTTTCCGATGGGTTAACAAGGTTTATCCAACTTCCTTTTTTAAATTCTTTTATTTCTTCCATTTTATTTGTTTCTGCATTTGTATTGTGTATTTTTAGCATTTAACCCACCTCTTTCTATTTTTCGTTTTTATTAAAAAATGTGCACTTTTTTAAAAATGCACATTTTTTGGTGCATCATCTCGGTTTCGAACCGAGGACCTTCAGATTAAGAGTCTGCTGCTCTACCAGCTGAGCTAATGATGCATATATTTTGTTAGCTTTAAAAACTACTTCTTTATTATAGACTTTTTCAGGGCATATGTCAATAGAGCACAATAAAAAAACACAGAAAATTAACCTCTGTGTTTTTATTCTTTTATGTATTTGTATTATTTGTTTCTCCTGTACTTCCTGTATTTTCGCTGTTATTATTTGATGGTTGTTGTTGATTATTACTACTATCTGAAGGCTGTTGGCTATTACTATTGTCTTGTACTGGTGTACTTGGTGTAGTCGTACCAGTTTGATTATTATCTGTACTACTGCTTGTCGCTGCTCCTTTTGTTCCTCTTAAAATTATTCTTTGCATTGCATTATATGTATCTTTAGAAAGTAATTTTGTTGATACAACTTTTCCATTTAAGCTTTTTGTAATATATGTTTCTGTAATTATTCCATTTGCTCCTTTTTGCTTAACTTTTTCTGTTCCTACAGCTAATGTATTATCATCTACATATTTAACTGTAAAAGGAATTGTTGAAACTGTTCTTGTACTAAATGATACCGTATATTCATTTTCTTCTTTAATTCCATATATAGAAACTGTTGCAACTCCATTTGAAGCACTTGCTTTTATTTTAATTGCATATTTTCTTGTATTTTTAAATTTAAAATCTGTCATTCCATAAACGACTGTTGCATCTCTTCCTGCTGGTGTGTATGAAGTTACAAATTGATGGTTCTTTCTTTCAACAATGTCTAAGTTTGCCGTTAAAACAGAATTGTATAATGTTGAAGATATTTGGCATATTCCTCCACCTATTCCATCTACAACTTCACCATTTTCATATACTTTTGCATTTTTATATCCTGTTGCTGTACTTCTTACTCCTAATGTTTGATTATATGAAAATGTTTCTCCTGGAAGTACAACTTTTTCATTTATTTTTTGACAAGCAATTCTTAAATTTGTAGTTCTATCTCTGTCTCCTCCATCATATCTTGTTGAATATGTTGCTAATAAATCCGGAAACGCTTCTGAACCTATTTGTGCTGTTGTAACTTTTGGTTTTGTAATTGTTAATTGTATTTCATATTGTTCTTTGTCTTCTTTTAATTGTTCTTTTGCTTCTTCTACATTAAAGTCAACACCTTCTACTTCTGGATGTATTGTAAAAGGATCTTTTGTATAATATGCATCTTGTACTTCTTTATAAACTTCCTCATGTATTTTATCTATATCTATTTCTTCTGGCTTTTTTTCTGTTACAGGTATTTCTATATATTCTTGTGCTGTATTAATATCTTTTAATTGTTCTTTTATTTTTTCAATTAATTTATCATTATCAACTTTTATGCCTTCTTTACCTTTTGTTATTATTAATTTATCATTTTCAATATAATAGCTTGGTTCAGTTACTGCTCCTGGTATATTGGCTGATATTTCTTCAATATTTTGTTTTGCAACATCTTCATTTATAGTCATATCTATTTTTATATTATTTTTTCCTAGCATTGCTTTTACTATGTTAAAATTATTTATAAATATGTTATCACTTTTTCCAATAGATACAGCTTCTTCTATTCCTTTATCTATATCATAATTAACTTCTAATAATTGTGGACTTAGTGTTGTTTCGTAATCGTTATATTTTAAAGTTATCTCTTTTTCTTTTTTATCTTGATATATACTTTCAATTTTGCTTTTTGCATCTTCTCTTGATAATCCAGAAACATCTATTCCTTCTATTTTTACACCTTTTACTATGTTATTATTGTTGATATTCATTATTGCAAAAACTACTGATAATGCCAGTAATACTAGTATAATTAATATAACTGCACTTGCAATTAATACGTTCTTCTTTGTATTTTTTACAGTCTTTTTAACACTTTCTTCTTTTTGATTTTCTTCTGTGATTTTTTCATTTTTTTCAATTTCTCTGGTTTTTAAGTTGCTCTTCTCCATTTATTTTCTCCCCTATGTTTTTCTATTTTAATATTATCATATTCTATATTTTTTTACAATATTTATTTTAATCAAATTTTTTATTATAGTTAACTAGTTAACAATATATTGCCATTTTCATTTTATAAAATAATTCATATTAACACTATAATATATTTTTTACCTTTAAAAAATTGCAAAAATATTTATAAAGAGCCATAATTTTTCAAATTTTCAAAAAATTTTACAAAAAACACTTGAACAATATTAAATTTAATATTATAATACTTGTAGCAAAAGATAAATAAGGAGAGATATATCAAATGGAGTTAGTAAAAAACATATTCTTTAATACAGATAAATTAGTTGAAAATAGTAATGTAAAAATATCATATACAGGAAAATTTTTTCAGGAAAATTCTGAAGAAGTTTTTATTCATTATGGATTTGGAATTAATTGGGACAATTTAAATGAAATAAAAATGGAAAAAACAGAGTTAGGTTTCCAAGCTGAAATCTTCTTAGGTGAAGGTGATACTTTTAATTTCTGTTTTAGAAATGGTAATAATGAATGGGATAATAATGACTGTAAAAACTATACATTTGAAATTGAAAAAAAACAAAATGAATTACTAGTTTTAGAAGATGAGCCTGTTTCTTTAGGAAGCGCAAGAAAATTAAGAAAGTCTTATTTATGGAGTAAAAAAATTCGTTTAGCTGTTTATAAGATTATAACTTATTTTCCAAAAATATTATCTGGAAATTACAAAAGAAAAGCACACGAGGCTTAATACTCGTTATAAATTTTTAATAATTTTAGTATATAAAACTACATTGCACAGAAAATTTATAAAATAAATTTTCTGTGCAATGTAGTTTTATATATTAGGAAAGTTGCATAACTCTCCTAATATATAAATAATAAAAACGATACTGGATTTATTTCCAATATCGTTTTTTATTTATATATTCCATCCACCATTTATTGATACAACTTGTCCCGTAGTATATTCGTCATTTATTAACCACTCCACACATCTCTCTATATCTTTGGCTTGTCCTATTTTTTCTAATGGTATTTCTTCTTCTATGTCTTGTATTTCTTCTTCACTTAAATGAGCATTCATTTCTGTTTTTATTATTCCTGGTGCAATTGAATTTACTCTTATGTTTGATGGTCCTAACTCTTTTGCTAGTGCTTTTGTTAGTGCATCTACTCCAGCTTTACTAACACTATAATGAACTTCACAAGATGCACCTGTAATTCCCCATATTGAAGATATATTTATTATACATCCATTTTTATTATGAATCATATTATTACATGCTTCTTGACACATATAAAATACAGAATTTAAATTTGTGTTTATCATATTATTCCAGTCTTCATCTGTTAATTGTGTAAATTCTTTTATTTGTGATATTCCTGCATTATTAATTAATACATCTATTTTTCCGTATTTTTCTATCGTATATTTTACTAATTTTGACGCTTCTTCTCTTTTTGATACATCTGCTTTTACTATATCTATTTTGATATTTTGCTTTTCTAATTCTTGTTGTAATTCTTTTATATCTTTTTCTGATTTGTTGTAATTTGCTATTATTGTATTTCCTTTTATCGCTAACTCTTTTGCTATTTCTCTTCCTATCCCTTTTGATGCTCCTGTTACTATTATAATTCTATTCATTTAGTGCCTCCTATTTTATATTAGAGTCATTTATTAAATTTTGATTACAAAGCACCGCACTTGTAATGCGATGGCCTCCTACTTATATTTTTATAAAATAAAAAAGCCAATAATTAAGATTTAATCAAAACTACTGACCTTTTATATTGGAGCCACTTCTCAGATTCGAACTGAGGACCCCCGCATTACAAGTGCGGTGCTCTGGCCAACTGAGCTAAAGTGGCATTCTTGGTGACCCCTACGGGAATCGAACCCATGTCTCCGCCGTGAAAGGGCGATGTCTTAACCGCTTGACCAAGGGGCCGTATATACAAAGAACTAAATAATTTTTTCAATCATTTAGTTCTTTTGGTGAGCTATCCGCGACTCGAACGCGGGACAACTTGATTAAAAGTCAAGTGCTCTACCACCTGAGCTAATAGCCCGTCACCATTTTTCCGTTATCTACCCGGAACGCTTTTATATATTACTATATTTTTTTTAATATGTCAATACATTTATCAAAATTTTTTAAAAAAATTTAAAATTTTTATTTTTTCTACTTTTTTTGACAAATGTATTGATAATTTGAGTCTTTTTTATAGTCTTTTATATCTCTTATTATTTGATATATTTTTAAATTTAAGCATTTAATTTTTTTATTACTTCTTCTACATCTATTCCATGAACATCACAAGCTTCTTCTAATGTTTCCATTTGGGATGCTGGACATCCTAAGCAATGCATTCCTATTTCTAATAAAATTTCTGCTTTTTCTGGTGCTTTTTCTAAAATTTCACCTATTGTTGTATCTTTATTAAATTCCATTGTTTTCCTCCTTAAATTAGTTTACAAAATAATTTTACCATATTTTTTCAAAAAAGTATAGACAAATTGAAAAAAATGTTGTATATTTTTATAGAAGTAAGGCGGTGATATTATTTCTCGATTAATTAATATATTTTTTATCATATTTATTATTAATCTTTTTGTTACTTTATATTCAATTTATACTTTTTTTGAATTAAAAATTTTTCATACTCTTCAAGGTTCAAAATTAAAAATAAAAAAGGAGGACTTATAATTTTAAAACGTAAAATTATTTTTTGCACATTTTTTGTATTTATTTCTTGTGTAGTAGCATTAAAAATTTTTTATCCAATTTTTATTTCCGAAGAAATTATAATAACTTATGGAATACATCCTTTTGACATTTGTCAAAAAAATCCTTTACTTTGGAAATATATTAAAATTATTTTTATTTTTACTTATATTTTTTCTAATTTTATTTTTTCGAATATTATTTTTAATCAAATTTATCATTATCTACCTTTTAAAAATAATAATAAATTAAAAAATAAAAATATTATTAAAAATAATTTTAATGATTCTTCTAAATTAAATTTATTAATTGGAAAAAATAATGGACAAAAAATTTATATTCCTGAAAAAGGACTTTATCAAAATTTTTTGATTACCGGTACTATTGGTTCAGGAAAAACTTCTTCAGCAATGTATCCATTTACTGAACAATTAATTAAATATAATAGTGAAAATCCTACGGATAAAATAGGAATGCTTATTTTAGATGTTAAAGGAAATTACTATAATCAAGTAAAAGATTATGTAAATTTTTATAATTTACAAGACGATTTTCTTGTTGTTGGTTTAAATTCTGGTATATATTATAATCCATTGCATAAGCCAAATTTAAAACCAATTGTACTTGCTAATAGGCTTAAAACTATTTTAACTCTTTTTTCTGAAAATAATTCGGAATCATATTGGCTAGATAAAGCTGAACAAATTTTAGCAGAGTCAATAAAATTGTGTAGGTTATACAATAATAATTACGTTACTTTTTCCGAACTGCATAAATTAATAACTATTCCAAATTACTACAAAGAAAAAATAAATATTTTAAAAAATTTATTTATTGCTTCAAAATTAAATAAAAAACAAATTTATGAACTTAATGAATGTTTAAATTTTTTTCAAAAAGAATTTGAAAATTTAGATTCTAGAACTAAGGGAATTTTAATTTCAGAAATTACCCGTATAACAAATACGTTTATTTCGGATTATGATGTTTTTTCAACTTTTTCTCCTGAAAAAAATAAATTAAATTTTTTAGGATTTCATGATGTAATAAAATCAGGAAAAATTGTTGTTTTAAATATGAATATTTCTGAATATAGTTTACTTGCAAAAATTATTGCAACTTATTTAAAATTGGACTTTCAAACTGAAATTCTCTCTTCCTTATCTTCTAATCATATTAAAAAAACTGCTTTTATTTGTGATGAATATGATAAATATTGTACAAAAACAGATGGTGACTTTTTTTCTTTAAGTAGAGAATCTAAATGTATTAATATTGTTAGTACTCAAAGTTATTCTTCTTTAAAAAATACTATTAAAGATGAAACTTCTGTTAAGGTAATTACTCAAAATTTAATTAATAAAATTTGGTTCAGAACTGATGATATTTTTACTATAGAAGAAGCCCAAAAACAGCTAGGGAAAGAAGAGAAAAGAAAAATTTCAAAAACTGTTTCTGAAAGTGCAAAAGAGACTAATTTTAGTTATATTACGAATACTTTGAATTCTATAAATTCTAATATTTCTGAGTCTTATAATTCTTATTATCAAAATGATTATATTTATGATACAAATTTTTTTACGAGAAATTTAGAAACTTTTACTGCTCTTACTTTTTTATCTGATGGAAATAAAATTTTTGAACCTAAAAAATTAGAAATGTTACCTTATTTTAAAAAATAATTTTTATTATTTTTATTTATTATTAATTTATTTAAATTAATATTTTTTATTTAATTATCTTTTATTTAATTATTTTTTATTTATTTTTATTTATTTATTTTTATTTATTTATTTTTATTTATTTATTTTAATTATTTTATTTTTATTTTGAAAGGAGATTCTTATGATTAAATTTAAAAAATTTTTATTTTATATTTTATTTATTTTTATATTTTCTATTATACTATTTTTTATTTTTGAAAATTTTAGTTTTGCTTTAGGTGAACCAAAATTAGTTTCAAAGATAAATTCAGCTTTTGAAAATATAGAAAGTTGGCTTTTAAAGCTTTCAACTCCTGCGGCTGCAGTAGCTGTAGGAACTGGTGTTTTTATGAAAAAATTTAGCTTTGGCGATGAAGAAAGAATAAGAATGGGAAAGAAAATTATAAAAAGTTCATTGTTTTCTTATGCTTTTATTCTTGCAATTGATTTGATTTTATCTGCAATAAAATCTTTAATTAGTTAATAATAAAAATTATTATTTAATTTTATTCTAATTTTATTATTTATTATTATTTTATTTTTATTTATTTTATTATTTTATTTATTTTATTTTTTATTTATTTTATTTTTTATTTATTTTATTTTTTATT
>CAMBEE010000001.1 GCA_945865665.1 uncultured Clostridium sp. | reverse complement strand
AAACAAGGAGATTATGAAAAAGCAAAAGAAATAGGAGAAAAATTTAGAGATAATGAACCAATCCAATCTCAAATGGCAACAATAGCAATAAAACAAGGAGATTATGAAAAAGCAAAAGAAATAGGAGAAAAATTTAGAGATAATGCACCAATCCAATCTCAAATGGTAACAATAGCAACAAAACAAGGAGATTATGAAAAAGCAAAAAAAATAGGGAAGAGATTTGAAAATTATGTACCAATCCAATCTCAAATGGCAACAATAGCAATAAAAGAAGGAGATTATGAAAAAGCAAAAAAAATAGGGAAGAAATTTGAAAATGATGCACAAATCCAATCTCAAATGGTAACAATAGCAATAAAAGAAAGAGATTATGAAAAAGCAAAAGAAATAGGAAAAAAATTTAGAGATGATGCACCAATCCAATCTCAAATTGCAACAATAGCAATAAAACAAGGAGATTATGAAAAAGCAAAAGAAATAGGAAAAAAGTTTTTAAACGATGAAGTTATTCAATTACAAATAGAAAAAATAGAAAAGAAAATGAAAGATGAAAATAATGAAGAAATTAAAAAAGAATATATTATGGAGCAATTAAAGGAATACAATCCATTTTGTAAAGAAAGTAAAGAAAATTTAGAATTATTAAATAAAATAAAAACAAAATTATATTATAAATTAGAAGAAATTGATGTACAAGAAATTCTACAAAATAAAGAATTAACAGAAAAACAAAAATTATATGTTACACTTGCTATAAATGAAAAAAGAAAAGATGTAAAAAATATAAAAGAGATAGCAAAAAAATATAAAGATAGTGATGAAATCAAAAATATTAATATTATTTTACAAAGAACTCAAAGTAAGAAAAAGAAAATTTTTGATTGGGGAATTTATGATGTGTGTTTAGGATGGGAATTGGACGAAAATTTACAAAATAAATATGAACAAAATAAGAAAGAACAAAAGGAAAATGGAATAACACAAATGGAAGAAAAACTTAGAACACAAAAACACAAGGAAGAAGAACAACAACAAGAACGAAAGAAACAAAACAAAGTTAGAGAACAAATTATAAAAGGAAAGTATAATGTGCATACAAATAAAAAAATATTTGACAATAATATACAGAAACCAAAGGCACAACAATTTTTAAAAAGCGAGTTAAAACATGAAGAAAAACAAAAAAACAACAATAATTTTAAAAATGAATTAAAAGTACAAGTTCAACAAGAGACAGCAAAGATAAAACAGCAAAATGAAGAAAAACAACAAAAACATATTTATACTGAAGTAATGAAATATCTTATAGAAAAAAGAAAACCAATATATGTAAAAATGCAATCAACAGACTTAGAAATACAAAGAGAAGGAATATCACAATGGGATAAATTGGATGATTTAATAGAAAAAACAAAAGAATTAAAAGAAAATGAAGATTACATGAAAAGCGTTTATGATAGAGTTATGAAATTAAAGGAAAAAGAAGAAAATCAATTTAGGAGGTAAATTAAAATGAATAAAAAATTAAATGACAAGTATAACCCACAAGATTTTGAAGAAAAACTATATCAAGAATGGGAAGAAAAAGGATACTTTAAGCCAAACATGGACAAAACAAAAGAAAGTTACTGTATAATGATGCCACCACCAAATGTAACAGGAAAATTACATATGGGACATGCATTAGATGACACAATACAAGATATTTTAATAAGATTTAAAAGAATGCAAGGATACAACACGTTATGGCTTCCAGGTTCAGACCATGCAGCAATTGCGACAGAAGTAAAAGTTGTTGCTAAAATGAAAGAGGAAGAAGGCTTAACAAAAGCTGATATTACAAGAGAACAATTCTTAGAAAGAGCATGGGCTTGGACTAAAGAATATGGTGGAACAATTAAAAAACAACAAAGAAGATTAGGATGTTCATGTGATTGGGATAGAGACAGATTTACTATGGATGAGGGACTATCAGAAGCAGTTTTAGAACAATTTATCCAATTGTATAATAAAGGATTAATTTATAAAGGTAAAAAAATGATAAACTGGTGTCCATCATGTCATACAACAATTTCTGATGCAGAAGTTGAATATGAGGACGAACCATCACACTTATGGCATATTAGATATCAAATTGCAGGTGAAACAGACAGATATATTATAGTTGCAACAACAAGACCTGAAACGATGCTTGGAGATACAGCTGTTGCAGTACATCCAGATGATGAAAGATATAAAGATTTAGTTGGTAAAAAATGTATCTTACCAATTATGAATAAAGAAATTCCAATAATTGCAGACGAATTTGTTGAAAAAGAATTTGGAACAGGATGTGTTAAAATAACACCAGCTCATGACCCAAATGATTATCAAGCTGGACTAAGACACAACTTAGAAATTATAGAAGTATTTGACGATAGTTCAATTATGGGAGATTTAGTTCCTGAATATAAAGGAATGCCAGCAATTGAAGCAAGAAAACTAATTGTAGAAAAATTACAAGAGCTAGGAAACTTAGTTAAAATTGAAGATTATACACATAATGTTGGAAAATGCTACAGATGCCATAGCACAATAGAACCAAGAATTTCAGAGCAATGGTTTGTATCAATGAAAGATTTAGCTAAAAGAGCGGCAGATGCAGTTAGAAATGACGAAGTAAAATTTGTACCAAAAAGATACGAAAAAATGTATTTTAACTGGTTAGATAATATCCAAGATTGGTGTATATCAAGACAATTATGGTGGGGACACAGAATTCCAGTATATTATTGCGACGAATGTGGACATATACATGTAGCAAAACAAATGCCTGAAAAATGTGAAAAATGTGGTTCTAGCAAATTACATCAAGACGAAGATTCACTAGATACATGGTTTAGTTCAGCATTATGGCCATTTTCAACATTAGGTTGGCCAAATACAGAATCAGAAGACTACAAAACATTTTATCCAACAAATGTATTGGTAACAGGATATGATATTATAACATTCTGGGTTTCAAGAATGATGACACAAGGATTAGAATTAACAGACAAAAATCCATTTAAAGATGTTGTTGTACACGGAATTGTAAGAGATTCACAAGGAAGAAAAATGTCAAAATCATTAGGAAATGGAATTGACCCAATTGAAATAATTGACCAATATGGTGCAGATGCATTAAGATTTTCAGTACTTTCTGGAACAACAATGGGAAATGACATCAGATATATGCCAGAAAAACTAGAACAAGCATCAAACTTTGCAAACAAAATTTGGAATGCAGCTAAATTCATAATAATGAATACACCAGACGAAGAAAAAGTAAAAGAGTTCCATGATAATTGGTATAATAATGGAAATTATGATTTAAAATCATTAACAATAGAAGACAAGTGGATACTAAATAAATTAGACAAATTAGTAGCAGACATCACAAGAAATATTGAAAATTATGATTTAGGAATTGCAATTGACAAAATTTATAACTTCATTTGGAACGAATTCTGTGACTGGTATATCGAAATGGTTAAAACAAGAATTTATAGTGAAAATGAAGAAACAAAGGTTGCTGTAAGTGACATACTAAACCATGTATTTGGAACATCATTAAAATTATTACATCCATTTATGCCATTTGTAACATCAGAAATTTATGACAAACTAGTAAAATACAATGAAGCAGACTTAATAGTATCAAAATGGCCAACAATAAGAGAAAAATTTGCATTTGATGACGAAGAGCAAACAGTTGAAAAAATAAAAGAAATTATTACAGAAATAAGAAATGTAAGAGCAAATATGAACATACATCCATCAAAGAAATCAGAATTAATATTTGTAACAAAAAAATATGAAAATGAAATTTGGGAAGCAAAAGACTTTATATTAAAACTAGGACTTGGAGAGAAAATAGTAGTTCAAAAAGACAAAGCTGGAATACCAGAAAACGCAATAAGTATCCTAAAAGATGGAATTGAATTATATATGCCACTTGAAGATTTAGTTGATATGGAAGAAGAAAGAAAGAGATTAGAAGAAGAAAAAACTAGACTTGAATCAGAAGTTGCAAGATGTGAAAAAATGCTTTCAAATCCAGGATTTGTAAACAAAGCACCAGAAAAGAAAATACAAGAAGAAAAAGACAAACTAGAGAAATACAAAGATATGCTTGCTAAAGTAGTTGAAAGATTAAAATAAAAATTTGAAAAATTTTGGATGACGATGAGCGAACGGAGTGAGCGAAAGGAGAAAGAATAATGGAAAATATTGATAAAATATATGATTTACTCGACAGTATAAAAGTAACAAAAGAAAATAGCATAGAAATAGCAAATATTAGACAATTACTAGCAAAAAAGAATTTTTTAGAAGCACTTAGCAGAATGAGAGAATTAAAAGACAAAGAAGAAAAAGCCAGAATAGAAGAACAAGAATTTTTAGAATTTGGACCAGAAGAGGAAGAAGATGATGGAACATATCCACAACAATTAAGTAATCCTCAATTAGAAACAATTTTTATAGGAATGTTATTGGATAATCCAAAACTAATTTCTAAATATTACTTTGTATTTGACGACTGCGTTTTTGAAGACCCAGAAATGTTGAATATATATAAAAGTGTACTATTTAATGAAGGCTCAAAATATTCATCAGAAAAAGCAAAGGATAAATTCAACTTTGCAAAAGACTCAGAAGCGGTATATGAGTTAAAAAATAAATTAAGAAAAGATGTAAAAGGAAAAGAATACAATATTGAAAAAGTATATGATGAATTGAAAAAATTATTTATACTTAGAAAAGCATATACTGAAACACCTGAAAGAAGTGTACAAGAAAAAATAGTTGAAATTACAGATTACACTCTATATGACAAAATGTCTCCCGAAGAAATTGAAGACACAATTGAACAAGTTAGAGTAACACAAAAATTTAAGTCAGCAGTTTTAAGTGATGGGCTTGTAAACTTCTTAGAAAGTGGAGAAAATGAACTGGCAAATGGTTTATCTTATCCATTTCCAGTACTAACTGAAGTTTTTAAAGGAATAAGAAAAGGTGAAACAATGGCGTATGCAATGCCATCAAACAATGGTAAAAGTAGGCTAACAATTGATATTGCAGCATACACTGCACTTGTACACAAAAAGAAAGTTCTAGTAATATCAAATGAAATGTCAGAAGAAAAAATGAAGTTGTGTTTAATTACAACAATTATAAACAACCTGGAAATTCAAAAAATTCACGGACAAGATGTACATGTTTCAGAAACAGAATTGCTAGAATTCAAATTTAGACCTGACCATAAAAAAGATGCAAAACTTGATGAAAATGGATATGTTCTAAAAGAAGAAGACGAAACACAAACACAATTTATAAAAAGACTATCAGAAATATCAACAGAATTTAACAAGACAATAAAAGCAATAGATTGGGCTAGTAAACAAATAGATAATTCAATATATTTTATTAATATAACAGACCATACAAATGACGAACTAAAAAAAGTCATAATAAACTATTATTACAAAGAACATATTGAATATGTATTTTATGATACACTTAAAACAGATACAAGCAATATTGGAAATCCAGAAGAAATCAAGAAAACTGCAACAATACTTTCAAACTTAGCACAAAACTTCAATATCTTTATATGTTCTTCACTACAATTAGCAGAGAATGCCACATCACCTATTAATTTGGATGTAAACGACTTAGCCGTTAGTAGAACTGTAAAAGAGGTTTTAGATACTTTATGCTTATTTAAACAAATAACAAGAGAACATTTAGACGAATATGAATATTCTTTGAAAGAAGTAGATACTAAATTTTTTGATTTGGAAAAATCAGAAAATCCTGATGTTAGATATTATGCTTGCGTTGTTGATAAGAACAGAGCTGGTGCTAAACCTAAATTAGTATTTAAAATTAATCTTGCTTATAATAGTTGGGAAGAACTTGGATATTTGAGATTGAGACAGAAATAAATTTTTAAATGATAAAAATTGTACTTTAAAATTGAGTGAATAAATATGGTAGAATTAAGATTTTGTAGCAGTTTACACTGCGTACAAAATCTTAATTTTGCTTTTTTAATATTGAACTAACTTCTTAACAAATCAACCCAACTATAAACAATTTTCTTAGCCATAGTAAACAACGTAATTTTATCGACATCGCATGAAGCCACTAAATTAGTAGAAGAAAGTTCAGAGCCATCTAAAGAAAATACTACTTTGCCAATAACATCACCTTTTTTTATAGGTGCCTCAATATTGTCATTAATTTCAACAGTTTGTGTAACTTGATTTTCTTTACCTTTTTCTATCAATGTCCCTGCAGAATTTTCCAATATAGCTTCAACATGATTTTTAACACCTTTATTAACAGAAACAGTTTGAATCACATCACCACCATTTCCAAAACTTTTAAATGAAAATTTATTAAATCCATAATCCAATAATTTTTGTGCTTCTGCAAATCTAACTTTTGTAGAAGGAGCCTTCATTATTACTGCAATTAAAGACAAATCGTCACGAGTGGCACTTGCAGATAAATTATATAAAGCAAGTGATGTTGAACCAGTTTTTAAGCCTGTAATACCTCTATAAGTCTTAATTAATTTATTTGTATTTACAAGTTGAGACTTTCCATCTCTTAATGTATCCATCCAAATAGTAGTATATTTAGTTATACTAGGGTGTTTTGTTAAGAGCTCTCTAGACATTAAAGCAATATCATAAGCTGATGTAACATGCCCATCTTCATCTATTCCGTGACAGTTTTTAAATGTTGTATCATTCATTCCAAGCTTTTTAGCTTTGTCATTCATCATTTGAACAAAAGCTTCTTCAGAACCTGCAATGTGTTCAGCCATTGCAACTACACAGTCATTTGCAGATACTACACATATTGCTTTTAACATTTCGTCAACTGTTAGAGTTTCTCTGGGGTCA
The DNA here is from genome assembly GCA_945865665.1 of uncultured Clostridium sp. Classification (GTDB taxonomy): domain Bacteria; phylum Bacillota; class Clostridia; order TANB77; family CAG-508; genus CAG-269. The sequence goes on along the minus strand of CAMBEE010000001.1, from coordinate 281,257 downwards.
AGCCAAATTTGTGAACCACCCATAGAACGGGCATTTTCTGAACAACTTACCGTGTCTGTGTAAGATAAGTTACCGCTATCAATTTGTTCCATTATTAATAAAATGCTCATTACTTTTGTAACAGAAGCGGGACGTAATTGTTCATGTGCGTTGTGAGAGTATAAGACTTGACCTGTTGATTGTTCAATTAGTACAGCAGCTCCACTTTCCAAGTTTAAAGAATTATTATTTTCTATTTGTGAATTGGTTTCTACTGTGTTTGAGGTTGATATGTTATTGGAAGTTTCATTTGTGGAAATGGAATTGTTACTATTTGTATTTGAGGTGATAGAAGAGGAGACGGGCGATGTTTCCATATCTGTACTCCATATGTATGAACTTGTTGTATCATAACTTAATGATATTGGTGTTAAGCACATTATGATTAATATAAATGTTGTTATTGTTTTTTTCACTTTTTTACCTCCGTTTTGTTTTTTTGTATAAATATATGTTGTATTTATTTTTTTAGAATATCTTTTTGATTTTAGATAAAGTAAATAGTTTATAAAGTATGATATGCTTGTTATAAAAGATAATTAATATTTGTAAAATCTAATTTGCATTTTTATGTAAATTGTGATATAATATAGGTAGCGTCAAAGGTAACGTTTGTAACTTAATAAAACAATCTCCGAATGGAGAAACACAAAGGAAAAAGGAGAGACAACAATGAAAAATAACAAGATGATGTATCAGGAATTAGCACAGGATAAAATTGAGCCATTAAAAGTGGCATTAGGCGCAAAGACAAGTAAAGCGTTGGTATATTTTATAACACGCAAACTTGAACATCCGGAAGAAAAAATCAATGAAATGGCCGCTGGTTGTCAGGAGTACATGGAAAAAGTTCTTGCAGGATACATGAGAAGAAATGGAGAGGATTTTTTAAGTGAAATGGAGATTGATTTAGAAGATCACCTTTTCGGAAAATATGATATTCCAAAAGAGGTTTTCAACAATGGACATCCTGTGTCCAATCTAGTTAAGATGTATTCAAAAGAAATTTTTGATGAATTACTTGAGAATTCATCAGAAGACTAAGAAGAGAAAGAATGGAGCAATGCTCCATTTTTTCTTGACTTTTTTACAAAAAAATATTAATATAAATGTATAAAAAATAAAAGGATGTCGATAAAAATGTTAAATATAATAATGAGATTAATAATGATGATATTAATATTATTTGGAATAACACTAATATATGATGCGAGAATCATAACAAAAAAATTCTTTGGATTTGGAGACCAAAACGAAGGCTCTGCTGGACTAAAAATAATAGGTTTTATAATAGCAATAGTTGGCGGAATAGCAATGTATTTTTTATGTAAGTAAAAATATAAATCTCCCAAAAGTACTAAATCAAACAAAAGTAGAATAATGATTAAATAAGTACTAAAAACAAGGGGGACATTGCTATGAATAAGGAACGTAAAAAATTAATAGTATTAGAGGGAATAGTTCTAATACTTATTTTATTTGTGATATTATCACAATGTAATTTACAAGGTGGACAAAAAAATCAAAATAATATAGCAGAAAACAACATTCAAAATGTGGAAAATGCAAATGGTGAAGATTTGCCAAATGATAGTGCAAATGTAGTAAATGACGAAAGTAAATCAAATAAATCTAGCACCGAAATTCCAATATTAACAGAAGAAGACGAGCAGACTGTTGAAGTTCAAGAAACAGAAGCAGAAGGTTTTGAAGAACAAGGAATAATAGCATATAATGGAGCTGAAAAAACGCCAAATGTTCAGTTAGGTGAATATTCTGGGCTAACATATTATTCACAAATAGACAATAGATGGAAAAATAAAATGTATTCAAGTGTAGGGAATACAGCACAAACAATAGGAACATCAGGATGCGGACCAGCAGCCGCAGCAATGGTAGTATCTAGCATAAAAGGTAATATAACACCAGACCAGATGGCAGATTTATACATGAAATACGGATATCGTTCAGCAAACCAGGGAACATACTGGAGTGCATTTAAATGGACCGCTGATGTGTTTGATATTGGATATAGTGAATGTTACAAATTAGACGATGCAATCGCCAAGTTAAAAGATAATCATTATATAATAGCAAGTTGTAATCAAGGGCTATTTACATATGGAGGACATTTTGTTGTTATGGTTGGACTTGAAGGAAATTATATAAAAATATATGATTCATATTTATATAATGGAAAATATGATGTCGCAAGTAGAAGAGGAAAAGCAATTGTAAAAGGAAATACAACATATGTGTCAATTCAAAATTTTAGACAATATGCAAATTATAAAAAGTTTTTCTGCTTTAAAAATGAAAGAACAAATGTAAATGAAAATAATAATACTTCAGATAATGCAAATAGTGGAACATCAAAAGTGAATTATCAAGTTAAAATAACAGCAAATAGCGGATTAAATATTAGAGCAGGAGCAAGTACATCATATCCAAGGGTTGGTGGATATGCTAAAGGAACAATCGTCACAATTTTGGCTGAATCAAATGGCTTTGGGAAAACGGATAGGGGATGGATATCTCTAAATTATACAAGTACAAATATTGGGAATAGTAGTGTAGTAGTAACATCAGGACAAACAAAAAAATTGGCTAGGGCAAGTATTTTATATAGTAATTCAAATATGACAGGCTATAGATATAATTATAAGGCAAATACTACTGTAACTGTACTTGAAAATGTTTCTGCAAATGTTGATAAAGTTAGAGTTAATGTGACTGGAAGAGTTGCTTATATAAATACAAATAATTATTCAAGTGTTTCTGGAAGTTCAAATGTTGGAACGGTTAAAAGAATAAAAAATTGTGTTTTGTATTCAAATTCTAATTTGACTGGGTATAGATATCAGTATAAAGATAATACTTCTGTTGTTGTTCTGCAACATGTTAATTCTTATATTGATAAGGTTAGAGTTAGAATGACTGGGAGAGTTGCGTATATAAATGTTAGAAATTACAAGTAAAAGAAAGCTGCTTACAATATAAAACTCCCGCAAAAAAGCGAGAGTTTTGTTAGTGGTCATTATTCGAATTCTACAAGAGTAAGGTCACCAGCTTCATTTAAACAATAAATATCAGAAGGATGTTCTTTACAGAATTGCGACACATAATTAATAAAATCATCAATGTGACCTGTAGCTAGTGTGTTATTTGCAAAATTGTCAAGGCTATTATATGTACAATATATTTTTATGGTATTGTTATTTAAAAAATTAACTAACTTATTCCAATCTCCTTTTTGATTTTCTATAAGAAATCCTAAAGGATAATATTGCATCATATAAACTTTTTTTCCGTTGCAGGTATAGTTAGGTTCTTTTATCCGTTTTTTAAATTTAAACATAAAAAACTCCTTTCATAAATTGATAATTTTTTAGTGAGCTGACCTAAATCACTTTTAAGATGTTCTAATTTGTTTTATAATTTTTCTACGATTTTGAGCCCCTTTCTTAAAGAATTTGCGTGAGAACAAATCATATTGATTGTCCGTGTACTGTCTGTTTTTTGGGAATTAAGTGGAACTAAACCATCACCATTGATTCGCATAGTTTTGTCCCAAATAAATAATAACAAATCCATAATATCTTTACAGCTAAATACGTTTTTTAATGAAGATGTTATATTTATATGTTCTTTATAAGTAGCATTTTGCATGTTTTGGATAAACTGTGAATTTGGTATAATGTCCTTGTCTACATTGTGATCACTAAAAATCACATTGTAAATCTTTTTTAGTATTCGTGATTTTAACCTTTTTTCAACAGTTTTCTTATCTGCAATAATAGTACCATCAAATGGTGTTGAAATAGTTACCAGTGTAATCTCTTTTTTACAGTAATGACTTGCATTATATAAGCATAAACCACATTTTGAATGACCAACTAAAAAAATCTGCTCATAATTTTTTGATAAGTTATTAACAAAATCAGCAATTTCTTTGCTAGATTCTTCTAATCCTGAACATTCAAAAGTAAAGTAAAATGCATAAACAGCAGAATCTTTACTTATTTTAGGTTCAAATTCCTGCATACCTGGATCATGATTAGTAACCATATTGTTGGCATCTATATTTAATGAATGTCCATTGCCAATAATATAGCATCTTTTCCGGTTTTTTCCTTCTTGGATTTTTTGTATAACAACATTTTCAGTTTTATATACAATTTCATCCATGATTTCATTGTTTAAAACAAATTTTTTCATCTAAGTTCCTCCTTTGCATTTGCAATAGTTGTTTTGTATTTTAAAATTGGATTGTTTATATTATACTACAAATTAATATGTTTTTCAAATAGTATGCATTGTTTCTAATAGCATAAAATTATGTAAGTGCAAAAATTGGTAAATCTAGTAAATAAAAAACTCAGAGAAGTAACAAACTCCTCTGAGAAATCAATCTGTCTGACTTCAGATACATACAAATTCTAAAAAATTTATTAAGAATATGAAAACCCACGTTCCTGCATACACAAATTCTTTAGAACGCTTTTCTTTTTCGATGACTGTTGCTCTTATTATTCTACTTAATCCCGTCCATGCCACCATAGCAAGAAAAATTACATATACTATTGTTCTTGCCATAAAATCATCATGGAAGAAAAACTTATACATAATTCCAGTAAAAGCAACTATCATAGTAATAAAGCTTATTAGGTCATACAAAAAGCTATTCACTATCTTTTCGGTCATAGGTTTTACCTTTTTTGTAATCGGCTTTGTTTTTTCAGCAATCTCTGATACGAATTCAAAAAATGAATGAGTTTCAAAATACTCTATCATACTTTTAATTTCGGAGTAGAAAATACCCAAAATAACACAAAAGCCAACAAAGGAAATACCAAATACTACAAAGAACCAAATTCTCGGATCAATATTGTAATATCTCCGAATGTGATACTGAGTGATGATGAATACCACGATTGTCAACAGAGTTCCTAAAATTTTAAATAATGTCTTTTTCATAAAGTCCACCCTTTCTTAATTTGATGACAGATTGATTTTTTATTCTAAATTATAGAAACTACAATTATTATATTACATTTAGCCTTAAAAAACAATATTTGACATAAAATTATAAAATTTTTTAATTTATTTATAATTATATCATAGTAAAGAGCCATTATCATTTTGTCATTGATAATGGCTCTTTACTTAATTAAGTATCACATATTCAAGAAGTATAACATTTCTTATTCTAATAGATACATATGTTTTCTTCTCATGTTTAGATACTTTGAGTGTTATAACATTTCCATATACAGTAAGTTTATTTTTTGTAAAAATAACATTTTTGCTTGTTATAGGTTGCAGAATAAATTCTTCTGCAAATAATATTACAGCCATAAGCAAGTCAATTCTTTTTATTGATACAAACCGATTCCATGAACACATCTTAAGATTTTTATACTCTTTAGACTGCTCTCTCGTTCTTATATCAAAACGAAGTTGTTCATATAATGGAATAAAACTAGCAATAGCTTCATAAACATATTGTGGCTTTTCAAAAAATAAGCATTGAGCTTCGTAAAATTTTGGAGCTTTAAAATTGCTATACATTTTTTTGATAGCATTTGTCGCATTGGGAAAATCCTTTTTGATATTGTCATACATCGACATCATGTCAATTCCCCACCATTCATACGTATCCTTAATGCATTCTGCCATTGCCCATACATAAAAATCTTTGTCTTTTTTACTCATTTAAAATACCTCCTTAACAAATTTGTTTACAAGTTATTTAATGTTCCTCCTATTACATTAATTACTGTTAATAGTTTCTATATATAAACTTGCAACTTGCAAGATAATTAAATTATGTTAATATTTTACCATAGAAGCTTGAGATTTTCAATACTTTGAGCATCTTTTTCAAAATTAAAAAGTAATGTTTTTAATTATCACTCTATGTGGTTCAATATATGTAAGATTATTTTTTTCTAATCTTCTAATACTACCATTTATAAAAGTAGGAGTAACTTTTGAAAACTCACATATAAATTCAAGTCTTTGTTTTAGACATTCTTCAAATTGTAGTTCTTGCTTAATTATCTTCATTTCAAGCACCATCATTTCATTATAGCTTTAGGATGATTTTTTGCAAAAGAAAAAAATCAACCATTTCTGATTGATTTCATATCTATCTGTTAGTTCGAACAGATACATCGCTGGTGCGGATGAAGGGACTCGAACCCCCACGCCGTTGGCACTGGTTCCTAAGACCAGCGCGTCTACCAGTTCCGCCACATCCGCATTTCTTATTGACAATATTTATAATAGCATATTTGATATTTCTTTGTCAATAGAAAAATAACAAAAAAATGAAAAAATATTTTTGAAATTAAAAGTAAAATTTTATTTAAAAGTGCTTGACATATAAACATATGTTTGATACAATGGCGTTAAATTTAATAAAAGATTAGGAGATGATTATAATGGATGAAAGAACGGATAGTAATCAAAGTTTTGAGAACATCAAGCATATTGATGAAAATGGAATTGAATTCTGGTATGCAAGGGAAATGATGAAGATACTGGAGTATAACAAATGGGAAAATTTTGAAAAGGTAATAAATAAAGCTAAGGAAGCTTGTGAAAATAGCAATATTAGCGTGAATGAACATTTTCCTGATGTCAGGAAGTTGTCAAAACGTGCTAATAATGCAGAAGTATTAATTAAAGACTATAAACTAACTCGTTATGCATGTTATTTAATAGCTCAAAATGGAGATAGTAGAAAAAAGGTAATAGCACTAGCCCAAACATATTTTGCAATTCAAACTAGAAAACAAGAAATTAGTGAAAAAGAGTATAGTTTATTAACAGAAGATGAAAAAAGATTTTATCAAAGAAATTTAACAAGAAAAGGAAACTATTCACTTAATCAAACTGCAAAGAATGCAGGAGTTAAAAATTTTGATAAATTTCATAATGCAGGGTATAAAGGATTATATAATGGGGAAACAGCAGATGATATTGCAAGAAGAAAAGGACTAAGATATAGGGAAGATATTTTGGACAATATGGGAAGTGTTGAGCTTATAGCAAATTTGTTTAGAATTTCTCAAACAGAGCAAAAATTAAAAAGAGATAATACACAAACCGAAAAAGAAGCATGCGTAACTCATAACAAAATAGGAAAAATAGTTAGAAAAGCAATCGAAGAGGCAGGACGGAACTATGCCAGAGGATTTGCCTACACCCGAAAAGAGTTTAAAACAATTAGAAAAAGAGAGTAAGAAAAAATTAATAAAACAGTAAAAAATGAAATAGGAGAAAATTTTTTTGATAGATTTGCTTGAATTTTACATTTACATTACAGGAGATAAAAAATTGTTTAAATATATAAAATATGGTATAATATATACAGTATTCGTGAGTACAGCGAAATATAAAAAATGTACTATTTTAGTAAATGTCATTGATAATTTAATGATATTACCAAAAGAAAAGGAGACCAACTATGAAACGGAAAAGCTTAATTTTAGTTATTTTCATTATTACTACTATGTGTTTATTGGTGGGATGTAATAATGAAGATTTAAAAACTGAAAGAAGTGAATTACAAACCGAGATCAATGAACTTCAAACAGATGTAGACAGATTGCAAGAAGTTCGTGACGGATTAATTCAAAAAGATGAAATTATATATGTTATTGAGTTAGAAATTTCTCAATCACATTTTTCACTTGATTTGGAAGAACACATGAAAGATTATATGAATACAATTACGATTCCCATTCAAGTTTCAGAAGAATATTATTATTCTGTTGAGATTGGCGATATATTAGACGATGAATTTAGAATTGGTTCATATGTATTTAAAGGAAGTATAGGTAGTTGGCAAATCAAAGTGGTAGACAAGAAAATTGTCGAAAACTAAAAAGTATAAGGGGCATCCTATTTTAGAGTGCCCTTTATAATTTTTTTAAGAAATTGAAAATAATTTTATAAATAAAGCTATGAGGTACTTTGAGCAACTTGTCTGTGAGGACAAATTGCTCGAATTTTACATTTATATTACATTACGAAAATTCATTGACTAAAAAAGTACACAATGATATAATTATATCGAAAAAATGGGAAAAAGTAACAAAAAACACGAAGAAGAAAACTAACAAATGCATAAAAAATTGAAAACACACGAATAGATAAAAATGGAGGAGAAACAAATGGACAAGATACGAAGAATTATATCAATTGTTTTAATCTTATCAATAATTACAGGTATATTAATATCAGTTATAAATCATAATGAATCATATGCTGTAAGTCAGAGTGTAAGCACAGACATAAATGGCATAAATGATTCAAAATATCCAGGAATAAAATATAGAATAAAATTATTGCAAAGCAAATATCCAAATTGGAAATTTAAAATCTTATATACAGGTTTGGACTGGAATGAAGTAATTTCAAATGAATATGTAGGACATGGTGGCTCTCCAAAAAACTTAGTATATAAAAACTCAAGTTATCAAGGAGCTTGGATTTGTTCTATATGTGGAGACAGAGCATATGATAATGGTAGCTGGAGATGTGTTTCAGAGCAAGGTATAAAATACATGATGGACCCAAGAAATTCATTAAATGCATCTGATATATTCCAATTTGAAGAATTAACAAATTCTGGTTCAGATATAAATGTAGTAAAATCAATGGTAAATGGAACATTTCTTGCAGGACATGAACAAGGTATAGTTGACGCGGCAAATAAAAATAATGTTAATGCATATTATATAGTTGCAAGAATTATACAAGAACAAGGAAAAACTGGAACAGTTTTAACAGCTGGAAATGGTTATAATGGTCAATATGTAGGATATTATAATGTCTTCAATAGAGGAGCATCAGGAAATTCAACACAAGAGATATTATTAAATGGTTTAGCAACAGCAAAAAAATATGGATGGACAAGTTTGGATAAGTCAATTGATGGTGGAATTAGTTTCTTGGCTAATAATTATATTCATAAAGGCCAAAATAACTTGTATTTACAAAAATTTGATGTTGAAGCAACTAATGGATTGTATTCAAATCAATATATGCAAAATATTTTAGCAGCACAAAGTGAAGGAACAACATTAAGAAATACATATATTAATATAAATTCAATGTCTTCATCACATACATTTATTATACCGGTATATGAAAATATGCCAGGTGACGCTTGTAGTAGACCTGATACAAATGGTTCAAGTTCTACAGATGTTGATGTTGTTAAAGTCAATGTTGACCAAACTCTTAGAATTAGAAATAATCCAAATGGTTCTACAACAGTAGGTTGGCTATATAAAGATGAAATTGTTACAAGACTTGAAAAGGCAACTTCAAAGGTTGGAGGAACTTATTGGGACAAAGTTAGAAAGTCTAATGGCGTAGTTGGTTATGCTGCAAGAGAAACATATGATGGTGAGAGTAAGTATAAATTGTATTTAGTTCCTATTAATGATAATAGCACAGATACAACTGATAAAAAATATAAATTAGGTGACTGTAATAATGATGGGACAATTAATTCAGGAGATTTACTAGTATTAAAAAAACATTTAATTGGAACCAAAATTATAACAGATACAAATACTTTAAAAGCTATGGATGTAAACAAAGATGGTGCTATTAACTCAGGGGATTTACTACTAATTAGAAAGCATTTGTTAGGTACATACAAAATAGAAGAATAGGAGAGGTTGTTTGAACATGAAAAAAATAAAAAAAGTAATATTAATATTATTGATATACATATGTGGATTATTAATGACAACAAATGCAAATGCTGCATCTGCCAATATATCAGCAAATAAAACATCTGTTAATGTGGGTGAAACAGTAACAATAGCCGTAAGAGCAAATGCTGCTGCATGGGAAATACACATTACGGGGGCGGTATCTGGAAATTATGCTGATACAAGTGATAACGGTGAAAATACTAGTGTTACAAAAACATTAACATTTACACCAAAGGCAGAAGGAACTTATACTATAAAGATGAGTGGAAATGTTTCAGATGGGAGTAATAATGCTATTACATCAATAGGTGGAAGCGTTACTATAACAGCAAAGGCGAACACATCGACTAACAATGGAAATAATTCATCAAATTTAGGAAATAGTTCAAATATTAATACTGTCACGAAATCAAATGTAGCAACATTATCAAATTTAGGAATTAGACCAAATGATTTTTCAGGATTTAGTGCGAATAAAACTTCATATAGTACAGAAGTGCCAAATAATGTAGAATCAATAGAAATATATGCGAATAAAGGCCAAAGTGGACAAACAATAACTGGAACAGGAAAGAAAACTTTAAAAGAAGGTACAAATACATTTAGTATAGTTGTTACAGCTGAAGATGGAAAAGCTAAAAAAACATATACTATAAATGTAACAAGAAAAACAAAAGACGATAATAGTACAGAAAATGAAAAAACAGAAGAAACTACAAACGAAACAACATCAGAAGATGAAGTTGAGGATCCAGCAGCACAAGCATTTGGACTAACAAAATTATCAATTGCAGGTGTGGAACTACAACCACAATTTCAAACTGATGTATATGAATATAGAATAGAATTAAAAGAAAATCTTGATAAACTTGATATAGAGGCAATTGCAACAGAGGAAAACGCAAATGTTGAAATAACAGGAAATGAAAATTTACAAGATGGAGAAAATGTAATTACAATTCTTGTAAAAGGAGATACAGAAGATAAAAATGTTGCATATCAAATAATTGTAAATAAATCTGTAGAAAATCAAGAAGAAACAAATACAAATGCAAATAAAATTAAAAATATCATTATAGTTTCAACTGTTGCAGTGCTTGTAATAGTTGTTATAATAATAATTGTAGTAAGTAAAGTAAAAAATAAGAAAAATGAAGCTTTTATACCATATGGAGGAGTTTTTGAAGATAATGATGTTAATGAAAATGACTCTTTTAATAATTATGATAATAATAATGATTCAAATATAGAAGAAAATAATGATTTTGAAGAATATGAAGAAGAAAAGCCAAAGAAAAAACGTTCAAAGGGAAAAAGATTTAAATAAAGAAGATTAATATTTGAAGTATGATTTTAGGGGAAATTAAAAAAGTTTTCCCTAAAAAAATTCTAAAAAAGCAAATTTATGTTTGACATTTTTTTGTTTGTGTGATATTATGTACAAAAATGAGAAATGGAGTGAGTTTTATGCCAAGAAAAAGACCAGAATTAAATGTAAGAGAGAAAGCAATATTAAGATATATCGAAAAACAAATTATGAGTGTGGGTTATCCACCATCAGTTAGGGAAATAGGAAAAGCTGTAGGATTAAGCTCAACAGCTACAGTACATGGATATTTAGCTAGACTAGAAGATAAAGGATATATTAAAAAACAAGATAAAAAAGGAAGAACATTAAGATTATTAAAAGGAACAGATGGTGAATCAAAGAAAACATCAACAAAAGACTTCTATACTCAAAAGGAATTAGTAGAGGTACCAGTTGTTGGAAAAATAACAGCAGGTATGCCTATTTTAGCAGTTGAAAATGTAACAGATACATTCCCAATTCCAATTGACTTTGTTGGAAATTCTGACTGTTTTATGCTTACAGTTAGAGGGGAAAGTATGATAGAGGCAGGAATTTTAGATGGTGATTACATATTAGTAAGAAAACAAAGTAATGCAAACAATGGAGAAATTGTTGTTGCATTAATAGAAGATGAAGCAACTGTAAAAACATTTTATAAAGAAACAGATCATATAAGATTACAACCTGAAAATAGTACAATGGACCCAATAATAGTTCCAAATTGTGAGATTTTGGGAAAAGTATGTGGCGTATTTAGAAAAATGTAGTGATTTAATTTGTAGAAAGGGAATAATCAATTTTTGATTAATGCTTTATAAAATTGATTATACTAGATGAGATGATAAAAAGAGTAATATTTGATATAGATAATACACTAATACCTTGGAAAAATGAATATTATAACGAAATATTTGAAGTGTTAAAAGAATTAAATACAGAATGTTCAAATGAAGAATTTAATAAAATAAAACAAGCCTTTGGAGAATATGAAAATGTATATTATTCATTCAATAAAGAAAATATGATAAATTATATAAATGAATATACAGGGAAAAAATATCCTAAAGAATTTATGGATAAAATTATTGAAAAATGGGCAAAGTGTGCGCCAGAAAAAATAGAGGATTCAATTTTAACAACACTTAAAAAATTAAATAAGCAATATGAAATGGTTTGTTTAACAGATTGGTATAAAGAACAACAGATTAAAAGGTTGAAAAAGGTAAATATTTTAAGATATTTTCAAGATGTATATGCAGCAGAAAATACAAAAAGAAAACCATTTAAAGAAGCGTTTATGCAGGCAATTGGGGAAAATAAACCAGAAGAATGTATAATGATAGGAGATAGTTTTGAAAGGGATATAGAAGGAGCATTAAAAGCGGGGCTTCAAGCAATTTATTATAATCCAAAAGAAACTGAAAAGATTAATAAAAGTTCATATTATGAATTAGAAACTGAAGAAGGACAAAAACAAATTAAATATTATACTGTATCTAAAATAGATGAGATTTTGAATATTTTGTAAAGCATATATTTGTATTTTATAATTAATGTTCACAAAGAATTCACAAAAAAGATACAATAAAAATATTGACAAATGACACCGTGTCACTTATAATAATGACACAGTGTCATTTTATTTTTTGAAATAATTTATACAGACATGAACAAAAAAATAGTTTGTCACTATAAGAGAAAAAGACAATAGTAAAAAATGATAATAAAAGGTGGTGAGAATATGCCAAAAGAAACATTTGTAAAGTTGTCAGAAGAAAAAAAAGACAAAATAATAAAAGCAGCAAAAAAAGAATTTGCGCGAGTACCATTTGAACAGACATCAATAAAAAATATTGTAGAAGACGCAGATATTGCAAGAGGAAGTTTTTATCAATATTTTGAAAGTAAAGAAGATTTGTTACGGGTATATTTTAAATATACATTTTAAAGAAATGAATGCACAAATGCAGGAAAAAGTTATAAAATCCAAAGGTGACATATTTAAAATTTTTATATCAATGTATGACTGTGTAGATAATAACCTGATAAAAAACGAAGATATGGAATTTTACAGAAAAATATTTGGAAATTTAAAAACAAGTGATGATGGTAAAATATTCAAAAAATTTGTAGAAGAAAGACCTAAAAAAATAAATGATTTTTATGAGTATATTGATACTTCAAATTTAAGAGTAAATTCAAAAGAAGAATTTGAAATCGTAGAGAAAATCTTATTTACAGTAACTACGAAAGCAATTGTAATGAGATTTAAATATGACTCAAAAGAAGAAGCAAGAGAAAATTTCTTAAAACAAATTGAATATTTGAAATATGGAATTATGAGAGGAGAAAAGCATGTTTAAAGTATTAAAAAATTTAAAAGAATCATGGATATCAGTAATTACAATAGTACTATTATTAATAGTTCAAGCAGCAGGAGATTTAACATTACCAGACTACACATCAAAAATAGTCAATGTAGGTATCCAAAATGGTGGAATTGAAAATGTAGCACCAGAAGTAATAAGAAAATCAGAAATGGACAATATGTTAATATTTACAGACGAAGATGATAAAATTTTAGCATCATATGAGGAAATATCAAAATATAATTTAGATAGTGCCGAATATGAAAAATTAGTAAAAAAATATCCAGCATTAGAAAATGAATCTTTATATAAAATTAAAAAAATAAGTAGCAGTGAACAAGATGAATTGGATTCCTTAATGGCTAAACCGTTAATGCTGCTTTGTACATTAGAAAATGAAGATACAGCTGAACAAATGAAACAACAAATGCTAACACAAGTACCAGAACCACAAAAGGTAATGTTACAAAATATGAATTTAATTGAAATAATTAAGCAAATGCCAAAAGGGCAACTAGACCAAATGTTAGAAACAGTAAATCAAAAAATTGATGATATGCAAGAAAGCATATTAGAACAAGCGGCAATACAAGAAGTTAAAAATGAATACAAAGCAATAGGAATGAATACAGACAGCATACAAAATCAATACATAATAATGGCAGGATTAAAAATGCTAGGAATATCATTAATAATTATGATATCTGCAATATCAATTATGTGTTTATCTGCAAGAGTTGCAGCAAGACTTGCAAAGACATTAAGAGAAAAAGTATTTAAAAAAGTACTTAGATTTTCAAACAAAGAATTTTCAGAATATAGTACAGCATCTTTAATAACACGTTCAACAAATGATATTCAACAAATTCAAGGGTTAATAGCAATACTATTTAGAGTTCTTGTATATGCACCAATTATAGGTATTGGAGGATTTTTAAGAGTATTAAATCAAAGTGATAACTCAATGGCATGGATAATAGGAGTAGCAATTGTAGCAATATTATTTGTAGTTGCAACATTATTTATAATTGCAATGCCAAGATTCAAAAAATTACAACAATTAATTGATAAACTAAACCTAGTTGCAAGAGAAATCTTAACAGGTTTACCAGTAATTAGAGCATTCAACACAGAGAAAAAAGAAGAAAAAAGATTTGATAAAGCAAATATGGATTTAACCAAAACTAACCTTTTTGTTAACAGAGCAATGAGTTTTATGATGCCAACATTAATGTTAATTATGAATGGAATCTCATTGTTAATCGTGTGGGTTGGAGCACATGGAATTGATAATGGAACAATGCAAGTTGGAAATATGATAGCATTTATTCAATATACAATGCAAATTGTAATGAGCTTCTTAATGATATCAATGGTTTCAATAATGTTACCAAGAGCATCAGTATCTGCAAATCGTATAAATGAAATAATTGAAACAGATGAAGCTGTAAAAGATAGTAAAGAACCTAAAAAATTAAATCCAAACAAAAAAGGACTTGTTGAATTTAAAAATGTTTCATTTAGATATCCAGATAGCGATGAAGAAGTTTTAAGTGATATTTCATTTACTGCAGAACCAGGAAAAACAACTGCTATCATAGGAAGCACAGGTAGCGGAAAATCTACAATAGTTAATTTGATACCTAGATTTTACGATGTAACATCAGGAAATCTTTTGATAGATGGTGTTGATATTAAAGATATATCAAATAAAGATTTAAGAAAAATTATAGGGTTTGTACCACAAAAAGGAATATTGTTCTCTGGGACAATAGAATCTAATATAAAATATGGAAATCCAAACATGTCTGACGAGCAAATGATTGAGGCGGCTCAAATAGCACAGGCAACTGAATTTATTGAATCAAAACCGGAAAAATATCAAGAACCAATTGCACAAGGCGGAAGCAATGTGTCTGGTGGTCAAAAGCAAAGATTATCAATTGCAAGAGCAATAGCAATTGACCCAGAAATATTAGTATTTGACGATAGTTTTTCTGCACTTGATTTCAAAACAGATAGTATTTTAAGAGCAGAACTTGATAAAAAGACACAAGACAAAACTGTAATTATAGTAGCACAAAGAATTAATACAATTTTAAATGCTGACCAAATTATAGTATTAGAAGATGGAAAAGTTGTAGGAAAAGGAACACATGAAGAATTAATCAAAACTAATGAAACATATAAACAAATTGCATTATCACAACTTTCAGCAAAAGAGCTAAACTTAGAAGATTCTAGTTTAAAAACTGAAAATAATCAATTAATGGGAGAAGGAGGTAAAGAACATGAGTAATAATCAAACAACAAATAAACCTCCAAGAATGAGAGGACACGGACCAGTAGAAAAAGCAAAAGATGTAAAGGGAACAACAAAGAAGTTAGGTCAAAGACTATCAAGTTATAAAATAGCAATAATAATTGTAATGATATTTGCAATTGGAAGTACAATATTTAGTATTGTTGGACCAAAAATCTTAGGAAATGCTACAACAGAAATATATACAGGACTAATGGATAAAATAAACAGAACTGGTGGAATAGATTTTTCAAAAATAGGAAAAATTATTTTGTTCGCACTAGGACTATATGGTGTAAGTGCACTATTCTCAATGATTCAAAGTTACATTATGGCAGGTGTTGCACAAAAAGTAACATATAAAATCAGAAATGAATTGACAGAAAAAATAAACAAATTGCCAATGAAATACTTTGATAAAAAGACAAATGGCGAAGTATTATCAATAATTTCAAATGATGTTGATACATTAAGCACAGGATTAAACCAAAGTATTACACAAATTATAACATCAATTTTCACAATTATAGGAATATTAGTAATGATGTTCTCAATTAGTTGGGAAATGACAATTGTAAGCCTATTGATATTACCAATATCAGGAGTAATACTAAAAAAAGTAATAGGAAAATCACAAAAATATTTCGTAAAACAACAAGAATACTTAGGACATGTAAATGGTCAGGTTGAAGAAACATATGGTGGACACAATATTGTTAAAGTTTTTGGAAGAGAAGAACAAGCAATAAAAGATTTTGAAAATGAAAACGAAGAGTTGTATAAATCAGGATGGCGTTCACAATTTTTATCAGGTTTAATGCATCCATTAATGAACTTTGTAGGTAATGTTGGATATGTTGCAGTTGCAATTTTAGGTGGATATTTTGCAGTAAAAGGAAGAATAACAGTTGGTAATATACAAAGTTTTATACAATATAACAAGCAATTTACACAGCCAATAGGTCAAGTTGCACAAATATCAAGTACAATACAATCAATGATTGCAGCTGCTGAAAGAATATTTGAATTCTTAGAAGAACCAGAAGAAGTTGAAGATATAAAGAACCCAGTATCAACAGATGGTTTAAAAGGAAACATTGAATTTAAAAATGTTCATTTTGGATATGACCCAGAAAAAACAATAATAAATGACTTTAATGCAAAAGTTAAAGATGGCCAAAAAATTGCAATTGTTGGTCCAACAGGTGCTGGAAAAACAACAATGGTTAAATTATTAATGAGATTTTATGATGTAAATAGTGGTGAAATTTTATTAGATGGTCACAACATTAAAGATTTTAGACGTGGAGACCTTAGAAAAATGTTTGGCATGGTTCTTCAAGATACATGGCTATTTGGTGGAACTATAAAAGAAAATATTAAATATAGTATGCCAGATGCAACAGATTCTGATGTAATAAAAGCAGCAAAAGCAGCACATATACATCATTATATAAAAACATTATCAAAAGGATATGACGCAAAAATTAATGAAGAATCAACAAATATATCTGCAGGGCAAAAACAATTGCTAACAATTGCTAGAGTTATACTTGCGGACCCTAAAATATTGATTTTAGATGAGGCTACAAGTTCAATAGATACAAGAACTGAACAACAAATTCAAGCTGCTATGGATAATTTAATGGAAGGTAGAACAAGTTTTATTATTGCACATAGATTATCTACAATTAAAAATGCAGACTTAATTTTAGTTATGGACCACGGAGATATTGTTGAGCAGGGTACACACGAGGAATTACTTGCAAAAGATGGTTTTTATGCAAAATTATATAATTCTCAATTTGAAGACTGCAATGATGAAGTGGAATAAGCAAAAGACTATAGTTTAATAAAGCTATAGTCTTTTTGCTTTTTATTGAATTATTTTTCATATTCGTAGCTTGCACACATTGATTCATCAGCTTTTTGAGTATCGCAATCTTGAATAGGTGATACTTGTATTTCGGCTAATTGACATCGATTTTCTAAGTTGTTATATTTACAACTTGTTACACTACAACATATTTTTTGATTTTTTTCCATACTAAGACCTCCAAATAAAAAACAGAATTTTTAGAGCATTTACCTAAGGATTTGTAACACTATTTTGGTCACATTCGAAATATATTCAAAATATCATTCACAGATATTTCAGGGATTTTCCTTACTGAACCGTAATATTATTATGTCTAAAATGATAAAAAAATATTCAAAATATAGAAATCTTCTGAATAATATGATAAAATTAAGATATGAAAAATTATGATGAAAAAATAAACGAAAAAGTAGATAAAATAAATAATAAACTAGAAAAAATTAGAAAATTTAATAAAATAAAAATTATATTTAAGATGATATTTATTTTTTTATTGTTGATAATGTCTATAATTTTAATAGTAAAAGTGAACACAAAAAACATAATAACTTCATCAGAGGTTATTGAGGAAACAACTAAAAATGAATTAGAAGGGAATAGCACAAGTGACGAGAAAATAAATATAAACGAAATAAATAAGAGCAGTGTAAATGACTGGAATTTAATATTAGTAAATAAAGAAAATCCAATACCTGAAAATTATAGTGTCAACATTGTAAAAATAGAGGATAATTTTGAAGTTGATGAAAAAATAAAAGAGTCAACAGAAAAGATGTTAGCTGATGCAAGAGCAAGTGGTATAAATCCAGAAATATGTTCTGCATATAGAAGTACAAAATATCAAACAACCTTATATAATAATAAAATAAATGAATATTTAAGAAAAGGATTTAATATGGAACAGGCAACAGAACAAGCCTCTAAATGGGTAACAACACCTGGCACAAGCGAACATGAAATTGGTTTGTCTCTTGATATTATTGATAATAGTTATCAAATATTGGATGAAAATCAGGAAAATACACCTGTACAAAAATGGCTAATGGAACATTGCTATGAATATGGTTTTATATTAAGATATCCAACAGAAAAAAGAGACATTACAAAAATTAATTATGAACCTTGGCATTATAGATATGTCGGTGTTAAAGATGCAATGATTATAAAAGAAAAAGGTTATTGCTTAGAGGAATATATTGAGTTTTTAAAAGACGAATATTAATTGATAAAACATCTCTATTATTTAGAAAATAACTTAATATAGAGATGTTTTTCATTTAAAAATAAAACAGTTAACATTTTTCTGTATCATCATTAGAAGTATGCTCACAAATTTCAGGTGGTTCTTTAAAACTTAAATACCAGCTAATTCCGTTTTGATTTTCTTTAATATAATTTTGTCTTTCCTGAAGTTTTTCAAAAGTCTTTGGCGCAGGGATAATAACTGGTTGCCCGGGCATCCAATTAGCAGCAGTAGAACTTTTACTGCAGTCGGTCATTTGTAAAGCCTGAACAGTTCTTATAATTTCAGGTACAAATCTACCAACATTTAAAGGATAAATAAAAATTGTTCTAACAATTCCTTTATCATCAATTATAAATACATTTCTAACAGTTTCTGTTGTGCTTACATCATTAGAAATCATGCCATATTTTCTTGCAATTTGACCATTTCTATCTGCAACAATTGGAAATGGAAGTTGTATTCCGGTTTTACAATAGATATCATACATCCAAGCTAAATGAGATGGGTTGCTGTCAATACTTAATCCTAAAAGTTCAGTATTAATTTGCTGAAAATATGTATATGCTCGTGAAAATGCAATCATTTCTGTAGTACATACTGGTGTCCCAGTATGTTCAATTTTCAAGAACTGAAAACCATTGAAAAATATGCGTTTGGTAAAAACCAAATGTGTATTTTTTTATTTTAGTTTTTATTTAAGGAGGTGATGCCTATGCTGTGATTAAATTTTTTTAAAAGAATTGAAAGGAAAGGTGAATTAAAATATGAATGAAAACATTAAAGAAAAATTAAAAAAAGGTGTAGCATATAGTGCTATACTATTATCTGTCGCAACAATAGGCGTTGTTGGAGGAAATACATATTCAAAATATTTTACAAAAATTGATGGAGAAGGAAATGCAGAAATAGCAAGATGGTCTTTCAGAGCAAATAACACATCAACAGTGATGGAAAAAATACAATTAAATAATGTATATAATACAAATATTTTGAAAAACAAAACAATTGCACCTGGAACAAATGGAAGTTTTGATATAATTTTAGATGCAACTGGAGCAGATGTAGCAATAGACTATGCTGTTACATTTGATAATTTAGTAAATAAGCCAATCAATATGAAATTCACATATGGCGATAAAACATCTGATACATTAAAAGGTTTGGAAGATGTATTAAAAGGAAGGATTGCATTAAATGATGCAAGAACCAAAACTTTAACTATTAAATGGTCTTGGGATTATCAAACTGGTACAACAGCAGAAGAAAAAGCAAATAATGATAAAATAGACACAAATGATTCTGGAAAAGATTTTTCTTTTGATATAAAAGTAACTGGAACACAAGTAAATCCACAAGGATAAAAGGTGAAATATGAAGAAAAATTTAGGTATATTAATTATTATAGTTATTATTATTTTATCAGTATGTGCTATTAGAAATAGAAATGTAATTTGTGAGAAGTTACCTATAAGACTTTTAATTGTAAGATCTAATAGTATGTATCCAACATTGAAAAAAGGTGATGTTATACTAATAAAAAAATATAACAATTATAAGCAAGGTGATATTGTAACATATGCTGAAGATAGCAATTACCTTATAACACACAGAATTATAGAAAAAAATAATAATTCTTTTAAAACAAAAGGTGATAATAATAACTCAGAAGATGATAAAACTATACAATTAGAAAATATAAAAGGCAAGGTAATAATTATACTAAATAGAAAAAGCCAAGTAGCAATTATTCTATTAGTATTTTTTTTATTATCTTTTTGCTTTTTAAAAATATAGTAAGGAGGCTTAAAATTATGAATATAAAAACTAAAACAAAGTTTATTATTCTAATTATTCTTATAATAATTTCAAGCTGTTCTGTTGTTTTCGGTAGATATGTAGTAGAAAGCGAAAAAACTGAATTTACCACTATAAATATAAAGACTTGTGATTTTATAATTAATAATTTTAATAGATATGGAACATTAGATTTATATTTAGATGGAAAAAAAGTTTCAACTTCAATTTCTAGTTTTAACAGAAAAATGACTATTGGAACAACATATGAAATAAAAAATATTAAAGTAAATGAAGGGTATATTCTGGAAACAGATATAAATTCACTAAAAGGAACTATAAACAATAGTACAACGATAAGTTTAAGTTTCAAAACAACTTCTTATAGTATTTCTTATACATTAAATGGTGGTAACTTAACAGGTCAAAACAAAAATTACACTGTTGAATCAGAAAACTTTACATTACCAACCCCAACAAAGGCAGGTTATGATTTTGTTGGATGGACTGGAACAGGATTATCTAGTGCAACAAAGAATGTTACAATTAAAAAGGGAAGTACTGGCAATAGAAGTTATACTGCTAACTGGACGCCAACAAATTATAATATTTCATATAACTTAAATGGTGGCTCAATTTCAGGTCAAAAAACTTCATACAACATTGAAAGTAACGATTTCACATTACCAACTCCAACACGAAACGGTTATACATTTACAGGTTGGACAGGAACAGGCTTATCAAGCGAAACTAAAACGGTTACAATTTCAAAAGGAAATACTGGGAATAAAACATATACTGCTAATTGGTCTGTAATAAATTACACTATTTCTTATAATGCAAATGGTGGCTCAATTTCAGGTCAAAAGACTTCATATAACATTGAAACAGCAAGTTTCAATTTAGTTACACCATCTAGAACAGGTTACTCTTTCAAAGGATGGACAGGAACAGGTTTATCAGGTGCTACTAAAACAGTTACAGTATCAAAAGGAAGCACAGGTAATAGAAGTTACACTGCTAATTGGGTGGATGATATAAGACCAACAATTCACGGTGCTTGGATAACGAGTGGACCTAATTATGAAGTACGTTCTTCGGGATATGGTTACAGAGTTAATATTCAAGTTTCTTGTTCTGATTCGGGTTCTGGAATAAACAGAGTTTTAACATACTACGACTTGAATGGAGGGTGGACAGGTGAAACCAATATTACAGGCTCTATGACAGATTCTTTCTGGTTTAAGCCAGGCTATCGTAAAATAAGAATTGTTGTATTTGATAACGCTGGAAATTCATCTGAAACAGTAATCAGTGTTCAGTGTGGATAATATTACTAGGAGGTAAAAATGAAAAATAAGAAGAAAATTATATTTTTAATAATAATATTATGCATAATACTGTTTCTTGCTTGTATTTTAACAACTGGTACATATTCAAGATTTTTTGGAAAAATATTAGGCGAGTCAAAAACAGAAATTGCAGAACCAGTTTTTGTCTTAGAAAATACGGACAAAAAAACTGTTAATAATTCTAATCAAGAAGTAGATTATTATTTTAAAGTAAAGAATTATGATAATTTAAATATTAATGAGGTGAATTTAAAGTATATGATAGAAATTACACCAGCTCAAGACAAAGCAATTACTCTAACACTATACAAAGATAACCAAAAAATAGATTTGAATAATCAGAAAACATCCTATATAGGGCTTGGACACACAACAAAACAAGAGCATCAATATAGGTTAAATGTAAAATATAATAAGAACAATCAAGAAAATAGTTATGATATAAATAGCAATGTTTTTATAAAAGCAAGTGCTATACAAGATTAAAATGAAAGGAATTATGAAAGTGAAAAAAACTGATATAGAAATAAAGCTAAATAATCAAATTCCAAAATTAAATAATGAATTAAATAAATATCATAAAAATATTTCATTGAAATTTAAAGGAAAAGTTTTTCTTGTAGACGATAATTTAAATAAAATAAAAGAATTAAAAAATGACGATAAAATTAAGAAAAATGGTTATTATATATTGAAATTTATTGATGAGGATAATAATATTTATTTTATCAAATTAAAATTGTGTAAATACACGATTTTATATTTTATTTTATTGTTAACATTAATCATTTTTCCTTTATTATATTTTTTAATGCCAAAAACAAATACAAATATAAATAGACAAATGTTATTTGATTCGTTAAATTATGAATGTAAATTTATTGGTGATAGGTACGTATTTAATTTTAATTATGGAGATGAAAACTATAAAAAGGTTGAATTATATGATAAGACTACAAATACAACTAAAATACATCCTGGAACGTCTGGACAATTCTATATTAAATTAAATACAGTTGGAGGAAATAAGGACATTATTTACCAAATGCAGGTAAAAGAAGAAGTTAATAAACCAACAAATTTAAAATTTAGATTAAATAATAAAATATATAATTCAATATATGAATTAGCACAAGATATAAATGGAAATATATTACAAAACTCAAATAAAATTATAAAAATTGAGTGGTTTTGGGAATATGATAATTTAGATGATGAAAGTGATACAAAAGATGGAATGTTCAGTGAAAATTATAATTTTTTAGTTAGAATGATTGGAACTGAAAATAAATAACAAGGAGGTAATAGCAATGTGAATGAAAGTGAAAAACCTTCATATTATGCAATTATCCCTGCAAGTATAAGATATTGTAAAGAGTTGAAATTTCAAGAAAGATTATTTTATGGTGAAATAACATGTCTAATGGGAAAAGAAGGATACTGTTTTGCAAGTAATAAATATTTTGCTGACTTATATGGAGTAATACCGGGGACAATTTCTAGATGGATTTCACATTTACAACAATTAGGATTTATTACTGTTGATGTAATAAGAAATGAAAATAAACAGATAATTGAAAGAAGAATTTTTATTAAAGAACGAGGAAATAGTCAAAGTGAACTCTATACCTATAAGCAAAATTGCTCATACCCATATAAGCAAAAAAACACATACCCTATAAGCAGAATTGCTAAAGAGAATAATATAAATAATAAGATAGATAGATTATTTAATTTAGTTATAAATAATAATGGGGAAATTTCAAATGATTTTCAAAATACAGAAGATTTTCAGGAATTTTATAAAATAATAGAAAGGTTAGAATTTAATTATACAAAAGATATATTATTGACTTTTAAAAAAGAAAATATTGATAAACTGAAGATTATAGTTTATGCAATAAAAGAATTATACATAAAAAACAAAAGACACTTATTAGAAAAATCTAAAAGAGAAAATTTTATAGATGTATATGATAGTTGTAAATCTTTTGAAAAAACATATAAAAATACAGAAAATGAAATCAAAAGTTTTTATGACTATTACTATGTAAGTATTATTAGAAAATTAGAAGCTAATTAATAGCTTTATTTTTTGACTAAAATGGAGGTTATAAATGATTGAACCATATAATTTAGGAACAAATTCTAGTATGAATCTTATGTTAGAAAATATGATGGAAAATACTTTTTTTTTATAATTATATTTTTAACAATTTTGATTTTTACAAGTTTAATTATTTGGCTAATTCGGGAGCCGTATTAAATCCGAAAAAACAATTAAATTTGGTATAAAGAATTTTATAATATGTATTTTATTACAGGTGTTTATACTGGTTATACCATTAATTATAGCTTTTTTCAGGTAAAGGAGGAAAATTTTAGATGAAAACAAAAGGAAAAATTAAAAAGAGCAAATTTTATAAATTAAAATTAACATCTTTAGTTACAACAGCATCAGTAATGTTAATGAATTTAAGAACTTATGCAGCCACAACAATAGGTACACAAGAAGTTGAAACAGCAACACAAAATGTAAAAGATGCAGTTATCAAATTAGCAATGCCAGTACGGTTCTGTTCTTATGTTTGTGAGTATTGTAATAATAGCAATAAAATTAATTGTTAATGCAAACAATCCTCAAAAAAGATCAGAAGGAATTGGAGGTCTTGCTTGGGTAGCAGCAGGTTTTATGCTTTTAAGTTTAGCGTTAATTGTTTCAGGAATTATTTTAAGTGTATCAACTAATGGTTCAGGTTCAATGATTGGAGGATAAGAAATGCAAATATATAATGTACCATATAACTTTAAACATGAAGAAAAAGTTTTTGGTGGGTATGTATCAATCAGACAGGCAATATATCTAATATTTGGTGCAACAATGCTCGGAATATTTTTTGTACCTATGATTAATATTTTTATTAAATCTTTTCTATTTTTAATATTTACAACAATGTTTATATTGTTTGCATTTTTAAAGATTGATGAGACTAATGCAGATAAATACTTTATTTATATTTTAAATTTCTTCTTCAGAAAGAAAAAATATATTTTAGAGAAAGGTAAATGAAAATGGTAATTACAATATTTTTTATGTTGGCTAGTATTTGTTTAATAATAATATTGCCAATATATTTAAGAAAAAAGAATAGAATGTATAATTTAGGCACACAAGAAAAAACAAATATAAAAAAACAAAGGAAAAATATTAAAACTATATGGGGAATTGAAGAAATAAAAAATCAAATGTTAACAATAAATAATAGTCATTCTATAGTTATAGAACTAGGAAGCATAGAATATAGACTTTTAAATGATGAAGAACAAAATAATATTGATAACAATTTAAAAAAGATTGCAAAAACATTTACAAATCAAACTCAATTTTTCAGTACGATTGAAAAAATAGATACTACAGATAAAATAGAAAATATTAGAGAAAATATTGAAAAACAACGAAATAACAATATTAAAGAATATGGAAAAAGTATTATAGAATATTTAGATAATATTATGCAAGAAGATGATTTATATGTTAGAAAAAACTATCTTATTATAACTTCTTTTGAACCATATGATAAGGCAGAACGAGAACTAAAAGAATACTATGATGATTTAAGGTATAGCTTATCTAACATAAAAGTAACAGCTAGATTATTATCAGACATGGATATAATAGAACTTATATATAGAGAATTAAATAAAAATTCTAATGAACAGTTAAGAAATATCATAAAGAAGGGAGGATTAGATTTTTATGTTCAATCAGAAAGTAAAGCATAGAAAAAATGAGAAAAAAATATCAATATCAAAAGTAAAAAAAAGAGAATTGAAGAAAAAAGAAGAGGATATCTTTGAAAAAGTACCAGAATTAATAGAACTTATTATACCAGATTGCATAGATGAAAAAAGAGATTATGTAGTTTTAGGAGATAATAAATATACAAGAAGTTTTGTAATTTCTACATATCCAAGTAAGACATATTTAGGTTGGCTAGATAGAATATTTAATATGCTAGGTGATGTAACATTAAGTATAATTAATCGTCCTGCAAATGATGATAGTGTAATAAGACAATTAAATAAAAAGGTAACTATATTAGAGTCTGAAAGACAAACATATGAAAATAAAGGTAATATTGATTTGATACATCCTTTAGAAAAGATGATTTATGATTATGATGAAATTAGAAGGCAAGTACAAACTGCAAATGATAAATTATTCTTTATTACTATTCTTTTAAGAATAAATGCTCAAAATCTAGAAGAATTAAATGCAAAGAGTAATTTATTGAAAAATGAATTTTCAAAAATTTCTGCTAAAGCAAGATGTCTTAATTTCAGACAATTAGAAGGATTAAAATCAAATTTGCCATTTAATGAATTAAACATATTTGATTATGAAAGAAATGTGACATCAAGTGGATTAGCAACAATGTTTCCAATTGCAAATTCTAATACAGAATCTAGTCCAAATGGTGTTCCAATCGGCAGAAATTATTTTACAGGATTACCAGTATATTTAGATACGTTTGATAAAAATTTAACAAATCCACATATAGTTATTTTAGGTATAACAGGAGCCGGAAAATCTGTAACAATGGACACTCTTTCTTCAAGATCATTAGTTACTAATAATACACAATCTGCAATTCTTGATATTGAAGGTGAATATAAAAAAAGAACAGAAAATTTAGGTGGTAGAGTTATATCAATAAAACAAGGTGTAGATGCAGGAATTAATATTTTTGATATAGATATTGAACAAGAAGAAAATGGAATTGAAAAAATTAATATTCTTAACAAAGTTGCAGAAATAAGAGCAATTTTATCAGGAATAATGAAAAATTATATGGATAGACCATTAAATGCTAAAGAATTAGTTGATATTGAAGAAAGTGTAATAGAAACATATAAAGAAAAAGGAATTACTACAAATAAAGAGAGCATATTTGAAAAAGAAGGTGGAAAAGTCGGCAATAAATTAACGTTAGGAAAAATAAAGAAGAAGATGCCAATTCTTTCTGACTTTCAAAGAATTTTAGCAAGTAAGAAAAATTCAAAAGAATTAGCAGAAATATTAACTGGATTTTTAAGAGGTAAAAGTTTGGGAATGTTTGATTGCCAAAGTAACATCAATATAAATGATATTTGTATAGATTTTGATTTATCTAATATAACAGATGAAGTAACTAAATTTTATGCAAGTTTAGTAATTACAACATGGATTACTGAAAAATATATGAGAAGATCAAATTTATATGATGAAAAGTCAATTTATATTGATGAAGCATGGACTATGCTTAAATATGAAGAAACTGCAAATTTTATTGAACAATTAGCTCGTAGAGCAAGAAAGAGAGGAGTAAGACTTGTTTTAGCAAGTCAAATGGCTGAAGAATTTACAGCATCACCTCAAGGTAGAGCAAGTCTTAATTCTTGTGGTACAGCAATAATAATGAAACAATCACCAGCAAGTGTTGATAAAGTTATTGAATTTTTTAAATTATCAAAAGGGACAAGAGAATTTTTACTACAAGCAAAAAAAGGTGAAGCACTTCTCTATATGGAAGGAAAAGTTTCGGCAATTGTAATTGAGATTCTAGATAAAGAAAAAGAAATGCTTAAGGTATAAAGGAGGAGAGATTTTGAAAAAAATTAATAAAAAAATTATTGCAAGTATTTTAATTATACTTGTTTTTTTTAGCATTTTTATTCCAAAGACAAATGCAAACTTTTTTACAGATGATAATAAAGAAGAATCAACTCAAACAGATATAAATAAGACAATTGATAGTGATGATGGTGGGATTTTTGAAAAGATAATTGCAAAGATGATACGGTGGAATAGCAGAAGCAGTATTTGATTTGACTACAAAAGAAGAATTAGGAGTTGGATTTAAAAATTATGATGAATTAATTTTTGCACAAGATTCAAGTGATATTTCACCTTTTACTGATGAACAATGGAACTCAATGATGAATTGGTACAAAATAATGGCAGGAATTTCAGGAAGTTTATTACTAATTGCAGTAGTTATTACTGCTTATAAATTTATTATTGGTGGATATAGCATAGAAAAAAGAAGTGAAGCAAAAGATAGTTTAATGAGATTATTTTTTGGAACAGTTTCAATTATACTTGCACCATTATTTGTGAAATTTTTATTGCTATTAAATAATAATTTAGTTCACATGATTGTAGGCCTATCAAATGGAAGTTTAAATGACTTACTTGGAAATAATGTGATAAGTAATATTAGAACAGGTAATGCAATTGCGACTGCAATTGTTATAGCCTTATTTGCTTATTTATTTTTTAAATTAAATGTAAAATTTATAATTAGACAATTTACAATTCTAATATTTACTTTATTTACTCCTATTATATCAATAATGTGGATGATTAATAAAAGAACTATAGGTGCAGCAATATGGTTTGGACAAATTTTGATTAATATATTTATGCAATTTATATATGCTTTTTTATTTTTAGTATATATGGAATTTTTGCCTCAGTCTGGTGGTTGGGCTACATCTATACTTTGGGCAATGATGATTTTGCCTATTGCAGATGCTTTGCAAAACACACTACAAAACCTTGTATCAAGAATTGCTGGAATAAATAATGAAGAATTAGCAAATAGAGGTATTGGTATGGCAGGTGCTATGGCGTATAGTATTAAAACAATAGCTTATCAATTTAAAGGAAATGATACTCAAAACAATAGTAATAATACAAGTTTTTTAGGTAGAATGGTTTCAAATGATGTTAATACAGATAATAGCCAAATTACTCCAATAAGTACAACTAAGATGGAAACAAACAAAATGCAAACTACACCTATGAACACATCGAAAATAAATGAAAGTAAAAAAAATGATGGTAAAGACAATATTATACAAAATGATAAAGGTAGTACAAATCATAATATTATGAACGCTGGGAAAAAGGCATTTAATACGGGTAAAGAATTTATGAATATAGGTATGTATATGGCTGAAGGTAGAAATTTTAAAACGAATCGACAATATAATAGACACAATATTAATAATTCTAGAAAAGAAGATTTTAAAAATAAGGATAATGAAGATAGTACAGTTGTTGATATTCAGGAGCAGGATAAAACATGATTGAAGAAAAGTTAAATAAAGAAATAAAGAAAAAAATAAAAAAAGGATTATTAATATTATTAAGTAAATTAGCGATTCCCATATTTTTTATTTTAATCATATTGCTTTTGGTTAGTTATATAACAGATATATTCTACATAGGAATAAAAAACGAAGAAAAAAGCAATATAAAAAGTGAAATTAAATATTATACAACCAAAGAATACACAGAAGAAGATAGTCAATCATTTTTTGATAGTGTTGGCGACTTTATAGATGGAATGTTTAATAGTAATAAAATAGTAGAAGATGCAGAATTTCCCGTTGTTGGAAAAAGCTTTAAAGATATAACAAGTGGATATGGTAAAAGAACAGCTCCAACATCAGGGGCATCAACATTTCATAGTGGCATAGATATAGGAGCACCAGAAGGAACAAAAATAATTGCAATTGCGGATGGAAAAGTAACAAAAACAGCTTGGGGTGGTGCAGGAGGATTTACAATAACTATTGAATCAGGAGAATATTCATTTTCGTATTGCCATAGTGATCCAAATTTTATTGTAAAAGTTGGAGATGAAGTAAAAAAAGGACAAGTAATAGGAAAAGTTGGACCTAAAAATGTATATAATGTTCCGAATAATCCATACAAAGATGCAAATGGAAGACCAACAAATGGAGCAACAACAGGTTGTCACTGTCATTTTACCGTTAAAAAAGATGGACAAACAATAAATCCATTGATAATTTTAAAGGGAGGAGATAAAGCATAATGGTAGTTATTTTTACAGGAAGTAATGAAATTGATAAAATACTAGAAGCTGAAATAAAAGGTTCTATGGTTGTAAGCTATGCAGATTTTATTGTTGAAGATGATAAATTTATAAATCAAACTGTTATTTTAGCTGGTAGTGCAATAGAAAAAGATTTTAGAGAATATTTGTATTTATTAAGAAGTAAAAACATAAGAGTAATTTTACTATTAAATAATGAAAAAGATGAAAATACAAAAATTGCATTAGAAAATGGAATATATGATTTGATATTTGGTAATTTTTATCCAAGTCAAATAAAAGATATATTAGATAATCCTAAAACATTTGCTGATATATCTAAAATATATAGAAAACTATTTAATATTCAAATAAAGAAAAAAATAAGAAAGGATTTCAATAATGGAAAAAAATAAAATTAAAATAATAATTTTAAGTAGTATGATTGGAATTATATTTTTATCAACAGTAATATCAACTGTTGTTACTACAATTAGTAATGAAAATAAAAAAGACAATAATGATAATTTAATTATGGTTAATAATGTACTTCAAGATATTACAGTTGATTCAGATGATGATATAGATTTGCAAGATGAAAATGAAGTTATAGGAATATTAGAAATTCCAAAATTAGAACTTTCAGCACCAATTAAAGAAGGCATAGAACAAGAAATTCTTGCAAATAGTATAGGACATTTCAATAATAGCAGTATATGGGACGGAAATGTTTGCTTAGCATCCCATAATAGAGGAGATTCTGTTAAGCACTATTTTGACAGAATTAATGAATTAGTAAACGGAGATAAAATAATATATAAGACAAAATTAGGGGAAAGAAGTTATCAAGTAATCCAAACAAAAGAAATCGAAAATACGGATTGGTCGATAACTGAAAACAAAACAAAAGATAAAAATACAATTACTTTGGTTACCTGCATTACAAACCAGCCTGAAAAAAGATTATGTGTAATTGCAGAAGAAAAAATCAATTAAAATTTTTTCTCAAGTTGAAAATTAATATATATAAATTTTATACTTAAAAAAATAAAATTTAAGGAGGAATTTATATGTATAAAAAAATATTTATTAGTATTATTTCAGCTGTTATATTATTAATTGGTGGAACAAAAGAGATTCAGCATTTTAAAAATGACAATAGTGTAGAGGAGAATATAGTAGAAGAAACAAGTAAAGATGAAAATCAAGTTGCTAATACTATAATTAAAGAGGTCAAAGAAAATACTGAGGTACAAGAAAATATTCAAGAAAAATTAGAAAACAATCAACAAGAAAATAATGTAGAACAAAGAGTTAATATTAAGGAAAATGAATCTAAAAATGAAAAAACTGTAGAACAAATTGATAATTCTAAAAATGAAGGAAATAAAAATCAGGTTGTGCAAACAAAGAAAGAGCAAAAACCAGAAAGTAATGTAGGAACAAAAGATACTCCTATAAATAATAAAGAAACACAGGAAAAAGTAAAAACTGAAGAAATACAAAAGACACAATCTAATAATACTGAAGAAAAAAATAAAGAAGAAAAATTACAGAAGAATATATCTATAATGATACTGCAACTAAAAAGTTAATAAATGATATTAATGAAATAGCAAAGAAAAACCCTGATTTATGGGGAACAGATGAAAAAAATTATACAGTATAAAGGTTAGTAGAAGCCTACTTGGACAAAATTATATGTTCCCATATAATTATAAGCAAGTTGAAGGAAAGGGTTTAAATGTATTTCCTGTTACATTTTTAGTATATGCTGTTGATTATAAAAAAACAGGATTTGCAACAGAAACTAGATATTATATAGATATAGAATAATATTATAAATTTATAAAAAGGCATTAGCTACTTTGCTATGCTTTTTTATTATGGAAGGAGAAATAAAAAGATATGAAAAGAAAAATTAGTCAGAAAATAATGAGTTCAATTTTATTATTATTTATGATAGTAAGCCAATTTGGAGGTGTGTTTGCAGCACAAGTTGGAGAAACGAAAGATTTAGTTTCATTAGGAGAATGTGGTAATGATTTAAAATACACAAATTCTCAAGGAGTAACAGTTGTAGTTTTAACACATTATGTTGTATATAATGAAAATGGAAAACAATATCCAGCATATTGTCTAAATGTTAATTTACATGGTGTAGATGATAATGATTCATATGGAGTAGAAGTACAAGATATGAGTCAAGTTGCAAATAATCAAGCAGTTTGGAGAGTGTTACTAAATGGGTTCCCTTATAAATCAGCAGCTGAAATGGGACTAGATAATGATTATCAAGCATTTGCTGTAACAAAGCAAGCTGTTTATAGTGTGTTAGATGGAAGAGATACAAGCAGATATTTTGGAGCAACTGAAGTTGGAAACAGAATGGCAAATAAGGTAAGAGAACTTGCAAATATAGGTAGAAATGGAACACAAACTTATCAAGATCCTGTTATAACAACTAATGCAATAACAAATGCAGGAGTGGATAATAAAGATAAAAACTATGTTTCTCAAACCTTTGTAGTAAATTCACAAGTAAATATGAAAGATATAAAAGTTATATTAAATGGTCAATCAGCACCAGAAGGAACAAAAGTAACTGACGAAAATAATAATTCTAAAACAACATTTAATAAAGGAGAATATTTTAAAGTATTAGTACCTAGAAAAAATATTAAAAGTGAAATAAATATTCAATTTAGTATTAGTGGACAAGCTGAAACATTTCCAATTCTTTTTGGAAAAGCTCCTAACTCAAATTTACAAAACTATGTATTAACAGCAGACCCATTTGTTTTAAGTAATGCAAGAGGTAGTATGAGTTATAATCCAACAGGAAATATTGAACTTACAAAAGTAACGAGTGTAGATAGTACAATTACAGGTGATAAAAAAGGAACAGGATTAAAAGGTGCTGTGTTTACAGTAAAATCAAAAGATGGAAAATTTGTAAAAGAAATGACAACAGATGAATATGGAAAATTTAAATTATCAGGATTAAGTTTAGGAGAATATATTATCTCTGAAAAATTAGCACCAGATTATTATTTAAAGGGAAAAGATACTGAATTTGAAGTAAAACTTGATTTTGATGGTGATAAAAAGGAAGTGACAGTAGAAAATACACCTGTTGATATAAAAGTAAATGTTGATAAAGATGCAGATAAAAATGAAGCACAAGGAAAAGAAATTGTAAATTATGAAATAGATAATATAAAAAATTTATCAAATGTTAAGCTAAATGAATTTACATTGACTGATGATTTACCAAAAGAAGTAAGAATACAAAATTTAGAGACTGGAACATATAATGAAGATTTAAAATATTCTATAACCTATAATACAAATAAAAAATCTAATATAAAATTACAAGAAAGATTAAGTACAAAAACAAACAATAAAATTGATTTTACAAATATTAAATTAGAAAATGGAGAATATATAACATCTTATAGTTTGAATTTTGGAACAGTAAAGATTGGATTTTCAAATAATTCAAAAATGAAAGTTGTAACAAAAGTTGAAGAAGGTCTTTTAGATAAATCTAAATTTATAAATAACGTTAAAGTTAATGGAACATATTTAAAAGCTAAAGTGGAAGATAAAGATGATGTACCAGTTAAAGTTTATGAAAATATTTTAAAAATTAAAAAGGTAACTAAAGAATATAATCAGTACACTAATTTAGATGCAGGAACAAAAATCAATGCTACATTTGAATTATTAGATGAAAACCAAAAATATATTGATACTTTAAATGTAAAAAGTAACCAAGACTTCATATATAAATATCTAGAAACAGGTAAAACATATTATTTAAAAGAAATTTCAACTGATCCATATTATGTAATAAATACAGATTTAGTTGAATTCAAATTTGAGAGAAATGGACAAACAATAGAATTAGAAATTAAAAATGATAATGTAAATTTAGTTGTTGATGTTGAAAAAGAAGGTCCAACAGAAGCTCAAAAAGGAGAGATAATTACTTATGATTTTAATAAAATAGGTAACTTCTCAAATACAGATGTAAATAATTTTATATGGGGAGATAAATTGCCAAGACAAGTAACAGCTCAAAGCTTACAAACAGGAACATGGAATGAAGAACTTACATATAAAGTTCAATATATAACAAATAAAAATACAAATTGGAAAGATATTGGAGAATATAGTACAACTAAAAATAATACTATTGATTTTACATCATTAGGACTTGAAGATAGTGAATATGTAAAAGAGTATAGAATTTGCTTTGGAAAAGTAAAACAAGGATTTACACAAGTAGAAGCACCAAAGTTATTAGCAAAGGTAAATGATAATGTTCAAAATAATAAAATTTTTGTAAATAGAACTTATGTAACAGCAACATATCAAAATACAAAACTAGAAGCAAAGGATGATGCTCATACAGTTGTTTATACAAAAACACCTGCAAAAGATAAAGAACTACCAAAAACGGGGTTAGATTATTAGAAGGAGGAAATTTATATGTTAGAAATAAATGAAGTTAGAATAAAAAAAATAAATAAAGGGAATTTTTTAGGATATGCAAGTATTCTAATACAAAATTCATTAATAATAGATGGAATTGAATTACACGATGGAGAAAAAGGAAGATATATTTATATGCCATTAAATCCAAAGATGAAAAAGACCAGAAGAAATAGTACATATCCTATAGATAACAAGACAAGAGAACAAATACTACAATTAATATCAGATAAATATGATAAAACAGAAAATGATTAGAAATTTATAAAGGAAGGTACATTAAGAAAATACTTTTTGTATCTTCTTTTAAATTAAATTATAAAAAACAAGGAGGAAAAAGTGCAACAAATTATATTACCAGAATTAGAGCAACTAAAGAAACAGACAGATTTTATAATAAATAACAAAGATATATTAGAAAATAAAGATATTGAAAAGTATTTGCGAGATTTAGAAAAAATAAGATATGAAATATTTAATAAAATAAAGATTAATAATAAAGAGAAAATGAATGAAAACGAAAAAATTAATTATATTAACAATTCATATAAAGCAACATTAGTAAATGACATTTTGAAGATATATATTCCTGAAACATTACCAAAATTTAAAAATATTAGCAATTATGCATATAAAAATATTATGATAAGCACAGCAGAATGTGTAAAAAAATATAGTGGACTATTTAAAGATAATTTAACATTTGTACTAATTATAGTACATGAGAAACAATGCAATATGGATATAGATAATAAATATGTTAAGCCTATTATAGATGCATTGGTATTACAAAATATTATCAAAGATGACAACATAAATAATATGTTTTATTTGGCACAAGGTAAAAATGATACTAAAAAGCCTTTTACCGAAGTGTTTGTAATGAATGGAGAATATATAACAGGTTGGATTGAAAAAGTACAAAAAATGTTTTAGAAACTATGAAATTTTTATTAAAAATTCATATAAAATTTTTTTATAAAAAAAGATATTTAAAAGCCTGAAAATCAAACAAAAACTTTTCAATTTTTTCAATAGTTTAAGACACCGTTGAAAAAACTGTGGCTTGAACAGAAAAAAAGGAGGAAGTATGTGCAAGAAAAAAATAATATGAGTGAAGATGATTTTGAAGTATTAAAATTTTTGTCAAAATACAAATTGTTAAAAGTAGAAGATGCAAGTTTGATTTATAAAACAAAAAGATATTATAGGCAAAGAGTTAATAAATTAATAGATAAAGAATATGTTAAAAAATACAAAAGCTATATTACAATTGATAAAAGAGGAAGAAAAGTTTTAGGAGAAGTTGGCTCAAATTATATAAAAAATATTAAAAATGAATCATATATGGAAAGATTAAAACATATTGCAAGTATTGCAACATTAAGTATTGATTCAGTTATTAAATTTATTCCTAGTTGGGATATAAAAGAAAAAGATAAATTCACTGAAACAGCAAGAAGGTATATTGGAAAGCTTATTATTGAAAATAAAGAATATCTTACTTATTATATTTCTGATAAAAAAGAACATATATATATAAAACAATTATTATTTGATGTAAATAAGAGTGTAAATTATGATAATATTATAATATTTGTTGAAAATTTTGATGTAATTAATAAAAGATATTCTAATTTATCATTTGGAAAGAAAAATACATATGTAATAAAAAATACAACTGAAAATAAAGAAATAATAAAAAAACTACTAAAAACAAACACTCACGATTTATTAGAATTTATATATGAAAAAGAAATTTTAATTAGTGACTGGGATAAAGCTGACTATTTATTAGAAGACGGAACATATATAATATATATGCCTTTTATAAATACTGAAAAAATAGAGAAGATTAACTGGTTCTATAAAGAAAATACAAATACTAAACGTAAAATTGACATATTAACATTAGAAGAAAATAAAAATAAATTACAGGAAATATTATGTAGCGACTGCAATATAAAAATATTTGACAAAAATTTATTAGGAGGAGTTTGTGAAATATAAAGATATAAAGAAGTTGTTAAATAAGAATATTTTAATATATATTCTTATAGTATTTTTATTTATAAGATTATTTATACCAATGATAAATGGATATATAAGCTTACTTGGAAAATGTTTTTATAAAAAATATGTAATAAATGATATCCATAATTTTTATGATTGTATATTAACAGTTTGTACCAATAAAATAATATGCCTTATTTGCGTCATAATTGCCCTAATTTTCGTTTTTTTTATATTTAATGTATTATTTACTAGGAAACAAATGAAAACTGAAAAGGAGGGTATTGATTTTAAACAAAAAAATGGAACACATGGAACAGCAAATTTTACAACTGCTGAAGAAGTGAAAATACTAAAATTAGGTGATGAAGAAAAAACGCCAGGGATTTTATTAGGTAAAACATTGGATAGTGATGAAATAATAACACTTCCAGATGATTGTAAGTCATTAAATAGGAATGTAATGATATGGGGTGCATCAGGCTCTCGGTAAATCTACAAGTTATATTATTCCCAATGCTCTTAAAATTGCAAATCAAGAAAAAGAATATGTAAGAAAAGAATTAGAAACACTTGCAATACAAGGAAAAAATGTTGTTTGTACAGATCCAAAAGGTGAATTATTTGGAGTTACAAGTAAAATTTTTGAAAAAGAAGGATATGATGTTAAGGTTTTTAATTTAGTAAATCCAGAACATTCTGATGGAATAGATATATTTAGATTCATAGAAAAAGAGATAGATGCCCAAGTTTTTGCCCAAGTTGTAGTAAGTACAACACAAAATGCAGGTAAAAAAGGAGAAGAATTTTGGCAAAATACACAAGAAAATTTATTAAAAGCTTTACTTTTACATATAAAATTTGAAGTAGAAGATGAAAGTAAAAAAAATATGAGATATTTGAATTCAATATTAGCATCTGGAGATATAAAAAAGATTGATGAAGTGTTTAGTCATTCAAAAGGAATAACAAAAATTGCATATAATATTTAT
Organism: uncultured Clostridium sp.; assembly: GCA_945865665.1. GTDB lineage: Bacteria > Bacillota > Clostridia > TANB77 > CAG-508 > CAG-269. The sequence continues at coordinate 243,794 of CAMBEE010000001.1, read as the reverse complement.
GCACAGGCTTCAGATACTATAAAACAAAGTACAATTACAGGTCTTGCAACCAAACTTCAAATATTCCAATTAAATGAAATAGCATCAATAACTGAAAGAAACGATATTGATTTTACAGATTTAAATGATAAAAAAATGATTATATATTGTATTATGAGTGATATGGATATGACAATGAGCTTTTTAAATAGCTTATTTTTTTCGTTCCTTTTTATAAAAACAATAAGACAAGCCGACAGAAATGAAGATAAAAAATTAAAAAGACATTTGTGTATTTTTTTAGATGAGTTTGCAAATATTGGTCAAATTCCTGATTTCCAACAAAAGCTTTCTACAATTCGTTCGAGATCAATTTCAGCTGTAATTGTATGTCAGCATATTGCTGGGCTAAAAGCTTTATATCCGGATGATGTTTGGCAAGGTCTAATTGGAAACTGTGATATTAAAGTTATAATGGGAACAAACGATTTACTTACTGCACAATATATTTCAGAGACATTACGGTGTTGCAACAGTTGAAAGTAGTTCGATAAGAAAAGAAGCTGAATTTGATGGTAAATTAGATTACGGAATGGAATCAACATCACTTGTAAAAAGAAATTTATTAAATCCAGATGAAATAATAAGAATGAACAATGATGAACAAATTGTAATTATAAGAGGTCAAAAACCTTTTAAATGCAAGAAATTAAGATATTGGGAATATAGACTAGGTAAAGATATAAATCCAATATCAATAGAAAATTATAAGCCAAAAACAACTTATAATCTTGTTTCTATTGAAGAAAAAGAAGAACCAAAGAAATTACCAACATTTGAAGAATTTTTGAAAGGAAGGAGGAAGACAAATTGATTGAAGAATTAGAAAAACAAATAGCATGGCAAAATATTAATACATCTGAAGAGCAAAATAAAATTTTAACAGGTAAGGCAATAGCAATAGAAAGTGAAAAAGTAAAATTAACACATGATGATGGGAAAATATATGAAGATACTATAAACTGTATAGTTGTAAACTTTAAAAATATAAAAGTTTTAATACCAGGAAGAGAGCTTGGACTGGATAAAGACGATAAGAAAAATATTAGAAATCTCATTGGTTCAGAAATAAAATTTATTATTTTGGAATCAGATAAATTGACTAATACAGCAGTTGCATCAAGAAAAAAGGCAATGGAAAGAATAAAAAGTATTCAGCTAAAAAAGTACGAAACAGGAGATGTTGTATATGCAAAAGTGATTTCAGTTTGGAATAAATACATAATAGCAGAATGTTTAGGAATGGATGTAAAATTAAAGATTTCAGATTTGGAATATGGATATGTTGCAAATTTAAACAGCTTATATCAAGTTGGAGACAAAATAAAAGTAAAGATTAAAGAAATAGACTCAGAAAAAAGAATATTAAAAATATCTCATAGAGAAACAAAGGAAGATCCATATAAAAATATCAGAAAAAGTTTTACTGAAGGAGGAGAATATTTAGCTAAAGTTACTGGATTTTCTGATAATCGGAGTATTTGCAACATTAGGTCAGGGAATAGATACAATGGCAACACTTCCTGTATGGCTTGAAATACCACCACTACCTGGCGATACAATTATTGTTAAAGTTAAAAAAATAATGTCAGAAAAAAGAAAAATATATAGCTCTTTACTAAAAATAGTAAGGAGGGAGAAAGCAAATGACTAAAAATCAAAATAATGTAATGCAATTTTTAAGTAAATTTAAAAGTTGCAGTCAAGAACAGTTAATATTTTTTACAGGATGTACTATACAAGATATAAATTACTTAATATCATCTAATTTCATTGTAAGAGATTTAAAAACAAATTTATTACACCATAAAATGAAGAAAGTTGATGTTAGAACTGCTGTTGCCCTTGATGTAATTAAGATAATAAAAGATGAAATTAAAAATTTTGATTATAGCAGAAATTTTCCTGTTATTTTTAATACAATAACATTGGAAAATAATACTTGTGATATTGCAGTTGTTAGAAAGATAGAACAAGAAACTGTTTTTAAAAAACTTATGGATTATTCTAGAGCAGATAAAATAATTATTGTATTAGAAAATGATAATTATGATAAAAAATTGATAAATACAACAAAAGAAGTCCTGATTTGCAAATATCCTATCGAAATAATAGATAAAATTAACTAAAATTTTTTCTCAAATTGAAATCTTATCTTTTGAAATTTTATAATAAAGAAAAAGATGAAAGGATGATGAAAATGGGTAATATTATTTTAACATTTATTTTTGCAGTAGCATTAACAATTTTGATTTATGAAAGTTATTACGAAAAAAAGGAAAAGAAGGTTGGAGAACTATTAGCACCAAAGATTGAGGCTTTAATTGAAATGTCCAGTAGAGAAATTTCAGAAAAACAAAACGAACTAAATAGAACTTTAACAGAGAGTGAGAAAGATAAAATATTGGATGAATGTTATAGTAAAATATAATTAAATATAAAAACAATTAAAGGACAGAAATATAAATCTGTCCTTTTTGCTTATTTATTTACTATATCTTTTAAGGCTTTTCCAGCTTTAAATACTGGAGCTTTTGATGCAGGTATTTTAATTTCTTCTTTAGTTTGTGGATTTCTACCTTTTCTAGCAGCTCTTTTTCTTACTTCAAAAGAACCAAATCCAACTAATTGAACTTTTTCATCTTTTTTTAGTGCTTCAGTAACTATCTCAACGAAAGCATTTAAAGATGTTTCAGTAGATTTTTTAGATGTACCTGTTTTTTCTGAAATTGCAGCAACTAATTCAGCTTTATTCATGACAATCCCTCCTTTTAATATTTTTCTATCTTTTGTATTGAAAATAATTTATCAAAGAAAAAATTTTTTGTCAATAAATATAAAAAAATTGTAATTTTATTGTAATAATACTATGATTTTTTAGTATTTTGTGATATTATATATTAGATTCTTTGAGGTGATAAAAATGAATGATTTAACAAACAAGAAATTAATTTCAATTATAGATGAATTAATTGAAGAAAAGTTATCAATTGATGAAAATTTTTTACGTTTTACTTTTTATGAAGTAAGAGTAAAAAAAGGTGTAAAAGATGAAGAAGAAAAAGATTTCTTAAAATTAGCTGAAAACAAATTAAATAACATGAATTATATTGTATATTTTCAAGATCAAGAATTTACATATAATGAAGCTAGAAGAAGAGTACAGATAAATGAATTATTAATTGCAGTTAAGAGGAGATAGAAATGGTAGTAGAAGTAAAATTAAAAAATCAAAATATTAGGAGATTAGATATAGATATTTTAAGGAGCTAGTTTAAAACTAACTCCTATTTATATTTTTCATTTGTATCATTATGTATTTGTCTAACTTTTTACTTTGTTTTAAAATTTTTTCGTAAGGAGCATTTGTTTCAATTAGTTTTTCTAATTTTGCAGTATTTTTCATAATTAGATAAATAATTTTAGATTCCATTATAATCAACTCCAATCCATTTATATCATACCACGTTTTTACAAAATAATATGTCAAAATTTGTCGAAAAAAATCAAAATAGTAATATAATATAATTTTTTGGACAGTAAATATATATTTTTTGTTAATAAAATGATATAATATACAAAATTAAATAAAGGCAGAATAGATATTTATATTGGATTATACTAAATATAAGCAATGAAAAAGTATAAAATGATAAATAAAATCTATAAAACAAATGAAAAAGAGAAGGGGTTAAAATGGAGTTCAAATATTTATTAGATATAGGCTTAATAATATTAGTTGTAAAGATTTTTACAATGATAACACAAAAAATAAAAATGCCAAAAGTATTAGGTGGATTAATAGCAGGAATAGTACTAGGACCAGCAATGTTGAATGTTGTACAAAATAGTACAATATTAGAAGCGTTATCAAAATTTGGTATAATACTAATAATGTTTTTGGCAGGAATGGAAACAAGTATAAAAAAATTTATATCAAATAGTAATAAATATGTAATAATAGCTGCAATAGGAGTTGTTGTACCATTAATACTAGGAACAATATTTAGTTTAATATATATACAAGATTTAAAAACAAACTTGTTTTTTGGTGCAGTAATTACGTCGACTTCAGTTAGTATAACTGTAGAAACTTTAATAGAGATGAAAAAAATTAAATCAAGTGTTGGACTAGCAATATTGGGTGCAGGTGTTGTTGATGATATACTAGGAATATTATTTTTGACAATTATTATGAATAGTGGAAATTTGCACTTTACAACATTTGCGTTAATGGTATTAAAAATAATATTATTCTTTGGAATAGCTGTAATTTTAGGATTATTATTATTTAAAATGTTTGAAAAAATTGAAGAAAAAGATACGAAAACAGAACAAATGCCTACATATTCAATAGCATTTGCATTAATATTAGCATATATTGCAGAAAGATTGGGTGTTAGTGGAATAATTGGAGCTTATATAGCTGGATTAGTTATAGGAAACACTGAAAAAGGAAGAAAAGTAAAAGGAAAAATCGATTTAGTAGTACATATGATATTTTCTCCGATATTTTTTGCGAGTGTAGGATTAAAATTAACAACATTGAGTTTTAGCAAACAAGTATGGATATTTATTATAATATTTACAGCAGTTACAATAATTAGTAAAATAATTGGAAATGGATTAGGTGCAAGGATATGTGGTTATTCAAAAGAAAAAGCTATTCAAATTGGTATAGGAATGGCAACAAGAGGGGAAGTTGCACTTATAATAGCAGATGAAGCGAAAAAAATAGGTTTGATAAACGAAGAAGTATTTTCAATAGTTATTATTACTGTTATGCTTGTAACACTTATAACACCGATATTATTGCATTATAGTTTTAAAATAAACAATAACATAGAAGAAGGTATTCAAAAAGAGAGTATATAATACTTTTATGGTATTATAATTGCAGAAAAATAGAAAGTTGGAGTTGATTATATGAAAAAGAAATTAGTAATTATTTTTTGTTTTATTATTTTAATTATAATTATTGGAGTTTTACTTTTAAATAATAAAAAGAAAACTGATAATGAAACAAACAATTTAATTTTATATAGTAAAGAAGGAAATATTATATATGATGCTTCTAGAGTAAACGAAGTTACAGAAACAATTAAAGATACGGTTATTCAAGGAAGAGTAGAATTAAATCATAACGGATATATTTATATATTTAATGGACAACATTTTGGAGAATTTGGATTAGAAATGGAAGAATATACAAGAGCAAATATTAAAGATAATAACCAAACTTGTATAGACTATTTGACATTAGAAAAGTATAATACCAGCTATATACAAGAAGGGGATTTGTTAATATGTACAGGAGATTTAAGAAAAAAAGGATATAGTATGGGAGATAATGATTTTGACACTAAAAATAATGCAATTGTTGTTTTAAAATCAAATGACTATAATAAAATGGTACAAGATGCATTAAAAGGAAACAGAGCTTATCCATCAGTTATAACAATAGGAGATGCTTATATAGAGTCTGGATACTTATATTTAAAATATAGTATGGAAGATGATACTCATTCAGATACTGGTTATAATTTTCCATTTGCAGTAAAAGCGTATATTGAAGATGACACTAAAGTTATTGGTGATTTGAAAAAAGGTAAAAGAGTAAAAGTTACATATAAAGATGAAAATGTTGATTTTGATAACATGAAATTGCAATCAATAGAAGTTGTTGAAAATTAATTCAATAATTATTAGATAAATAGTTAGCTTTTAAAAGTTGAAACTATAAAAATCTGTATAGGAGAATAGAAATGATAAAAGAAGAAAGTAAATTATCAATAGGTTCTAAGATTGGATGTTTTACGATAATTGGAGATGATGATTATTATCCCATAAAACAGATTACTGATGACTTAGTTAAAAGAAATGTAGAAAAACGAATAGCTATTAAACAAAAAAATATGGATGAGAATTTACCACAAGATTATAAAATGACAGAGAAATATTTATGCAAATGTCAATGTGGCAAGGAGTATCTTTTAAGTAAAGAAATTTTACTATCAAAAAAACGCAGATATTGTGGTGAAGATTGTTTTACAGATATAGTTTATGACAAAACTAAAAATTTCAATACAGATTATACTAATACTATTCATGAGTCATTAAAAATATTAGAATGTATAGATGAAAAATATGAAGAAATGTCATGGATAGAAAAAAAGCAAAACAAGAGAATTAAACATATAAAAATATGTAAAAAATATAAATGTCAGTGTTATTTATGCAAAAAAGAATATATTTTTAAATCGATAGATTTTGAAATAAAAAGTGATGATCATGGAAGAAATGCAGACAAAGGTTATTATAGTACTGCATATTGTAATTGCCACAAAATTTCATCTTTTCAATGGAGAACAGTAGACATTTTTAAAAAATATAATATAAATTACAAAGTAGAAGTATCATTTCCAGATTTGATGGGAACTAAAAATTTGTTAAAATATGATTTTGCAATATTTAATACAGATGGTAGTATAAAATTTCTTATTGAATGTCAAGGAAAGCAACATTATGAACCAGTTAAAGAATTTGGTGGAAAATCACAGTTTAAATACCAGGTAAGAAATGATAAAAGAAAATATGAATATGCAAAGAAAAACAATATAACTTTAATAGAGATTCCATATACTTGCAATACATATGAAAAAGAGTTAGAATTTTTTCAAAATAATAAAGTTATTTAAAAATACAATTTATTGTTTTACTAAAAAATATAAAGTTACAAGGAGATAGAATAATGGAAAAAATAAAAAAATATATTCCTAAAATTATATTGTTAGATACTATAATTTATACGCTAATAATTGTTACGTTATATTTTATATTATCTTCATTTAAATTAATGTTTAGAGAATGGATATATATAGTATCCGCTATAATAATTATAGGTGGTTTTGTTGCTGGTATAATACAATTAGTCTTAAAAATAAAGGAAAATGTTTTGAGAAATGTTTTAATAGGAATAGTTATTATTTTATTGTTACTATCAACTCCAGCAATTTTCTTTTTAGGAGCATTTAGTTATATGCCTGAACATATTGTCAGAAAAGATGGAAAGAATTATGTAGCATATGTAAATGGATTTTTAAGAACATATGTGTCTTATTATGATTATAAAAACATATTTGTAGTCGGAAATCAAAAAAGAATAGAAGAAGACTATGGTAAAGGTGGATTTGATCCGATAGAAAATAAATTTGGAAACAAATATGATGTTGAAACGACCACATACTATGATGAAAATGGAAATGTTGTTAGTAGAGAAAATACAAAATCAGATAATCAAATACAAGGAACAGCAGAAATTAATAATATTCCTGAAAATATTACTAATAACATAGAAGAAAAAAGTTATAATGGAATTATAACTAATATAGATTCTAATAGTATTGTTTTTGAAAATAAATTAGATAATAAAATATATTCTATTGATGTAAATAGTTCTTTGAATTTTATAAATGGAAGAACAAATGAAAAAGTATATTATGATGAGATGAAAATTGGATATTACATAGATACATATACATATAAAAAATCAAAGGCAATTAGCATATTAAGTAACATAAAGGGAGAAGCGTTAAGAAAAGAATTGATTAAAAACTTAACATTAGAAGGTTCACCTTATTTAACAGTTTCTCCAATAGGTACGAATATAGAAATAATAAATAGTAATAAAGCAATATTAACTATAACTTTTGAAGATTTACTACCTGATTATAATGTAGATGGTGGAAAATTTGAAATGAAAGTAGAAATAAATCCTAATACAGTAATAGAGCGTAAAAGCGGAAGGAATAAGATAGAACAATTAAAAAATGCAGATTTAAGTATTATAAAAATAAGACTAGACAAAAATACTATTAATAACGAAATTCCTATTGCTACATATTTTATGTCTAGTGATGGAAATTAAATATATAAATTATAGAAGAATATAATTTAAAATATTGTAAAAATTTGGGGGACAGATGGTTGGTTGATAATTATCTGCTTTTATGATATAAAAAAAGACAAATAGTAATTTGTTGTTATCATTGGAGGAAAGAATTTATGTTTGAAAAAGAAAAAATGTTAGCAGGAAAACTATATAATGCTAATTATGATGAAGAACTTATAAAGGAAAGAATGAATGTAAAAGATAAATGTTTTGAATATAACAATATAAAGCCATCTAATATAGAAGATAGAACAAAATTAATGAAAGAAATTTTAGGAAAATACAAGGATAATTTTTTTATCGAACAACCATTTATGTGCGATTATGGCTATAATATAGAAATTGGAGAAAATTTTTACTCAAATCATAATTTGATTATACTAGATGCAAATAAAGTAAAATTCGGCAATAATGTGTTTATAGCACCAAACTGTGGATTTTATACAGCAGGACATCCTTTAGATTATGAAATAAGAAATAAAGGGTTAGAATATGCAAAGCCGATTACAGTTGGAAATAATGTATGGATTGGTGGTAATGTTATTGTACTTCCAGGTGTAACAATAGGAGATAATGTTATAATAGGTGCAGGAAGTGTAGTTACAAAAGATATACCAGATAATAAAATAGCTTATGGAAATCCGTGTAGAATAATTAGAGATAATGATTAGTATAAATTACAATATGAAAATGAAGAGTATTATAAAATTTAGAAAAGTAATTTGCATCGTTATAAATAATTAAATATGTAAAATAAAATCACTCTATATAAACAATGTAGAGTGATTTTTTATAAATTATAAAAATCAAATTAAAAAAATATATATTTTTTGGGTCACTTATTTATATTTAAAATCATCTAGAAAATAGAAACAAAAAAGAAGAGGCGGAATTATATAATGATATTTAGTAGCATAGAATTTATATTTATTTTTTTACCATTTTTTTTATTTTTATATTTTATTATTCCCGAAAAATATAAAAATTATATTATATTAATAGGAAGTATATCGTTTTATGTAGCAGGAACATGGAACCATCCTCATTATATTTTTCTGTTAATATTAACTACTTTAATAAATTTTCTAATAGGTAAAAAATTAGGTCAATCTAAAAATAAAAAGCTATTAATATTTGGAATTATATATAATCTATCTTGGCTAATATTATTCAAATATATAGATTTTATAATCTCAATAATACAAAATACAGTTAATATAAAAATCGAAAAATTAAATTTATTGCTGCCATTAGGAATAAGTTTTTATACATTCCAATCGATATCGTATTTAGTAGATATATATATTAGAAAAATAAAATCGGAAAACTCTCTTATAAAATATGCAATGTATGTATTCATGTTTCCACAATTGCTATCAGGACCAATAGTAAGTTATAATTATATAAATGAACAATTGGACAAAAGAAAAAAATGTTTAAAAAATGTTTTTATAGGTTTTAAATATTTTATTGTTGGTTTAGGATTTAAAGTATTATTAGCAAATAGAATAGGGGGGATATGGAATGATATTTTAATGATTGGAATTGAAAGCATTTCGACAAATCTCGCTTGGTTAGGCATAATAGGATATTCTTTACAAATTTATTTTGACTTTTATGGGTATTCGTTAATGTCTATAGGACTTGGAAAAATGATAGGTTTTACACTTCCAGATAATTTTAAAACTCCATATTTATCAGTAAGTATGACGGAGTTTTTTAGAAGATGGCATATAACTTTAGGAACATGGTTTAGAAATTATATATATATTCCACTAGGTGGAAATAGAAAAGGAAAATTAAGAACTATATTTAATTTATTAGTTGTATGGTTACTTACAGGTTTATGGCATGGAGCAAATTATAATTTTATATTATGGGGACTAGTCATTTTTGCAATAATAATTATAGAAAAATTGTGGCTAAAAAAATATTTAGATAGACATAAATTTGTTGGTCATTTATATATGTTATTTTTAATTCCAATAACTTGGGCGATATTTGCTATAACAGATTTACAACAATTAATAATAATGTTTAAAAAAATGTTTACATTTAATGAGGGACTTTATTTACTGGATTATATAAAATATTTTAAGATATATGGTATCTTAATTATATCAGGAATAATATGTTCAACTGGAGTAGTAGAAAAGTTAATAATAAAAAAGCAAAATAATATATTTACAATATCACTGTTAATAATAATATTTTGTAGTTCAATTTATTATTTATACATAGGATTAAATAATCCGTTTTTATATTTTAGCTTTTAAATACAAGGAGGGAAAAATGAAAAAATCAATTTTATTTTTTATAATAATAATTTTAGTATTAATAGGAGTCTTTACGATTAAAAGTAGTATAAAAAATTCAGACTCAAACTTAAATATAGTATTAGAAGATCAAACAACAACATTGTCCAATGAAAATATAAATGAAAACAAGCAACAAGAAGATTATGTTAATAATTTTCAAAATGAAAAACAAATTGAGCATATTGATAATAAAACAGAAAGTAAAAAAAATTCAAAACATGAGAAGCAAACTGTAGGAAAGGAATATTTTGATGATGCTTTATTTATAGGGGATTCTAGAACAGTTGGAATATCAGAATATGGAGACCTTAACAATGCAATATTTTTTGCAAATACAGGTATGAGTGTATATAATGTTTTTGAGAAAAATGTTTCTGTTCCACAAGTAGGAAAACTCAAGTTAGAACAATTATTGACTTATAAAAAATTTGGAAAAATATATATCATGCTAGGTATAAATGAATTAGGATACAATCAAGAAAAAACATTAAAAAAATATAAAGATTTGTTGAAATTTATACAAGAAAAACAAAGTAATGCTATAATATATATAGAAGCCAACCTTCATGTAACAGCAGAAAGATCTAATAAAGATAAAACAATTAATAATATAAATATAAATAAAATAAATAATGAAATTTCACAATTAGCGGACAATGAAAAAATATTCTTTATAGATGTAAACGAAAAATTTGATGATGAAAATGGAAATTTATCTTCAAACTATACTCAGGACAATGTTCATATTTATGCAAAATATTATAAAGAATGGAGTGACTGGTTAAGTCAAAATGCAGTTAAGTAAGGAGGATAATACTAATGTTAAACCTAAAAAACTGGTTTTGTGATAATATTAAAAATTTAGAAAATGGAATGTATAGACTATCATATAGCATATTGAAAAATGAAGAAGATGCTCAAGATGCAGTACAAGAAGCTATTTATAATGCTTATAAAAAATTAGAAACATTGAAAGATAAAAGAAAATTCAAATCATGGATTTATAAAATTGTAACAAATACTTCATTTGAAATATTAAGAAATAAGAAAAATTATATAGATATAGAACAAGAAAATATAGCAGCAGAAAAAATAGATATTGATACAAATTTGACTCTGTGGAAAGCAGTACAAGGATTAGAACAACCTTATAGAACAACGATTACATTGTTTTATTATGAAGATATGTCAATAAAAGAAATAAGTGAAATAACTGGTTCAAAAGTTGATGCTATAAAAAAACAATTATCAAGAGGAAGAGATAAAATAAAGGAGGTAATTGATATATGAATTTTTTTGAAGATCGAAAAATAAAGAAAATCGCTAGAGATGAAGATATAAAGGCACCGGATAAATATCTAAAATCTGTTGAACGAACATTAAATGACTTAAAAAATAATGAAGAAAAAATTAAACCAATTTGGTCAAATATACGTAAATTCAATTATGCAATAGCAATGGCGATGTTAATGTTTGTGCTTTTAACAAATGTAAGTCCTAAATTCGCATATGCTATGCAAGAACTTCCTATAATAGGAGATATAGTAAAAGTTATTACAATCAGAAATTATTTTGATAAAGATGGCAATAGTGAAATAGAAATGGAAATACCTAATATAAAAAATGATAATAATTCACAAAGTCAAACTAACGAAAATGTAAATGAAGATGTAAATCAATTAACACAAAACATTCTTGATAAATTTTATGCAGAGGAGAATTCAGAAAATCATCTTTCAATAAAAGTAAAGTCAGATGTAATAGAAAATAATAAATATTGGTTTACATTAAAATTGACAATATCCGAACTGGCAGCAAGTAGTGATTTAAAATATAAATATTATAATATAGACAAAAGAACGGATGAAATAGTGAAATTATCAGATTTGTTTGATGATGAAAATTATAAAAAAGCTATAAGCGAAGAAATAAAAAAACAAATGGTTTCAAGAATGGAAAAAGACAAAGATGTAGTATATTGGATTGATGAGGAAAATGAGGAATGGAGTTTTAGCATGATAGAAGATAATCAAAATTTCTATTTTTCAAATAAAGGCAATATTGTGATTGTATTTGATAAATATGAAGTTGGTCCAGGAGCAACAGGAACACCTGAATTCGAAATAAATAAACAAATTTACGAAAAATATTTAAAATAAAACTATAAAAAATAAGAGTATAAAATGTAATAATAAATCAATTAAAGAGGGTAATAAAAATGGAACTATATATTTTAGAAACTATTGTAGCAATTATATTTGCAATAATAATAACTATATTTTTTAAACTAGGAAAGATAAGAAAAGTTGGAATTAGTTTAGCAATATTAATGATTCTCTTAATAATAGTGCTTGGAATAACATTTATATTAGAAAAACCTATTATTAATATAACAAATCAACAAAGTGATTTAGAAGTAAAACAAAATGCTGCTATAAATATCCCAAAGACATTTTATCATTTTAAAGATGTAACCGACACAGTGAAAGTTATTGGAAATATAGATTTTAATAGAGTTGGTACTTATGAAGTAAAATATGAAATACCAACTCTGATTGGAACATACACAGTAAATCAAACAGTAAATATTGTAGATACAACTGCTCCTAAAATTATATTAAATGGAGAAGAATTATATAATCAATCCTATTCAAAAGAATATATAGAACCGGGATATACTGTATCTGACAATTATGATGAAAATTTAACAGAAAAAGTACAAGTAACTAAAGAAGATATAAACGAAAAAGAATATAATATTATATATAGTGTGGTAGATAGTTCTGGGAATAAAACGAATGCAACTAGAAAAGTATGCATTATTGATGATATTGCACCAGTTATAAAACTTAATGGAAGTGAAAATATACAAATTTTAGTAAATTCTAAATATGAAGAAAAAGGTGCAACTGCAAATGATGAAAAAGATGGAGATTTAACATCAAAAATTGAAACTACAGGAAATGTAGATACATCAAAGGTTGGAACATATACAATTACATATAAAGTATCTGATAACAGTGGAAATGTAACAACTAAGATTAGAAAAGTTACAGTATATAAAAAAACAGTACAAGCTCAAAATAAAACAAATGGAAAAAAAGGAGTAATTTATTTAACTTTTGATGATGGACCAACAACTTCGATTACACCTAAAATTTTGGATATATTAAAAGAAAAAAACGTAAAAGCTACCTTCTTTATTTTAAATTATAATTCAAATACGGAGAAACTAGTACAAAGAGAAATTAATGAAGGTCACACAGTTGGAATACATGGATATTCACATGATTATAGTAAAATATATCAATCAGTTGATGCATATATGAGTAATATTACAAAATTACAAGAGAAAATAAAAAAGTCAACAGGATATAATGCAACAATTACGAGATTTCCTGGAGGAAGCTCAAATACTATTAGCAGATATAATCCAGGAATTATGACTGAATTGTCTAGAGAAGTTGTAAAAAGAGGCTATAAATATTTTGATTGGAATGTTTCTTCTGGAGATGCTGGGGGAGCAAGAACATCACAAGATGTGTATAATAATGTTATAAAAGGATTAAGCAAAAACAAGGCTAATATGGTTTTAATGCATGATTTTGGAGGTAATACCAAAACATTAAATGCTTTGGCAGATATAATAGATTATGGAATAAACAATGGATATACTTTTAGCAGCATAAATGAAAGCACACCGATGATAACACATAGTGTTAATAATTAAGTGGATAATTATAAAGTATTAATAGCCGAAGATGATAAAGATATATGAGTATATTTGTGCAATGGCATTATCAAAATTAGTTGATTTTGATTAAGAGATTAAATTAGTGAAAAATAGTGAGTTATGGAGAAAATATATGAATAAAAAATGTGTAATTGTATTTATAATAATTATATCTATAATAATAAATTTATATACAGGTTTTTTAGTTTTTTTAGATTATTTAGCGGAATATAGAACGATAGAAATTTCTAATCAAAGTTCTTATATTTCAAAGGAAATTAAAGAACATTTTGATATTGATTACGATATAAAAAAAGTAAAATTCTATCCAGGATTTCCAGATGGATATTATTTAGATATATATGATTTGCAAAACGAATGCCACCATGAATTTGAAGATAAACATGAGAAGAGTGAAATATATGATTATTTCAAAAATATAAAAGCTGATACACCAAAACATTTAAAATATTTGATTATTGAAATAATGATAGAATTAAGTATTATAGGGATTTTAGAAAAGATTAAAAAAAGATAAATTACAAGTTATAATTGAGATGCAATTTTATAAAACTAGGTAATTACTTAAAAAAAGTAAAAGCCTAGTTTTATTTCTTTTGTAAAAATATGATAAAATAAAAAATGAAGTGTAACCTTTTGTTAATTAAAATACACTATATAAATGTAAGATATCTTATAAAGGAGTTTTTAAGTTGAAAAAGTTAAAACAATTAGAGGATTATTATAAAAACAATGAAATTGATCTAGACGAAATAATAGAAGATTTTACACCATATATAACTACAATAATAAACAATGGAACAGACAATGCACTATCTTTTGAAGATAAAGAAGAAATCTTTTCTGACACATTTTTTATATTATGGAAAAATAGAAACAGATTAAATATCAATGTATCATTAAATTCATATTTAGCAGGAATAACAAGAAATTTGATAAAAGAAAAATATAGAAAACTTAAAATTGTTTATGATATTAGTGATTTTGAGAACGATACATTAAATAGTGTTAATATGTATGAAAATGATAGAGAATTAATTATTGATGTTGAACAAAAAATCAAAGGACTAAAAGCTATTGATATAGAAATAGTAAATTTATTCTATTATTCTTCTAAATCAATTAAAGATATAGCAAAAATATTAAATATTTCTGAATTAAATATAAAGACAAGACTACATAGAATACGAAAGAAAATAAAAAAAGAATTGAATAATGGAGGAATTTAAAAATGGAATTTGATAAAAATAAAGTGAAATTTAAAATTGCTATATCAAAAATTAAAGAGGAGAATGATATAGTTATGGAAAATAAAACAAAGGGTATTTTTAAAACAGTAGCGACGGCACTTGCAGGAATAGTGTTGAGTACAGGAGTTGTATTTGCAGGGACAATGGTGTATGAAAATATTTGGAAAACACCAGAAAAGATACAATTATCTTCTGGAGATTTTGAGGAGATAACAAAAATTACAGAAGAAAGTAAAAAAGAGAATATGTCAGAAGAAAAAGCAAAAGAAATTGCTATAAAAAAATTAAATGAAATTGGATTTAATTCAAATATAGTAGGCACAAATCACTATAAAGAATATGATTCAAATAAAATATGGTATCGTTTTGATACAGAAGATAATTACGAAATAAGTATTGATGGACAAACTGGAGAATTTTTCGATATATGGAATAATAATAAAAATATTCAAGATACAAAAAAATATATGACAGAAGAACAAGGAATGGAAACAGCCAATAAATATTATAAATTGTTTGGATATAAAGAAGGAGAATATGAAATTACAAAAATTCAATCAGTAAACAATGAAGGTACTGATACAGGGGCAGGTTTTAGAATGACAGTAACATATAATAAAAAATATGGAGATGTGTATAATCCTTATGAATATATTAGTATTACATTAGAATCAAAAAATATGGAATTAGATATGTTTAGAGTTGGTAATATTCCTTTTGACAATAATCAAGTTGTTATAACAGAAAATGAAGCAATAAACATTGCATTAAAAGAAGATGAAAAAGTAGAAACAAACAGAGTAGAAAGCACTAAAGCAAAATTGATGGTAGTAAAAATGAATGCAGATGCTTATGATAGAGCAAATAATAAAGATAAACACTACGAGGCACTGCAAACACCTAATTATCCAAATGAAGAAAGAAATTATTATAAAGTTGATGATAAAATAAGGAAAGCGTGGGTAGTAGTTTTAAATTATGAAGATAATTATGGAGAGGATATAGTAAAAAGATATACAGAGGGATCTTATAGTTATTTTGTAGATGCTACAACAGGAGAAATTATAGGAGGACATACATTAGACTATATTTATAGTGTAAGTAGATAAATTGATTATTGAGGTATTAACTTATATAGTTAGTACCTTTTTCTATGTTGCAAAATATGATATACCATTCAAAACAAGATAGATATGATGTGTTTCTATATAAATGTATAAAAATTTTTAACAATAATTAAAAAATCTATTGACAAATACTATACCTAGATATACAATGTAAAAAAACGTACATAGAATATCTAGGTATATTTGTTTTAAAGGAGGAGATAAAATTGAAAATTAGTAAAGAACTTTTAAAAGGAAGTACAACAATGCTAATATTAGAACTATTGAAAGACCAAAACATGTATGGATATGAAATGATTAAAAAACTGAAAGAAAAATCAGAAAATGTATTTGAATTAAAAGAGGGAACTTTATATCCAATATTACATGGACTTGAAGAAAAAGGGTTCATAGTATCATATTGGGATGAGAGTACCGCTAAAAAAAGAAAATACTATGCTATTACAGACAAGGGAAAAAAACAATTAAAAGAAAAAAAGGAAGAATGGAAATTATTTAGTAATGGAATAAACCAGGTGTTAGGAGGTGTTTCATTTGCAAATTAAGGAATATTTAAATAAGATATGCGAACAAATTAAATATAAACCAGTAAGGGAAGAAATTTCAAAAGAAATAGAAGACCATATAAATGATATAAAAGAAGATTTAATAAAAGACGGTGCAAATGAAACAACAGCAGAAATTAAAGCAATAAATCAAATGGGAAATGCAGAAGAAATTGGAAGAAAATTAAATAAAATACATAAGCCTAAATTGGACTGGAAATTATTAATAATTACATTTGTTTTAATTTGTTTTGGATTTGTTGTATCATTTATAAAAACCACAAGTGATATAGCAGAAACAAATAATTTGAATTTTATGACGAGATTTATTTTATTCACATTATTTGGAATTGTATTAGGAATAGGAGTGTATTTTAGCAATTATAAAAAGGTACAAAAATATTCATATTTATTATTCATAATATCAAGTAGTATTATTATTTATGCAATATTATTTGGTTTTTTAGTGAATGGAATACCATATATAAGAATAGGAACTAGATTTTTTTCTGCAAGTGTTATTGCAATTCCATTATATATAATTTCTTTTGCAGGTTTTTTAATGGAGAAAAATATTAAAAATTCTATAGAAATAAAAATAGGAAATGAGAAATTCAAAATAAAATATAATATTATTAAATTAGTATTTTTAAGTATGATATCAATATTTTTGTTATTGATGATTCCATCAAAAGCATCAGCAATTGTATTAACATTAAATTATTTGATAGTAGTAACAGCTAAAATAATATTATTACAGAAAAATAAAATTAAGAGATTATTGGTATTATGGGGAACTATATTTATACTAGGAATAGTTTCTGTAATGTATATAACAGGATGTAATCCATATCAATTTGCTAGAATTGAAGCAATATATAATCCTGAAAAATATGCTGATACAGAAGGTTGGACTGGAATAAATAGAAAAATAATTATAAATTCAGCAAAAACATTTGGTGAAGCTGAAGATATGAGTAATGCAATTTACCTTTTTGATGAAGGTGATAACTATGCTTTTGTTTCAATATTAGCTCATTATGGATGGGTTATAAGTTTAGCTATGGTAATAGCTGTTATATTATTTAGTTTTAGATTGATTTTTAATGCTATTCAGATAAAAGATGAATATGGAAAATTATTAATTATAGGAATATCTAGTATGTTTATATTAGAAAGTATATTTAATATTCTTATGAATCTAAATTTATGGATTGAAGCGGATTTTAATATTCCTTTTATATCTTATGGGGGATTAAATATGATTGTCAATTTAGTAAGTTTAGGATTTGTTTTATCGGTATATAGAAAAAAAGATATATATATGTATGAAGGTAATGCAGAAAATATAGAAAAAATTAGTAAAAATTGCTAAAAAGATTAAAATATGCTATAATATAGGTAGATATTGTAAAAGAGCAAAGTAAACGAAAGTTTACGACGCAAAGCCAAAGGTCTAAAAGTATTGATACTTATGATAGCTAGGTTGCACAAATGAAAAGGGGGAATTTATATGGAGAGAAGAAAAATATTTAAAATTATTGGAATTATAATATTATCATTAGTACTAATTGCATTAATTTATTTTACAATTATACACTTTAATGGATTTTTAAAGAAAGACAATGTAATGACAAGAGAGGAAGTTGTTGCATTATTAAAAAAAGGAGAGGAATATTCAAATTATTATTATTCTCCTGAAGAATATATAGTTTTTAAAAAAGTAAATGAAATGAAGACAGAATATTATATAAAAGATGGTATTATAAAGTGTATAAATAATGGAAAAGTTTTAAGATGGGAAAATTATAATACAGATGAAGTAATTAGTATAATGGGAAAAAATGATGGTAAGATGTATGCAGGTGTTTCATCTTTAAAAAATTATTATGGAGATGAAACAGCTCTATATAGTCAAAGCAGTCTTGATTATTCAATAATTGCTGATGAAAAAATTTTTAATACCGATTTTGAATATCTAGGAGAAAAACAATATAATGGAAGATCTATAATACTTGTTCAAGTATGGAATAAAGATAATATTAAAGTAAATTCAACAATCTTTTACATTGATAAGGATACAGGATTAATAATGAGAAGAATTGATTATAGTGCTATGGGATTAATAAAATTAGATTGCAATAGAAATGTAAAATTGGATGTTGTAACAGATAAGGATGTAGAAAGACCAAATTTAGATGGATATGAGATATTAAAAAGTGAGTAGATAAACAAACAGGTATAATAGTAAGAGAGATTAACGAAAATTCTATAACAGATTATAATTATAAATTTGATATTGTAAAAGATGAGGATATAATAAAACCAGATATTACGGATTGCAAAATCCAAGAAAACAAATAGAACAAGACTATAATAAAAAAATAAAATTAGTATAAAAAGAAATATATGAAACATGTATTAAAAAGTAGAAGTTTTCCTTCTACTTTTTAATTATTCCATAAGAATTCTGGAGAATATAATTTATTCAATTTATATATAATTTCATTGATATTTACATTAAAACTAGTATTAAAAACATAAGGAATATTTATTAAAAAATTATTTCCTATGTTATTCTTAATTTTATATACTTTATTATAAGCAGAATTATTAAAAACAATTAAATTCAAAAAATCAGAATACAATAATTTTTTCAATATTTCTTTAGATTCTAAATTATTCAAATTAATATAGCAACATAAAAAATCATTATCTAATTTTAATAAGATAACACCAAAAAATGTATTTTTATAATTTATTACTTTAAATTTAAAATTAATTTCAGAATAATATTTATTTGATTTTATTCCTAAACAAACTCCATTCATATCATCATCTATTAAGACTAGCTTATTTGATTTGAGAGAATTAATGTCATGGATTTTTATAATAGAATTCAATTCTTTTACACACCTTTCTTATTAATATTTAAGAAATAATAGAAGCATTATATCACAAAATTAAATTTTTTAATAGACATAATATAAAATTTCATAAAAAAATATTAAAAAACATTGAAAAATAAATAATTAAAAATTTTAGCTTCCTATATTTTCAATTTATAATAAATGATGTAAAATAAGAGTGTATTTAAAACAAAGGATAGAATAAGAAATGAACTTATTCTATTTACCTAAAAGTATGTTATAAAAAGCATAATTTTAGGTTTAAGGCATTTTTAATGCTATTAATACTTGGTATATCCAAGTGTAATTTAAAAGCACAAGCTATAAAAATTAGACTTTATTTTTGGTGCTTAATATTTTATAAAAGGTAAAAAAGTTATAGGAATTTTCGCCCCCCGAGGTTTCTTTAATATTTTTACCTTTTTTATTTTTATAAGAAAGGAGGATTTTGAGTTAAATTCTTGTTTTAAATACGATAATAAAAAAGGAAGGAGAGAAAATATGGGATTTATCTCAAAAAAAAGAAAAAACAATATACTTAATAAAATAAGTATAGAAAGAGAATTTGCTTCAGAGATTGTAGAAATTTTTGAAGAAAAACTAGAAGAATTAAATGTTACCTTACCTGGAATAATTTATGATAATGATGATGAAGATTCCAGAATAAAAAGTAAGGTAAGAAAAGAATTAATTTCTGAAATCGAAGATTTTGTCTGTGCTAATAAAAAAACATTATTTAATAAAATAGCATAAAAGAAAAGAGGGAAAAAGATGGATAAAAATATGAGAGAGTACCTAAATAAAAATTTAATAGGAAATGTTAGGTCAGGTACAAGAGGAGAAAAAGATAATCCAATTAAACTTGCTTATTTTAATGTTCATACTGATAAATCAACTCCAGAATTAGCAGTTGAAATATTTAATGAAGTTTATAATAAACCAAACAAATTAAAAATTAAATTCTTTAATCAAAGTCCATTAGTTGAAGGATTTCAAAAATATGAAGGAAAAAGATTAAAATGCTACGGTAATGGTAAAGAAGCAAGAGTTTTAGATGAAGATGGGAAAAGAAAAGCAATTGAATGTAAAGCTGATGAATGTCCTTATCGAAAAAATAAGCAATGTAAAAAGGTTGGAAGATTATATTTTATAATTGATAAACTGCAAGATGAAGGAATTTGGTGTTACCCAATGGGTAGTGAAAAAGGAATAGAAAATGTTAAAAGAAGAATACAAAGAGCTAATAGACTTGGACAAGACTTAACATGTAATTGGTATGAGTTATATTTAAAGGCAGAAGATGCAATAATGGGAAAAAATTATATACCAGATATTAAAAAACTTGAAGATTATGAAAATATAAATACTACTAAAGTAGTAGAACATCAAGATAAAATTAGCAATAATAAAAATACAAACGAACCTAATAAAAATATCAACTATCTAAAAATTCTTGAATTTAAAAAGACAATGTATGAAGATAAAGAAGTACCTAAAATAATATGTATTGATACAAGCTCAAAAAAACATGAGCTTATTTTAATGCCTGAAAGCAGACAAGATATATTAAATGTTAAAGTTGAAAGTATTATTATGCCTATAAGTATTAGTACTAGAAGTAATTTTACTATATTAAATGATTATAAAATTGTAAAGGCTGTAGAAAATAATACAGAAAATAAAAAAGCAGTCTATTCAAGGATAATAGATAAAGGCTGCTAATTAAATATGTTTTAAAGAAAGGATAATTTATATGTTAAAAATATTAAAAAAATTATTAATAATAAGTTTAATCTTGCTTATCCAATCTGTAATTGTAATTTATAAAATAATATCAAAATTTTGGAGAAAATACAATATTAATATTAAAGATTTTGTAAGAAAATTAGATAAAGGGTTAAAGGTAGAATTACAATGAAAAATAAATTTAGAATTGGTGAAATTGTAGTTGTAAATGGAAAAGGTAAGATCTATGATAAGCATTTTAAAGCATTAGGAATTATACAATATAAAGATTATTATTTTAATGAATATTTTGTAACTATGATTTCGAGTAATAAAGAGGATTGGTTTAGCGAGGAGGATATAGAAATTGTAATGGATAGAAAATATAAAAAAACAGATAAGTATAAAGTTGTAATGGCAATTAATATAAAAGGATTACAACTTATTTTAAATAAAATAGAAAAGATGCCTAATAAAAATAATAATATATTAAAAAAAATTGATTTATATAAGGAATATAAGGTGTTTAGAAATACATATGCAATTTTAGTTTGGACCTCTACATATTGGTCTGAAAACAATTTTGTTGTTAAATGCATTCAAGATTCATTTAAAACTTTAAGAGAAAATAATTTTGCATATAAGCAAATTATAATTGGAGAAACGAACCCCAAATATATAAAAATAAATGAGTTTATTGATAATGATCCAAATGTAGATATATTTAATATAAATCAAAAAATTGAATTAAAAAATATAGGAGGAATTTTGGTATGATAGGAGAAAAAATTATAAAAATAATGTCAGAAATTAATCCAATCGAAAAAACCGAATTAGATGAAGAAAAGAATTATAAATATGCAAAATCAGAAGACATTATAGCAATGGTAAAACCTTTACTTGTAAAGTATAAGGTTATTATTTTGCCTGTGAAAGTATTAAGTTATACACCACAAGGAAACAAAGTATTTATTACTATGAAATATCAATTTATCGATGTAGAATCGAAAGAAAAAGATTTTATTGAGGTTGAAATCCCAGGAAGTGGTTATGATGAAAAAGGAAGAGCTGTATATAGTGCGTTAACTGGAGCATTTAGGTATGCAATGCAAGAAGTTTTTGCAATTCCTGTTGTTGATGAAATTAAAAATGATGATAGTAATAATTCTGAAGATGATGGTGATGAAAATAATGAAAGTAATAACGATTTTATTGATGATGTAGAAGTACAAGATATTGAAGCTGATGATTTAGATAAATTATTTACAGCTGAAAAAATAGCATAAAATTTAAAATTGGAGGAAGAAAAATATGTTTATAAAAAATATATTTAATGTTAAAAATTATAAAGGATTAGAAGATGGATTTAAAGTAGAATTTGATGAAATTACATATATTGTTGGAGATAATGCTAAAAATAAAACAACAATTGGTTCACTTCCATTATGGATTTTAACAGGTTATAACATATATGGAAGTAATAAAGAACAAGTAGCAAATGATTCTATTATTACAGGTCAAAATACAATAGCAAGTATGACTATAATTGATAATCAAGGGTCAGAACATGTAATAACAAGATGCAAAGGAAAAGATAATTTTGTAATGCTTGATGGAATAAGGACAACGCAAGAGATATTAACAAGATTTTATAAAGATGTTCATGCATTCATATGTAGTTATTATCCAAATTATTTTAGAAGTATGGATTTAGCTAAACAAAGAGAATTACTTTTAAGAATATTGCCAGCAGTATCATCGGAAGATGCTTTTAAATTACTTGAAAAAGAAGAACAAGAAATACTAGAACATCCTATTGCAGATATAAAAGGATTTTGTAAATCTAAAAGAGCTGAAATAAAAGAAATTACTTCAGAACTAGATAAATTAGCAGGAAGTAAAAATATGTTAATAAATATTGCAATACAAAAAGAAGATAATTTAAAAAAATTCGAAAAGCAAAGTGAATTAGATAATCTTGAAAAAGAATATGAAAAATTGATAGAAAATACTGATAATATTGTAACTCTTGAAGAAATTGAAAAAGATATTAATAGATTAGATAGTAAAATATCTAATAATATAAAAATTGAATTACAAGAATTACAAAAAAGGCAAAAAAAAGAGTTAGAAAACCTGGATAATGTTACATCTGTAACATCTACTTGTCCAACTTGCAAACAAGAAATAAAAAATGAAAATCTAATCAAAGCATTAAAAATTACATATAAGAAAAATATTAATACAATTGCTGAAAAGATAGAATCTCTTAAAAAAGAAACACAAGAATTAATAGATAGAAAGAAAAAACAAATCGAAAAGTATAGAGTTTTAAAGACTCCTCAAATGCAAGAAAAAGCAAAAATGAGGGATGAAATAAAAACAAAAATTGATATTCTTCAAAAAGAAAAATCAGAGATTGATTTATTTAATAAAGAAGTTGAGTTAAAACATAATGAAATAGTAAATGCTAAAAAGAAAATAGAAGAATTTGATAATTTAAGTAAAGAAATGACAGAAACAATTGATAGATATAATAATCAATTAAAAATTGCAACAAGACTTAATCTTTTAATAATTCAAGAGCAAATGAAAAAGGTAAATAGATATTTAAAAAACGTTACAATAGAATTTAGTAGTGTAAATGAAGAGACAGGTGAAATTATGGATGTTTATGAGGTTAAATATAAAGGAAGAAAGTATGAAAAACTTTCTAAATCTTATAAATTAAGAGCTGATATAGAAATTGCAACATTAATAAATAAAGTTACAGGAATAAATACACCAATGTTTATTGATGATGTGGAATCTATTACAGAAATTGATACTACTAATAATATACAAACTATTATGGCTATTGTAATAAAATTTAATGATTTGGAAGTTCTTTATGATTATTCAGATGTTTTAACAAGAGAAAGAGATTCAATAATTAAAAAAATAGAAGAAAGTAGTAATTTATTACAAAATGCTGCTTAAAAATCAAAACTATCAATATAAAGATAGTTTTTTTATTTTGGCAGGAAAGGAGAAAAAATGTTAAAGATAAAAAGGTTTTTAGAATATAAAAAATGTTCTTCTTGCGGGCAAGAATTTCTTTCATATGATGTAAAAAAAATAAACAATAAAGATTATATTTGCTCTAGTTGCAGTTGTGGACATTGTTATTCAACAAAAAATTATAAATATCAAGGAAAACAAACTAAAATGAGCTTTTCGTTTGAATTTGAAACTTCAAGTAGATCTAATTCTTTATTTGAACTTACAAAATACAATTTTATAGGTTGCTCAGACTGCAGTATTCAAGGGTTAGAATGGAAATCACCAATATTTTATAACAGAAAAAGTTTTCATACAATTTGTAGAAAAATTGATAAATTTTCAAAATTTGTAGGAAATTCTTGTGGTACACACCTTCATGTTTCGACACCATATAAAGCTAAAATGGAAAAATATAAAAGGGAGCTATTCCAACCAATTTTAAATGAAATGATAAGTTGCAAGGAAAAAACAATAAAATTTTGGGGCAGATATTTTGGAAGTTTTTGTCAGGCTCAAATAAGGGATTTTAATAGGTATAATTCTTTTAATACTGTTTCTAGTGTAAATACTTTGGAATTTAGACTTTTAAAATTTATAAATGCAGAACAGTACATTAGAGCTTGTGATTTTTGCATAGATACCACTCGTTATATAAACAATTTTATTGGGAAAGAAGATTTTGATACAGAAAAAGCAAAAGAAATTGGAAATAATATAGCAAAAAAATATAAGGAGGTTATAAAAAATGTGTAGATTGCTATTAATGAATAAGCAAGGTGAAAAAGAAGTAGAAAAAATATATGGATTAGATAGATATTTAAAATATCTAGAAAATCAATTAGGTGGACATGGAAATCGGATTTGCTTTAATGAAAAATAAAAAATTAATAAAATTTGAAAAGGGTGTTAATTTAGATGTTAGAGAAATAGCAAAAATATTAAGAAATACTGATTATGATTGGGCTTTATTTCATACACGTTTAGCATCAATTGGAGAAAAGTGTGATGAAAATTGTCATCCATTTAAAAGAGGAAATATGGTTATGGCTATGAATGGAACAGAAAGGTCTGTAAGCTTTTTAAGTAAAATAAATGATATTACAGATACAGAAGCAATTTTAGAAACAATATATAAATATAATTTGACTTTAGCTGCTTTAAAAAATTTTGGCAGTATTTTTATGGGCTTTTTTAATGGAAATCCTTTTGTAGTAGCTGATAATACATATAATATAAAAGTTCTAAATAATAAAAAAAGTAAAGCTTTGGTTTTTGCATCAAATTTTCCTACAACATTTAAAAATAATATTTATGAAGCAACTGAACATTTTATTTGGACAGGAGGAAAACTACCTAAAACATTAATAAAACACAAAAAGAAATATGCTCAATTAAAATATTTTGATGATTATATATATCATAAAGATTTATATGAACAATGTTATATTGAGGCATTAGAAAAAGAAGGAGGATTAAATATATGATTTATAAATTTAATGTTAAGGATAAAAGAGATGTTAAAAAATTAACCAATAGTAAAAGATTCCCAAGATATCCTAATATGTTTTTAAGAAATACCTGTGAAGTTAGAATAAATGCTGATGAATGCTTAAAAGAAGACAAATTTACTTTATATAGTAAATCTAATAATTTGCCAAGAAAAATATATTTATATGGTAAAAAAACAAAAAGTAATGAAGAAAGTGACATTTATTTAAATTATTGGTTAAATATTTTCTTAAAAACAGTAGAAGAAGGAAATTTATGCAAATATGACTTTAAAAAAAGTGATTCAAAATTAGAACTATGTATAGGGTTACCACTAAAGTATAGAGCTGTTGCTTTTAAATATAAAAATTGGACAAGAAAAAATGTTATAGACTTTTTATCTTGCTTATTCGATTGTAAATTAGAAGAAGCAGACTATGAACAACAAGATTTATTAGAAAATTTAATGGTAGCTTAAAAAAATGGAGGTAAAAGATTATGAGTAAAAAATATGAAGCTATCTTTATTATTAAAAATGATGAAGATAATAAAAAAATAGAAGAAGTTATTGAAAAAATAAATAATATGGTTATTTCAGAATATTGTAATATTTTTCATGAAGAAAAAATAGGTACAAAAAGGTTAGCATATGAAATTAAGAATGAGAAGATAGGGTATTATTACTTAATAAATTTTGAAACTCAAAACGAATCTCAGGAAATTAATAAAATTTCAATTAAAATCAATACGATAGAAGAAGTATTAAAACATATCATAATAAGGATGGAGGATTAATAATTAAAAAATTGTATTGGTATAAAAAATATATAATGAAAGGAAATAATGAAAATGAATAAAGTAGTATTAATGGGAAGATTAACAAAAGAAGTAGAGGTTAGATACACACAAACAAATAACACAACAGTTGCATCATTCAATGTAGCAGTAAATAGGAGATTTGTAAAAGAAGGAGAAGAAAGACAAGCTGATTTCTTTAATATTATAGCATGGGGTAAACTTGGAGAATTTTGTAGTAAATATTTTAAAAAGGGACAACAAGTTGCTATAATTGGAAGATTACAAACTAGAAATTGGGAAGATGAACAAGGTCAAAAACATTATGTAACAGAAGTTGTTGCTGAAGAAGCATACTTTGCAGATAGTAAAAAAGATGATGGAACATCTAATAATTCTTTTTCTAATAATGCATTTGAAACATCTAATGGAAATGATTTTGAAATTACTTCAAATGATGATTTACCATTTTAAAAATAATAAAGGAAGTAGCAGTATTTAATGCTACTTCTTTAAGTTAAAATAATGAAAGGAAAATAAAAAATGCAAAGTGTAATTAGTTATAAAGATAGAGGAAAATATGGTAATTCATTATATCGTGGCAATTGTTCAGGATATGTTATTAAGGATTTAATTGAACATTTTTATCCAGGAACAAAACCTAAAAAATTTGTGGAAATTTTCAGTGGAGGAGGAACAGGAAAAGATGTTGCAAAAGAGCTAAATATAAAAAATAGTATTCATTTAGACCTTAATAATGGTTGGGATGCGTTAATTGATGAAATTCCAACGGGGTCTGATTTTGTTTTTTCGCATCCACCATATTGGGATATTATAAATTATGAAAATCAAAGAAAAGAATATTGTCCTAATGATTTATCAAATAATATGAGCTACGAGGAGTTTATAAAAAAATTAGATATTGTAAACGAAAAAATTTATAACTGCTTAATAAATGGTGGTAGACATGCAATCTTAGTTGGTGATGTAAGAAAAAAAGGTGTATATTATAGTATTTTAAAAGATATGAAATGGTTTGGAGATATAGAAAGCCATATAATTAAAATACAGCACAATTGTTTTTCAGATAATAAAGTTTATAATAATAATTCATTTATAGCAATAAAACATGAACATATTTTGATTTTTAAAAAGAATAAAATATGGATTTATAATGTGAAGGCTACAAATTCTGTAAAAGAGAATATTATGAATTCAACTAAAATAACATGGAGAGATTTAATACAAGCTACAATAGAATTCTTAAATAATAAAGCAAGCATAGAAGAAATTTATAATATTTTAAAAGAATCTAAAAAAGCAAAAAACAATAATTATGTAAGAGAGAAAATAAGGCAGACTTTAAATAATAATGATAATTTTGTTAAATCAGGTACTATTTGGAGTTTATGTATAGAAAGCTAGTTGTATTACTACAGGTGAAGATGAAGAACAAATATTAAAAATATTAGATAATTATATAAAAGATAATAAAAATGGAGGTAATCTAAAATGTTAAATGGATTAAAAGATTTTATAAATGATGCAAATAAAATAATTAGAAAAGAAACAAGAAAAATAAATGAATTACATAAGGAAATAGAAAGCTATAATACCTTAATATATGTAATTGGACAAACAGGTACTTTTGAACAAGTTATATATTATAAAGAAAAAATAAATCAATGTTATTCTAAAATTGATATATGCTTAGAAAATATAAAAAATAGTAGGGATAGAATAGCAACAATGAAAGCTGTTAATAAAATAATTAAAAGAGGTGAGAAATGTGCCTAAAAATAAAATAAGTTATTCTAAATTATTAGAAGGTATTCAAAAGGTTATAGAAAGAGGAGATTATATAGATTTCTTAAAGTCAGTAAAAAAATTAAAAAATAATTATAGTTTAAGAAATAGTTTGCTTGTTTATGTTCAAAACCCAAATGCAACAATTGTAAAAGGATTTTGCGATTGGAATAAACTTGGAAGAGGTGTTAAGAAAAATCCTAAAACTATTTTTATTTATACGCCAATAAAAACTAAGATATCAAAAACTATTGAAGGACAACAAAATGTAAATGGTAAAGAAGAAAAAGAACGTAATGAAAATGGTACTGTTGAGATAATAGAAGGTATTAAGTATAGAAGGGTAGCAGTATATGATATTGGAGATACATATATAAAAAAAGGAAATAAAAGAATTCCAATATTAGATGATACTTTAGATTCTGATACAACAAAAAATTTATATAACACCCTATTGGAAATTTCTCCTGTACCTGTATTATTAGAAGAAATTAATGGAGTTAAAAAAGGTTATTATGATAAAAAAGAGCAAAAAATTGTGATAAAGCAAAGTTTATCACAAGATGACAAAACAGCAGTTTTAATACATGAATTATGTCATTGCTTATATGATGATTTTGTATATAAAACAGACAGGGATAAGAGTGAAATATTTGTTGAAAGTGTTGCATTTTTAGTGGCTGACTATTTTAATTTTGATACATCTCTTTGCAGTTTTGGATATATAATAAATTGGGCACATAACGATATAAAAGAATTTATGAATTTATCAAATAAAATAAAAGAAACTGCTGATGAATTCATTGATTTAATAAAAAATAATGATTATAAACAAGAAAAAATAAGTGCGTAGGGGGTATTAAAAATTGAATCAGCAAGAAATATTAAAAAGAATTAGTATTATAAATGTGAAAAATAAAATTGGATTAGAAGAGTTATTTTCTAAAAAAGATATAATCTATGTTAAATGTCCATTTTGTTATTCTAAAAATGGTGCTATGAAATTAAATATAGCTAATAATAGTTATATTTGTAAAGATTGTGAAGCAAGAGGATATTCAGTTGGATTATATGCTAAATATAAATATATTTCTAATAAAGAAGCATATAATAGATTAATTAATAGTGAAGCTGATATTAGTAATAACCTAACTTCTTCAATTATAACAAACTCAAAGAAAAATGCTGAAGAACTTGATATTACATATCAGTCTTTTTTAGAAAACTTAACACTTAATTCAGATCATACAATGAAATTATTACAATATGGATTCTCAATGGATGAAATAGAAAGAATAGGATTTAAAACAATTCCTACAAAGGATAGTGAAAAAGTAGAAATATGCAGAAAGCTAATAGATGAAGGAATTGATTTAGAAGGAATACCTGGATTTTATAAAGATAGAAAGTTTAGATGGAATTTTAAATCACATAAAGGAATATTTGTACCAATTTTTCAAAATTGTAAAATTACTGCTTTAAGAATTCATTTAGATAATGAATATAATACAGATACAACAGATATATGGTTCAGTAGTAGTCAAGAAAGTAATGGAACAAAGCAAGATAATAATATCATGTTTTTATATCCAAAAAATAATAGACTACAAATTATAAATAATAATCAAGAAAAGAAAGATATTATTATAGTGTCTGAAATGATATTAGCTTATAAAATTGCAGCTAAATATAAAGATAACATTATAATACGGTATTCCAAATGTTATTTCAAAAAATGAAATGAGAAGATTAGACAAAATAAAATATGTTAATAATGTTTATGTTGTAATGGATGCACATACAATACTTCATAATTCAGAAAACTTATTATCTTGTTTAAATAAAAAATATGGTGAGAATTGTGTTAAAATGTGTGTTTCTTTAAATAATGGAGATATTCCTAAAGAATTAGAGATTATATTTAATAAAGAAGAAAATATCATTAAAAATATTGCATAAGTAAGAGGTGAAAATATATTGAAAAAGATAAAAAAAGGTAGATTAATTATGTCAGATGATGAGTTAAAAACATTAAAGGAAAGTATTGAATTTGTTAAAAATTTAGACTTTTTTAATAAAAACAATGAAAAACAAAATAGTAGAATAAAAAAATTAAAAAAAGTTGCTTAATTATTGTGGAGTGGCCTATAGGCTACTCCATTAAAATATAAAAAGGAAAGAGGTATAAAATATGTTTAGAATTAATAAAGAAAAAAGAATTGCAAATCAAATAAGAGAAATGTTATATAAAAGAGGGTTTAAAGTAGAAACTAAATTTTCTAAAAATACAAAAAGTGTATATTTAATATTAGATAATGGTGCTTGCTCTACAATTAGAATCAGTGATCATATAAATTATAAAAATAAAAGCAAATATAATGTTATTAAAAATTATCAAGGTAAGAAAACAGAATATAGTAATGGTAAAATTAAAATATTTTATAATTTTCACATGATAGGAAGATTAATTGCAGATATAGAAAGTGAAAGATCAAATAAAATTTTAAGATATGGATATAGAAATTATAAAACAATTAGAGATAAAGAAGATTTATCTCAAAATTACATTTTTTATAAACAAGCAGCATAATAGGAGGTAGAAAAATGTTAGATTATAATGAATTAAATGATGATGAAAAAAGAACATTAAGAAATGCTTTAGAAGTTGAAAGAATATATCCATGTTATTTAGAGGACCGTAATATATTACTTATGGAATCTAAAGAGTTATTTGATTATATCTATATGTATGATTTAAAGAAAATTAAAGAAGCTATTAAATTTATAGATGAAATTGTTCAATTAAGAATAAATAATGAAGATGTTAATAAAAGTATAGTTCAAAAAATATTAGAAGAAAATGAAAAGGTTATTAAATTAAGTGATAATCACTATGCTTATAAAGAAAACTAAAAATAAAGGATATAGAGTAAAATCTGTATCCTTTTATGTATTTGGAGGAATTAAAATGGATAAGAAAGAACAAATTGAAAATAAATATATGCAATTAGAAGCAGAACATAATAGGTTAATAGAAAATCTGAAAAATTATAGATATAGATTAAGAAAAGAAGTAAGAACAATTGATAATATACTTAAAGAACAATCAGCTACTTTTTTTCATTCAAAGGAATATTACGAAGAATTGAGGTTAGAAAAGTTAAGATTAGCTTGTACTATTAATAATATTATCAAAGGCGAATGGAATATTGACAAAGATGGAGATATTATTGAAATATTTCCTATATCTGAAGAAAAAATATAAATTTAAATATTGGAGGAATAAAATGTTTGGTACATATAATAAAATTGAAAGTATAGAACAAGTTAAAGAAAATGATATTCTTTTTTATGCAGTTAGTAAACGAGAAATTTTAAATAATGACTTTAATAGAATTAGAAAAAGTTTAGAAATTTTAAAAGAAGCGGGAAAAGATGCTAAAGGAAAATTATTTCTTACATTCGATGGATATGATAATGATAAAAGAGAAATTTATATGATTCCAGAAATAAGAAATTTTGTTAAAAATGTATGGGATGATTATAAATTTTTATTTTATTTCTTAACATCGTTTGATAATAATAGGGCTATTATTTTTGCCTGTCTTAATGATTTTAAAGCTATACAAAATCATAGAGATAAAAAGTGTAGATTAGAAATAATTTACAACCAAAAAATCAAAGAACAAACAATCAATGCTATGAAAAAATATGGACTTTTAATTGATGATATTGATGGTGTTCAGAGAATATTATTTACAATTATATAATAAAATAAAGCATTTAGGAGAAATCCCAAATGCTTTATTATTTTTTGTCATTTTGCAATTTGTTTAGATAATTTATATTATTATCTATTATAGATTTATATTCATTATTTAAGCTAATATATCCACAAAAAGAAAGATTTTCTGAAAAATCGGTATTAACATCAATATATTCACCATATAAGTCATTTAATGTAATATGGTATAACTTACATAAATTAATAATAAGACTTATACTTCCTGATGTATTATTTGTTTCTAATTGTCCAACATATCTTGAAGAACAACCTATTATTTCAGCAACTTGTTCTTGAGTATAGCCGTTGGATACTCTTGCTTTTTGTAATTTTGCTCCAATTTTAATTTCTTGATTTCTAGATAATCTCATAATATCACCTCGTAACTGTTATTATATAAAATATCAAAAAAATGTCGATGTAAACACGAAATAAAATAATCAACAATGATTGCAAAATGTTGTAGAAATTTGTATAATATGCTAAAATGATATTAATTAATAGAAGGAGGTAGTAAAATTGATGATGGGACTATCTGTTTTTGAGTTAATGGAATCATATAATATTAGTTTTGAAGAAGCTCAAATGTTTCAACTTAAGATTATAGGAAGTATGACATTAATAATATTAGTATTATACACAATTCAAATATTATTAAAAAAACTCTGCCCTAAAATATATAAAAAACTTGAAAAAATAAATATTGTATAAATCTTTCATATTTTTCATAAGATATCAAAAAATTAATGTAATTTTTTCTCACATTGATTTTATGATTACAGAAAATTATAGTATATATGAGGTGAAATAAATGAAAGATTATACTATAACTCTTAAGAAAATTTTAGGAAAAGAAAAATATGAAGAATTAGTTGATTATACATTTAAAAATATTCGAAATAAATTTGGAAATATAAAAGCAGATAAAGCAGTAAATATAGCAAAAGTAAATCATCAATTTTTGGTTATTATTGCTCTTTTAAAAGCTAAGAATTTTGAAGATAATGTTATTATAGAATTTTTACATTGGAATAAAAAGAAAGCTTTTAAATTTGTTATTACTAATAGTTTTTATAATTTTGTTTCAATTTATAAAGAATATTTGGATTTGATTATTGAGTTTTTAAAAAACTCTTGATTTTTAAATATATAAAATAATTTTATAGCATTAGTTATAAAAAATAGTTATTTTCATTGAATACATTAACAAAAATTGCAATTTACATAAAAATGTGATATACTTAATAAGAATTTTATTTTAGAAACCAAAAAGTAAAACAAATAACTTGGAGGTTTCAAACCTCCAAAAGATTTTAAGGAGGTAGCAATGTCCAAAAAGAAAAAACAGTCAAAAAACTCAAAGAAACAATCTAAAGTAAAAAGAGAAATTATACAGCTAGAAGAATGTTCGAAAAATGATGAATGTGGTATTTCAGTAGTAGATGATGTTAAAGTAATTGTTTTTTATAATGGTCCAAATTACAAAGTGAAAATTTCAATTCCTAAACGGAGCATAACCAAGAAGATACTAAAAGTTCAAAATAGTAAATTTGATTTATATATTCGATTTGAAGATACTGATTATAGTAAATCAGGAGGACACCTTTATATAGAACTAAAGGGAAGATACAAATTGGATGATAGATTAAAAAAGCCAAATGAATGTAATGAAGTAAAACTTGGAATTAGTGCTAAAAGATATCATGGTAATATTGTATTGCAACCAGATTTTTTTATTCCAGAGAATTGGTCTTCATCAGTTGATTCAAAGGAAGATGAAATTGCATTTAGACATTATAAGAGTGATATTAGGAAAATGGGAGTTAACACAAGTAATTATACCAATTATGAAAAAAACAATGCGTATCGACCATTTCAAGGTGGAGATTGTACAGGAGGAAAATAGTATGGCATTTGAAGATTACAAAGATCTAGATTTAAAACCTGAAAAAGCAACGCGGGAAGAAATTAAACAACTTGAAAAGAAATATGTAGTATCAGAATTTCGTGATACAAGTTCAAGAGAATTTCTTCGTAGACAGGAAGAAAAAGAATAGTTACTGAAAAACAATTAAGAGAACTGATTAAATTGTAATTGGATATTGAAAGTGTAAAGAAAGGAATTATCAATAATGATAGTTCCTTTTTCTTACTCTCTAGCAAATAAGTAAATGAAAGTTCATCTTTAATAAGGATTCATATAGTACTAGAATTAAAAACTAGTGGTATTTTTTATCTCAAATTTTTTCTCAACTTTGTTTTTGGTATTTCACTCTTTAAAATAAAGTGGGAGGTGAAAAAAATGGACCAAAATCTAGAAAAATTTGAAGTTATACGTAATATCGAAAAATTATATGAAGAAGTATTTACAAGAAAAGGAATGGGAAGCTTTATGAAACTTGCTTGGAACAATGTAAAAAAAGAATATTCAAAAGAACCTCATATATTGGAACTTTGTATTAGACTTATGATTGAAGAACTTTTAGTTTATGCTATAGCTTCAAATGGAAAAGAAGGTTATAACAAAATTGAGAATCTTTCAGCAGTTAAAGAAATGGAATTTAGGCTTAAACCATACGAGAAAATAAATGCATACTATAAAAATTATATAGATTTGCTAATTGAGTATTTTAAAAATAACCCTGAAAAGAAATCTGAAATTTTTAAAACAAATGATTAATTTTAAATTGCTCTATATATAAAATATAGAGTAATTTTTATCAAAATATAAAATACTACATAATTACACTTATGTAGTATTTTAGAAAAGAAAAGTAAAATATTGAAATAAAAAATACTACATAAATAACGATAAAGCTTATAAAAAAATACTACATAAATAAGAGGTGCTAAAATAAATGGATATATTAAATGAATTTAAAGAATATTTGGAAAAAAATTATGATACAGTAGGAGAAAGAAATACTATTGAAGCATATTTAAGAGATGTTAAACAATTTATTACATATTTTAAAAATGAATTTAATGAAGACATTATAGATTTTTCAAGAGCAGATTATACAGAATTTAAAATTTATATGAAAGAGAAGAAAAGTTATAAATTTAGTACAATTAATAGAAAAACAGCATCATTATCAATTTATGAAAATTTTTTGATAGAAAATAAAATTAGAAAAGAAGATACAAAAATAATTAAAAAAAGAGATTTTTATAAAATTGATAGACCATATATTACAAGAGATATGCTACCGAATAATACAATTAAAAAAGTTAGATTAAAAGCAGGAAAAGAAAATAAAAGGGATTATGCTATGTTTATATTGCTTGATGTTGGAGGTTTAAGGGTTTCTGAATTATTAGCACTAGAAGTAGAAAGAGATATTGATTTTAGAATGTATTCAATTCATATTATAGGAAAAGGCAACAAAATAAGAAGTATATTTATGGAGCAAATAATATATGAAGCAATTATGGATTATCTTCCTGAAAGAGAAAAAATGCTAAATGGTAGAGAAAATAAATATCTATTTGTTAGTAATAAAACTGCAAATACTGGTAAAAAAATGTCAAGAACAAGTATTAATAAATTATTAGAAAAATATTGTATTAAAGTACAAGAAAGTAAAATTAATCCTCATATTATGAGGCATGATTCGGCAACTGGAAAATATGAGGAAGGTTATACTGATATGATGTTAAAAAAATTTTTAGGACAAACATCTAATGTGACAGATATTTATACTCATCCTGGTGGCGAAAAATATAGAGAAAACAAACAATAATTAACGAAATATGTTTACAATAATGTGAAAAGATGATAAAATGTTGACAAATAAATGAGATTGGAGGTACAAAACTTTGCTGAATGTTCTAATTGCTGAAGACAATATTCAGATAAGTGTGCATCTATCAAATAGCATTAATACCAAAAATGTAAGATGTGTAGGTATTTTAAATGAAGGAACGAAGGTTTATCAAAAACTAAAAGATTTGAATCCAGATGTTTTAATACTTGATCTGAAAATGCCTGGTAAAAATGGACTTGAAATTTTA
Organism: uncultured Clostridium sp.; assembly: GCA_945865665.1. Lineage (GTDB taxonomy): Bacteria > Bacillota > Clostridia > TANB77 > CAG-508 > CAG-269. The sequence goes on along the minus strand of CAMBEE010000001.1, from coordinate 207,247 downwards.
GAAAAAATTCAAGAAGACAAAAAGATAAAAACAAAAGTCTTTATATATTCTGGTGAAATGGAATATATGGCTTTAGCTAGAAAGTACACATGTATTGAAAAATTTTTTTCTAAACTTACACCAGCTGAAGAAATAGCAAAAGAACTAGAAGATATGGTTGAGGAAATATCTAACAAAAATACAGGAGATAAAATTATTGATATACTTTTTAAATTGGGATTTACATATTCTCTAAAAGGTACAAGATTAATTAATGATTGCATTTTATATTCAATTGTAGAAAATGAAGATAATATCAATAATATCTATAATGAAATGGCAAAGAGAAAAGGGGAAAATATACATACGATTAAATCAGATATAAATACTGCTATAAATAATATGTGGAAATATACAGATAGAACAAAAGCGAGAAGAATATTAAGACTTGGTGATTATGATAAGCCGAGTAGTAAAAGTGTTATTTCTATGGTTAAATATTATGTTTCAAATTAAAAATAAAAACAAGAACTATAATTCATTATTATGTAATAAAATTAGTTCTTGTTTTTAAATTTTGCATCAAAAAAATTTTTAGCTATTTCATCTTGAAAATTGTTTATTATTTTAAGTTTATTTATTTGTTTTTTAGAAGCTTGTTTTTTCTTGTAATTTTTTATTTTTCTCAAATTAATCACCTTATGGCGATTATAAATTGCAGAGCTTTAAAAGTATTGAAAAGATTGAAAAGTAGCAAAAAGATATGAAATGATTTTAAAATGGATAAATAAAATTTAAAAAAGTTTAAAAAAGATTAATTTTATTAATATGTGTTGGGATAAATTTTAAAAATTTATTTGGTAGTATATATTTTTTGTGTTATAATATCTAAAAAATGGAGGTATTTAAAATGTTAAAAGATATAGAAGTTTTATATCATAGCTGTATAAAAATAAGTAAAGAAAAAATTATTTATATAGATCCATATAATATAGAAAAAAATTATAATGATGCTGATATTATTTTTATAACACATGACCATTATGACCATTATTCTGAAGATGATATAGATAAAGTAAGAAAGTCTAATTCTATTTTTGTCATTCCTGATAATTTATTAACTAAATTACTTGAAAAAGGAATAAATCAAGAAAATATTTTTACGCTTGATCCAGGAGACACAGAGATAATTGATGATATAAAAATTGAGGCAGTTCCAGCTTATAATATAAACAAGCCTTTTCACCCAAAAGAAAATAATTGGCTAGGCTATATTATAGAAATAAAAGGTATTAGATATTATATAGCAGGAGATACAGATATTACTGAAGAAAATAAAAAAGTAAAATGTGATGTTGCATTTGTTCCGGTTGGTGGAACATATACAATGGATTTTAAAGAGGCAGTACAACTAATAAATATTATAAAGCCTAAAGTTGCAGTACCTATTCATTATGGAAGTGTAGTTGGAACAGAACAAGATGCAATTGAATTTATAAAATTATTATATCCAACAACAAAAGGTGTAATTTTAATGAAATAATAAGAAGAAAGAGAACTAGAAAATGAAATATTCAAACAAAGTTATTAATTAACAAAATAAATTGGAGTTGTAGTGATGTTATATAACGTCCTTATCTTCAATTTTAGAAATAATATTTGATTAGGTTACAAACAGGCAATCATAAAAGATTGTCTGTTTGTAGTTATATTTTTAGATATTGAAAAAATTATAATAAAATTAAAAAAGTTGTAACTATTTTAGTAAAAAATGACACTATATTAGTAGGAGAGTAAAAATAATGGAAAGTGTAGAAGAAATATATAATAAGTATGCAAATGCAGTAAAAAAATACATATTTTGCATTACAAAAGATATGAATTTAGCAGAAGATATTATGCAAGAGACATTTATAGTTGCAATTAATCAAATAAATAAATTTCGCGGAGATTGTGAAATTTCAGTATGGTTATTTTCTATTGCAAAGAAAATTTTATATAAAAAAATAAATAAAAATAACAAAATTAAAATGATTTCTATTGATGAATTAGAATTTGCCGACAATAAAATACTGGAAGAAGAATATATCAACAAAGATAACAAATTAAAATTATTTGAAGCTCTTCAAAAATTAGATGTTAATACTAGAGAAGTAATGTATCTAAGATTAACGGGAGATTTAACATTTAAAGAAATTGGAAAAATATTAAACAAAACTGAAAATTGGGCAAAGGTTACATTTTTTCGAGGAAAACAAAAATTAATAAAGGAGGAATTACTATGAAAGGAATGGATTGTGATGTTATAAAAGATTTATTGCCAAGTTATGTAGATAAAATAACGAGTGAGACAACAAACAAACTGGTGGAAAATCATTTGCAAAGTTGTAACAAATGTTCAAAAATACTAGAAGAGATGAATAAAGAAATCGATACAGAGTTATTTAATCAAGATGAACAAATTGATTACTTAAAAGGTTTTAGAAAAGAAAAGAAAATAGCAATTATTAAAACTATATGTATTTTTATAATTATTATTTTAATGTTATTTTTGTTCTTACAAGAAATATTATCAAAATTTAATTTTGATGTTGATATAAATAAAATTTATATTACTTATAATACGGAAGAAAAAATAGATGAAAATACAATAGAATTACAGTTTAATGTGATAGACACAAAGTTTAATTTGAATTTTGAATATGATACAACAAATGGAAAGGATATATATATTATACCAGTAGGAAAATTTACTTATTTTTCTAAGCCTAGTAGAACAGTGTTTTCCTTTAACATAAATAAAGATACGGAAAGAGTATGTTTAAAAGATAGAAAAGGTAACTTAAAGGAAATATGGAACAAAGATAATGGGATTTTAATAAAATAAAAAATTAAATATAAGTGTAGACATTGAGCCCTAATAGGCTCTTTTTATATTGAATGATTAATTTTCAATTTAAGTATTTAGTTTAAAAGTTAGAATGAATCTTTATAAAAAGTTAAGGATAAATGGTAAATTTGTAAAGATAAATGGATTTACAAACAAAAAAACGTAAAGATTTATTGATGTTTTATATTTATAAATGATATATATATAACATCTACATTTATTTAGAAGATAAACATGCTATTTTACAAGGAGGAAAAAATGAAAATAGAACTTAAATTAACATTAAACAATATAAAAAAAAATAAAAAAAGAACATCCTTTACAACTATATCAATAATGATGTGTTCAATACTAATATTTCTTACAACAATGTTAGTTAGTAGTGTGAAAAATGGTATAAAAGAACTTTCTGAAAAAGAATATAATGATTATCATATTATATTAAGAGACCTAAATAGTGAAGATTTTAATAAGATAAAAGATAAAGAATATATTGAAAAAATATATATTCAAGAGGATAGCAATAAAAATCTTAAAAGAGTAGATAAGAATTATGACATAAATACTAATCAAGAAAAGATGAATTTATATATCAAATATAAAAATGTTAAAGAAGTTTGTAAATATTCAAATGATATATTACAGACATTAAATATATCAAATGATATACTTTTAAGTTCTAAAAATAAATGCGAATTTAATCAGAAATTGCTAACTATATATGGAATTATTGATGTTGAAATTGCAACAGAAAACTATAATCCTAAATGTATTGCAAGAGTAAACTATTCATATGTTATAGAATTAATGATTACGATTATGCTAATAGCAATTTCAGTATTATTTATAATAATTTTATATAATGCCTTTTTAATAACAATAAATGAGAGAAAAAAAGAATACGCTGTTTTAAACAGCATAGGTGGAACAGAAGCACAAATATTAAAAATGATATTACTAGAAGGATGTATAATGGGAATAATAGGAATTTGCGTAGGTGGAGTAATATCAATTTTGGAAGCAAATATAATTTTAAAATTGTTAAATAATATATTAGAAAGTACAGGATATTATTTTAAATTAATAATTGATATAAAATATATAATACTTTCTTTAGGAATTATAATATTTAATATTTTCATATCTTCAATAATACCAATTGTAAAAGCAAGCACAACATCTGTTATGCAAAATATTAGGAATAATAAACAAATAAAACATAAAAATAATACAATTATGGAAAGAATATTAGCAATTGAAGGAAAAATAGCTATAAAAAATATAAAAAGAAATAAAAGTAAATATGTAATCATAACAATATTACTTGTAATATGTATGACTTCATATATAGTAGTAAGCACATATATTCAATATGAAAAAGAAACTGCAAAAATTGTAAATAAATATGATTCGGATGCAAAATTAATAATAGATTCTACACAAAATATAAATTATAAAAAAATATTAAATGATTATGAAAATAAAACAGGAGATAAAATTGAATATATAGAATATAAACTTACAGGGATAACAGTTTTAGTAGAGCCAAACCAAGCAGTTTTAACAGATAATGCTGTAACATATGATGATGGCAACAAAGGTATGCATATGGTTCTTATTGGATTAAATGATGAAACATATAAAAATTACATAGAAAAATTAAATGCAAATTATGGAGACAATATAATTTATAATAATGTAACTGAAATTTTGGAAGGACAAGATTTAATTTATACAAATAATCAAGCATTAAAAACAAAGTGTGATTTAAATTTAAGCCTTATTGCAACATACCAGGATAACGAAAATGAAATAAATAGATTTAAAAAAATAGATAATGGAAATTTAGACGGTAATTTTGTAATAGTAGATGAAAATATAGCAGGATTTAGAGAATTACAAACAAAATATTTTTCACCAATTATTTTTACAAATATGAAAAAATATAATGAAATTGAAAAAATAAATTCTAATTATAAAAGTAATGACGGATATGAAATTGAAAAGTGGATTGTAAGTGATTTTGATGAAATATCAGTAAAAATAAAATGTAAGAATATTATAAATTTTTCAAATTATATTGATAATGTTGTCAAAAAACAAAACATAGGAATTTATGCAGAGTATTATTCATTGGAAAATCAAGAAAAGATTATATATATAAAAATAATTCAATTTATATTAAATATTATTGTGGTAGCAATAGTTATAATTGGAATAATAAGTACAATAAATATCATAAATGCCAGTTTATGTGAAAGAAAACAGGAATTTAAAGTTTTAGATATTGTAGGAGCTACAGAAGAAAATATAAATAAAATTGTAATATATGAATGTATATATATGTTTATAAAATCACTTATAATAACAAGTATTTTATCTATTCCTATTTTGTATCTTATTATAAACTATATGAAAAACATTATTATTTTAGACAAAATATTAATACCATTTGGCAATATAAGCTTATTTATTTTAGGACTATTTATTATATCTTTAATAATATTTTTATATGCTACAAAGTTTATAAAAAAAGAAATAAATTATGGGAGGAAACAATGAAAATCTTGAAAGTAGAAAATTTAAGCAAAATTTATGGAAAAGGGAATACAGAAGTTAGAGCATTAGACAATATATCTTTTGATGTAGAAGAAGGTGAATTTATTGCAATAATTGGACCTTCTGGTAGTGGAAAATCAACATTATTACATTCTATTGCAGGACTAGAAAGAGCAACAAATGGAAATGTATATTTTTATGATAAAGATATATACAAAATGAATAAAAAAGAACTTACAATATTACGAAGACAAAAAATAGGAATAGTTTATCAATTTTATAATTTAATTCCCACATTGAATGTTAAAGAAAATATAACATTACCAATAGAATTAGATAATAGAAAAGTGGATGATAACAAACTAGATGAAATAATTGAATTTTTAAATTTAAAAAATAGAGAAGATCATTTGCCAAATGAATTATCAGGAGGACAACAACAAAAGGTTGCAATAGGTAGAGCATTAATAATAAATCCAATAATAATTTTAGCAGATGAGCCAACAGGAAATTTGGATTCTAAATCAAGTAATGAAATTATGCAATTATTAAAAAAGGCAAATAAAGATTATAAGCAAACAATTATTATGATTACACATAATTTAGAAATTGCCAAATTGGCTGATAGAATTATAAAAATAGAAGATGGAAAGATAGTATAAAATCCAGTCATCTTAAATTTTAACCGTTTATCTATAAAGTATTGATATAAAAATTTTTTAGATATATAATTCAAATATGGAGAAAGGAAAAGATGGGAATAAAAATTTCAGAACAAATAAATACAAATATTAAAGGTAATGAAATAAATATTATAATTGAATCAAATTCAAGAAATAATGAAACCAAGAAGATTTTTGATTATATAGCTAATTATAAAACAAACAAAGTAATAGTTACAGAAAACTATAAGTCATTTTACATAGATTATAAAAATATAGTTTTATTTTATAGTAACGGAAAAAACAATTATTGTAAAACTATTGATAATAAGACATATAAAATAAAAAGCAAACTATATGAAATTGAAAATATTGATGATAATTTTATTAGGATTTCTAAAAAGTGTGTAGTTAATGTAGACTATGTAAAATGTTTTGATATGGGACAAACTGGAAAGATAATAGTTAGATTATATGATAATACAGAAGAAACAGTTTCAAGACGAAGAATAAAGGATGTATTAAATTTTTTGGAGGATAAAAGTTTATAATATGAAAAAAAGAATTTTTAATGTTATAGTATTTTTTATAATATACTATTTTATATTTAATGTTATATTTACTTTTACGGAAGTTATTGTATTAAAATTATGTGAATATAATGCAAATATTTTAAGTTTATTTATAGAAGCAATAAAACATAATTTATTGTTCTTTGCTCTAGTATATATTATTGTTTTTATAATTATGTATATGAAGAAAAAAGCTACAATAAAAAAACTAAATGAACAATTAAAAAAAGTAAAGGAGATGAGAAAAAATGAACAATAAAAAAAATATAATAATTGTTATTGCTATAATTGTGGTTATTGCAATTGTCTTTGGAATTTTTAAAATATCAACATCATACTTATTTAATGAAAATGGCAAAATTGAAGATGGACATTCACAATTGATAAATCATATAAAAAGTATAGAAAATGATGATGAAAGAAAAAATCAAATTGATTATAGTTTGAGCCAAAATTTAATAAATCAAGCAGAAGCAAATGAATTATATTAATAAAAAGGGATTGTAAAGTCCCTTTTTATAATATTCTTTGTTTACTTTAATGGGTGATCATCTGTGACTTTCCCTCTTTCTATTAAAATATTTATAATAAAATAACTATTTTTTAATTTTGATTTTTATATATCGTTATAAACTTATAGATTATTCTTTATTTTTTAAAATATTATTCATTTTCTTTATATGATATTGAGCTATTAGAATTTTTATAAAAAGACAAATAAAAAATATTAATGTATATAAAACAAATGTGTTTTTTAGTATTATAGAATATCCATTTATAAATGCTATATTGTATAATTTGCTGTAAAACATAGTTAATGGAATATTAAAACATATATTTCCCAAAATAAAAATTAAAAAATATTTAATTAATTTTGAATCTTCCATAGATCTAATTAAACTTGCAAATATACCTATTATTAGTGAAATTATACTAATCATCAAATTATCTACTAAAATTGCTCTTTTACCAAGAGAATATTGATTTTGTATAAAACTATAATTATCATATCCTTTTTGTACATCAAAAGTTAAAGTTTGCATTTCTTCGTTGTTTATGGTTTTTGAAGTTATTTCATCTAAAATTTCTTGATTTTTTATATTATTATATATATTATATATTAAGCAAAGCAGAGAATTGATTATTAAACTTATTAGAATAATGTCTTTAATTATTTTTTTAGTCATAACAATCCCACCTTTCTTTTAAAAATTTTGTTACCTCGCTTAATCTTCTTTTTGATACATTTTCTATTGAATTATCTTTAAATCTTACAATAATATTGCCAATAATTCCGTGTATCAAAGCATTCTATTTGTTTTATATTAATAATGCAAGAGTTTGAAATGCGAATAAAAATTTTATTATCTAATAATTCCTCTAATTCGTAAAGTTTTTTCTTTATTTTGTAAGATTTATTTTGATACATACAATAAACATTTTGATTTTTTGAATAAAATTTTTCAATTTTTTCAGTTTCCAATAAATATATTTTGTTATCTTTTTCAGCAGTTATTATTGAAATTTTTTTGTTTGCTAAATTTTGGATATTATTTATAATTACAGATAATTCTGGAGTCATTTCTGATGCCATTATTGTTATTTCATATTCATCTTTATTTAATTTATCTGAAAATTTTGTGTTTATTTTGATATTCATTTTTATCCCCCTTTCTTATCTAAAAGTATATAGCTATAAAAAAATATTTTCAATAAAAAAGTAATTATTAAATGTATGTGATTAATAAAAAAATATAAATGTTATAATTTGAAAAATAAATGGTAAAAAATGAATGCTGTTCTAACAATATAGTTTAATATCTATTTACAAACAATTGTTTACAAATTGTATTTTATATGTTATACTTATATAAAACATAAGTTTGTAATAAAAGAGGCGATTAAAATGTCAATATATTGTTGCATTGATTTAAAAAGTTTCTATGCATCTGTAGAGTGTAGAGAAAGAAATTTAGACCCATTAACAACTAATCTTGTAGTAGCAGATAAAAGTAGAACAGAAAAAACAGTATGTTTAGCAGTAAGTCCATCTTTAAAAAGTTATGGAATTCCAGGTAGAGCAAGATTATTTGAAGTAATACAAAAAGTGAATGAAATAAATTTTGAAAGAAGAAGTAAAGCACATATTTATCAATTTACTGGAAAATCATATAATAATCCTGAACTATTAAAAAATCCAAGATTAGAATTAGATTATATAGTAGCAAAGCCAAGAATGGCATATTATATGAAATATAGCACTCAAATATATAATATTTATCTTAAATATGTTTCACCTGAAGATATTTATCCATATTCAATAGATGAAGTTTTTATTGATATAACAAGATATCTTAAAACAATGAAAATGACACCGGAAGAAATGGTTACAACTATGATTCAAGATGTATATAAAACAACAGGAATAACTGCGACAGGTGGAATAGGAACAAATCCATATTTAGCAAAAATTGCTATGGATATAGTTGCAAAACATGTAAAGCCAAATCAATACGGTGTTAGAATTGCAGAATTAAATGAAGAAATATATAGAAGAACTCTTTGGAATCATAGACCTCTTACAGACTTTTGGAGAGTAGGAAGTGGATATAGCAAAAAACTTGAAAAGAATAATCTATATACAATGGGAGATATAGCAAGATGTTCAATAAATAATGAAGAATTATTATATAAATTATTTGGTATTAATGCAGAACTCTTAATTGATCATGCATGGGGATATGAACCATGTACTTTAAAAGATATAAAATCATATAAGCCAAGTTCTAATAGTTTAAGTTCTGGACAAGTTTTACATTGTCCATATAATTATAAACAAACAAAATTAATTGTAAAAGAGATGGCAGATTTACTTGTATTAGACCTAGTTGATAAACATTTAATGACAAAACAGATTGTTTTAACGATTGGATATGATATATCTAATCTTGATACTAATAATCTAAATTATAACGGAGAAATAACAATAGATAGATATGGTAGAAGTGTTCCAAAACACGCACATGGTACTATAAATTTAAAAGAATATACATCATCAACAAAAGAAATACTGGAAGCATCAATTGAACTATATGAAAGAATTATAAATAAAGATTTGCTAGTAAGAAGAATAACGATAGTTGCTAATAATGTTAAAAGCGAAAATGAAATTTCAAAAGAAAAACAACATGAGCAAATAAATTTGTTTAGTAATTTAGATGATGAACTTAAAAAGGAAGAACACAGATTAAAAGAGAATAAATTACAACACGCAATTATAGATATAAAAAAGAAATATGGTAAAAATTCTATCTTAAAAGCAATGAATTTTGAAGAAGCGGGAACTACAATACAAAGGAATGCTCAAATTGGAGGACATAGTGAATAATAAAAAAGAAAGAAGATTGATAATATGAGTTATGAAGAAAAACATAAATACGATGATATTATAAATTTACCACATCATGTTTCAAAAGTACATCCAAGAATGTCTATACAAAATAGAGCTGCACAATTTGCACCTTTTGCAGCCCTAACAGGTTATGAAAGTGAATTAAGGGAAACTGTAAGATTAACAGATAAAAAAATAGAATTGGAAGAAGAAGTAAAAGAAGAATTAAATAGAAAACTTCAAAAAATAAAAACAAATATAAAAGATAAAATAAATGTAAATTTTACATATTTTATTAAAGATAAGACAAAAGATGGTGGAGCATATATTAAAACTTATGGTGTTGTTAGTAAAATTGATGAAGATATTAAAATAATTATTTTGGATACAAAAGAAGAAATACCAATTTATGATATTTTAGAAATAAATTTTAATTAAAGCAGTAATTTACAATTACTGTTTTTTATGTTATATTTTTTAAAAGAATTATAAATAAAAATAACTATGAACAGTTGTAAATATTTTAGGAGGATAAAATGTCAAAAATAATCGTTATTGGAAGCCCAGGAGCAGGGAAAAGTATATTCTCACAAAAGTTAAGTGATATCACAGGTTTACCATTATATCATTTAGATATGTTATATCATAAGCCCGATGGAACACATATTTCAAAAGAAAAACTTGAAGATAAATTAAGAGAAATATTTAGCAATAATGATTGGATAATAGATGGAAATTATCAGAGAACACTGGAAATAAGATTGAAAGAATGTGATACAGTATTTTTATTGGATTTTCCAACCGAAGTATGTCTCGAAGGTGCAAAATCACGAATCGGAAAAAAGAGAGAAGATTTACCTTGGATAGAAGAAAAATTAGATGAAAACTTTGAACAATGTATTATTAATTTTGCTAATGAAAAGTTACCACAAATTTATAAATTATTAGATAAATATAAAATGAATCATAATATAATTGTTTTTAAATCTAGGGAAGAAGCAGATAATTATATAAAGGCACAAAAAAATTAGTGATATTATGGTATATATTTAGTACAAAGATAAAGGAATGGTTATGATGAACAAGAAAATAGAAAAGTTAAAAGAATACATACAAGAAAGCAATAATGTTGTATTTTTTGGAGGTGCAGGTGTTTCAACAGAAAGCGGAATTCCTGATTTTAGAAGTAAAGATGGATTATATAATCAACAATATAAATATCCTCCAGAAACTATATTAAGTCATACTTTCTTTATAAATAATACAGATGAATTCTACAAGTTTTATAAAGCAAAAATGAACTCACTAAAATATCAACCTAATATTACACATCTAAAGTTAGCAGAACTTGAAAATAAAGGAAAATTAAAAGCAATAATAACACAAAACATAGATGGCTTACATCAAAAGGCTGGGTCTAAGAATGTTTATGAATTGCATGGTAGTGTTTTAAGAAATTACTGTATGAAATGCAATAAATTTTACGATGCAAAATATGTATTTGGAAGCGATAACATTCCTAAATGCAGTTGTGGAGGTATAATTAAACCTGATGTGGTTCTATATGAAGAAGGGCTTGATGAAAGTACATTATATGGTTCTATCCATCATATACAAAACGCAGATTTAATGATAGTAGCAGGTACATCATTAACAGTACAACCAGCAAGTAGTCTAATAAACTATTTTAGAGGAAAACATCTTGTACTTATAAATAAGGATAAAACAATGTATGATAATAAAGCTGATTTAGTAATAAATGAAACTTTAGGAAATGTATTTAAAGAGGTATAACATGATTAAGATAATGTTTGTATGCTTAGGAAATATTTGCCGTTCTCCAATGGCAGAATTTGTACTTAAAGATATGGTCAATAAAAAAGGATTAAGTAATGAATTTTATATAAAATCTTCTGCAACAAGCTATGAAGAAATTGGAAATGATATTTATTGCGGTGCACGAGACAAACTAATTCAAAAGAATATCCCGTTTACAAAAAGAAAGGCGACTAGACTTACACCAGAAGATTATAATAAATACGATTTTATAATTGGAATGGAAGAAGCAAATATTAGAGATATTAAAAGAATAGTTGGAGAAGATAAAGAAAATAAAATATATAAATTATTGGATTTTTCAAATAATCCAAGAGATATTGCAGATCCTTGGTATACTGGTAATTTTGAAGTTACATATTATGATATTGTAGAGGGTTGCCACGCTTTTTTAGAAAGTTTAGATAAAAAGAGAAAAGAAAGTGTGCATTTAATGAATGCCTAGCATATCATGATGGAAAAAGAAATACATTATTTTTATAGAAAATAGATGAAGTATAAAAATTTCATAATTTGTACTTCATTTTTTATATTTGTGAAAATTTTGTAAATTTTAGCACTCTACTATTGACTTTGCTAAAAAAGAGAATATAATAATACATATCAAAATAAAAAATATAAAATAAAGAAAGAAGGAATTTTAAATGGGAAACAGACAATTTAAAGCAGAGTCAAAAAGACTATTAGATTTAATGATTAACTCAATTTACACAAACAAAGAAATATTTTTAAGGGAACTAATTTCAAATGCAAGTGATGCAATAGACAAATTATATTATCGCTCACTAACAGACAAAAAACTAAAAATAAATAAAGATGATTTAAAAATCAGAATAGACATAGACAAAGAAAATAGACTACTTACAATAACTGATAATGGATGTGGTATGACAGAAGAAGAATTAGACAAAAACTTAGGAACAATAGCAAAAAGTGGTTCACTAAATTTCAAACAAGAAAATGAAAAGAAAAAAGATATTGATATAATAGGACAATTTGGAGTTGGATTTTATTCAGCATTCATGGTAAGTGATTTAGTAACAGTAGAAAGTAAGTCAGTAGATAGTGATAAAGCATATTGTTGGAAATCAAAAGGCGTTGAAGGTTACTCAATAGAACCATGTGAAAAAGAAGATATTGGTACAAAAATCACATTACACATAAAAGAGGATTCAGAAGAAGAAAAATATAGCCAATTCTTAGAATCTTACACAATACAAGACATTATAAAGAAATATTCAGATTATATACGTTACCCAATTCAAATGGAAGTAGAACATAGCCATAAAAAAGAAGGAACAGAAGATGAATATGAACAAGTAAAAGAAATAGAAACAATAAATTCTATGACACCTATTTGGAAAAAGAATAAGAAAAAAATTAAAGAAGAGGAATATGATAGCTTCTATACAGAAAAATTCCATGATTATGAGAAACCACTAAAAGTAATACATACAGCAGTTGAAGGACAATATAAATATAATAGCTTATTATATATTCCATCACATTTACCATATGATTATTACAATAAAGAATATGAAAAAGGATTACAACTATATGCAAATGGCGTATTGATAATGGAAAAATGTGAAGACTTACTACCAGATTACTTTGGATTTGTAAAAGGATTAGTTGATAGTGAAGATTTATCATTAAATATATCAAGAGAAATGCTACAACATGATAGACAATTAAGAGTAATTGCAAGAAACATAGAAAACAAAATAAAATCAGAATTAGAGAATATGTTGAAAAATGATAGGGAAAAATATGAACAATTCTTTATGAATTTTGGACTACAACTAAAATATGGTGCTTATGAAGATTATGGAATGAACAAGGACAAGTTAAAAGATTTATTAATGTTCTATTCATCAACAGAAAACAAACTAGTTACATTAAAAGAATATGTAGAAAGAATGAAAGAAGACCAAAAATCAATTTATTATGCATGTGGTGAGACAGTAGATAAAATAGATATGTTACCACAAGTAGAAAGATTAAAAGAAAAAGGATATGAAATACTATACTTAACAGATAATGTTGATGAATTTGTATTCCAAGTATTGATGAATTATGAAGAAAAATCATTCCAAAACATATGTAGTGATAATTTTGATTTAGATAGTGATGAAGAAAAAGAAGAACTAAAAAAGGCTAATGAAGAAAATAAAGAAATGTTTGAAACTATGAAAAAAGCTTTAGATGAAGAAGTACAAAATGTCAGATTTACACATAAACTAAAAAATCATCCTGTTTGTTTAAGCAGTGAAGGAGCAATATCAGTAGAAATGGAAAAAACATTAAATGCTATGCCAAATAATCAAGGAATTAAAGCACAAACAGTATTAGAAATAAATGAAAACCATGAAATAGCCCAAAAATTAAAAGAACTTTATAAAGAGGATAAAGATAAATTAGAAAAATATACAAAAGTTCTATATGCACAAGCAAGACTAATTGAAGGATTACCTATTGAAAATCCAACAGAGATTAGTAATTTGGTCTGTGAAATTATGGCAAAATAAAGTTGATGTGAAAAAATATTATAAAACAAGGAGTATAAATTTGAGTGAAAATAACATAAAAAAAATAAGAGAATATTGCAAGGAAAATATTGAAGAAAATAAAAAAGATAAATTAAAATTTTCTATACAAATTATATTGATAGTTGTAGGCATGATACATATAATATTTGCTGATTATTTAAAAGAAAAATTAACAATCATTACTGGCATAACTACAATTAATATTTCTTTGATAAATTTAATTAGAAACATAAAGAAAAAAGAATATAAGACATTAGATACAATGAAAATACCAGAAAATATTGTTGCACTATTGTTAGGTATAATGACGTTATTTAAAGGTCAAAATGCTATATCATTTATTGCAATAATATGGGGTATTACAGGATTAAGAAAAGGAGTAAAAGGATTTAACATTGCACTATATAATAAAGTGAACAATAAGCAGTATATTGGAAAATTAGTATATGCTATTATAGAAACAGCTTTATCTATATTATTAGTATTTGATCCATTTGAAAAAGTAGAAGAACACTTGGTTATATTAGGTTTTGAAATGATTATTATTGCTTTAAAAGTAGCTTTCTATGATGAAAAAGAATATGAAGAAATAGATTATTGATTTTAAGTTTATAAAATTATGTTTAAGTATGAATATAAAAAAGAAAATATAACATTAAAAATAAAAATGTTTTCTTTAACATTAAACGTTGCCTTGACAGCAGTTCTGTATAAGAACTGGGTTGATAAGCAACTACATAAATAAAAAAGCTCACATCTGTAAATTTGACGATTTAGATGTGAGTTTTTATATCTATTTCGGCAAAACCACGTTTGTGGATTTGTCATTTCCTATATTTATTATAAGCTATTTATATGTAAAAAGTCAAGAAATAGTGTAAAATTTATGCTATCATAGGGCTGGTGATTTGTTGATAATTACTTGCCTTTGTGATATTATACTTATAGTAAAATAGTAAGTTGTAGGGAAGATATAAAAAATGAAAGTAATAACAATATGTGGAAGTTTAAAATTTCAAAAAGAAATGATGATAGTAGCAGAAAATTGGCTTTAGAAGGTAATTGCGTTCTTACACCAGTTTATCCAATATCAGAAAATTTAGAAAAGACAGAGAAACAACTGGGAAAATTAAAAGAAGCAAATTTTAAAAGAATAGAATTATCAAACTCAATAAGAGTAAAAAATAATTTATCTGAACAAGATACTGATAAATTTTTATCTTTGACACGTACTAAATTAGAAAATAAAAATTATAAAGTTTATTTTTCTCATGCAAGATTTACATATAAAAATGCAAATATGATGGTACAACCAAATGAATTGATAATAGCTATAAAAGAAGAATAATTTGTTTTGTATATTTATTTATATTATAATATCTAAAAATGGAGGTAGTAGAAATGATAAATATTCTTGATAATATAGAGGTTTTATACCATAGTTGTATAAAAATAAATAAAGAAAAAATTATTTATATAGATCCATATCATATAGATAAAAATTATAATGATGCAGATATAATTTTTATAACACATGACCATTATGACCATTATTCTGAAGATGATATAGATAAAGTAAGAAAATTTAATTCTATTTTTGTTATTCCTGATGATTTATTACCTAAATTACTTGAAAAAGGAATAAATCAAGAAAACATTTTTACGCTTGATTCAGGAGATACAGAAATTATTGATGGAATAAAAGTTGAGGCAGTTCCAGCATATAATACAAATAAGCCTTTTCACCCAAAAGAAAATAATTGGCTAGGCTATATTATAGAAATAAAGGGTGTTAGGTATTATATAGCAGGAGATACTGATATTACTGAAGAAAATAAAAAAGTAAAATGTGATGTTGCATTTGTTCCAGTTGGTGGGACATATACAATGGATTTTAAAGAGGCAGCACAATTAATAAATATTATAAAACCTAAATTTGCTATACCAGTTCATTATGGGAGTGTTGTTGGCTCAAAACAAGATGCAACAGATTTTATAAAGTTACTGTATCCAACAATCAAAGGGATAATTTTGATTAATCAATAATATGGAAAGATATGTTAATGGTGAATGGGAAAATAGAAAAGTTAAATGTGAAATTTATGTGAATATTTAGCACTTTGAATTGACAACTGCTAAAAATAGGTATAAAATATTAGCAGTCGTTTTTACAGAGTGCTAATTTTTTTTGTAAATATTAGCCATAATTTTTGCGAGAAAGAAGGTATTTTATGCAAAAAATAACACGTAAAAGTATATTTTCTAATTTATTAAAGTTGGTTTTTATTACATTATTTGTAGGCGTATTTTCACAAATATTTGGTACAAATAATTCTTTGACATGGGTATGTGTATTAATTGGAACTATGATGTATTGGTATATGGATATAGGAATTAATATAAAACAAGCACCATTTGTTATTGTTTTGATGTTTTTACAAATAGGATTTTCAAATAAGTTGGCTCAAATAAATCCAGTAATAGGTTTGATTGTAAACTTTATTACAATATTCTTAATTATGTACATTCCATCAGCAAAACCAGAATATAAGGCGTATATGCCATTTATTTTATGTTACATTTTTAATCAGTCAAATCCCGCAGAGGGTCATGATTTTGTAACTAGAATGTTAAGTTTGCTTATAGGTGGAGTAATAGTGTCATTAGTATATTATTTTAAAAATAAAAATTCAAATAAGGAGCATGATACAATTAAGCAAGCATTTAAGAGTATGAGTATAACATCAAATAGGTTTATTATAGCTTTAAAGATGGCTATTGGTGTAAGTATTGCGATGTTGATTGGTACATTGTTTGGTGTTAAAAAGACTATGTGGATTTCAATGTCTGTTATGTCTTTAACACAAATTGATTTTTCTAATACTCAAAAAAGATTTATAAGTAGAATAATTTCAACAATAATTGGTTCAATTGTTTTTGCTATATTATTCCAAGCATTGGTACCAGAAAAATATGATGTGATTGTTACAATAATTTTAAATTATATTTATACGTTTATAAATGATTATAAGTATCAAGTAATATTTATTACTGTAAATGCAATTAGTTCTGCTTCGGCTTTATTTGATACAAGTACTGCAATAGAATTGAGAATTTTATTAATTATATTTGGATGTGTATTAGGATATATTATAAATAAAATTAATTTTAGAAAATATTTTACTTTGCTAAAAAGAAAGTTCAGGAGAATGGGAAAATTAGGTACTCATAATTTAAGTTATGAGAATGGTTAGTTATAAGGGAGAGATAGAAATGAAGAATATTTTAACAAATGATTTTGCAAGTGAGCTATTTGACTTAAGTGAAGATAGTATTTATAACATATTAGAGGAATTTAATGAAAACCAAAACATTGATAAAACATTAACTTATGTTTTTATAAAAGCATTTTACATTCATATTGCCAAAGTTATTTTAGACAAAGAAAATATTAGTCTAAACTTTGATGAAGTATATTCAAAATATAGAATGTATTTAAGCATTTACTACAAAAGTAACAACTCTCAAATAAGCCAAGAACTCTTGAACGAAATATTAGATGCATTTGATAAATCTTTTGCGATTATAGAATCATTAGAGTTTAATAGAATAGAAGATAGTTATGAATTTAGGCATCATATCATAGACTCATTTGAACTATTAAGAAAAATTTTAGAAAAAAAGTCTAAATGTAATATAAGAACAGATATATTTGATAAATACATTGCAGATATTCAGGAACAATCTGAAAAAATAAACAACTATATTATAGGCCTAAAATAAATTAAAATCATATAAATCAAAAATATATGTAACATATTATAATTACAAACAAAATATAAAATTACATTATATTAAAGGGAGTACAAATTTGAGTGAAAATAAAATAAATAGAATAAAAGAGTATTGTAAAGAAAATATTAAAGAAAATAAAAAAGACAAATTACAATTTTAAAGTGATATTTTGTAGTAAAAGAAGCTTAAAATAATTATAATAGCACATTTAATTAAATTATCATATATTATAATATTTTGAGTTCCGGTAAAATTTAAATTAAAGTAAAAAAATCAGAGATTGTGGAAAACTTTCTCTGATTTTTAATGTAAAAATAAGGTAAACACCTCATTTGTTTAGTATAATTAAGTTGTAATAATAAAATTATTGGTAAACAAAATATTCGGAGGTGCTTACATGAATAATTTTACAGCAAATACATATGAAATGAAAAGAGAAATAATGAATTTTTGTAAAAAAATTTCAAGAGGTGTAAATAAACCTATAACTAAATTTATAAAAGATATAGAATATGGAATTGCATCATCTGGTAGTTGTTTAATATCAAATATATCTAGAAGCTTAAATGAAAATATAAAACTTAAAAATACAATTGAAAGATTATGTGATAATTTAAATAATTTTAATGATACGGATAAGGTATATAAAAATTATATTGGAACTATTGGAGATGTATATGGAGATGAACCAGTTGCTCTATTTGATGATTCTGATATATCTAAAATATATGGAAAAAAATTTGAAGATTTAGATGATGTAATTGATGCATCTAGTTTAGATAAAAAGATTACAAAAGGATATCATGTTTGCGAATCAGTAATTTTAACTGAAAAAGAAAAACAACCAATAAGTGTATATAGCAAAATATATTCATGTAAAAGTAAAGAATTTAAAAGCATGAATGAATATACAATGAAAAGTATAGATGCAGTAAAAAATGTATTAGGAAGAAAATTTACTGGAGTTTTTGATAGAGGTTATGATGATAATAAAATAATCGACTATATGAATGACAATTATTTTATTATAAGAATGAATGATCGAAGAGTTTTCTTATTTAAAGGAAAAAAGAAAAATGCATATGAAGAAGCCCTAAAAAGAAAAGGAAAAATAAGAATGACACTATGGTTTGATGATAATGAAGAACGTGAAGTATATGTATCACACACCAAAGTTACACTGCCATACAATAAGAAAGATTATGAATTAGTATTTTGTTATGGACTAAGTGAAGAAAGACCATTAATACTTCTTACGAATAGAGAAATACATAATAAAGAAGATGTAATAAAAGTAGTAAGATTGTATTTTTCAAGATGGCGTATAGAAGAATATTTTAGAGCCAAAAAACAAGAATATGAATTTGAGAACATAAGATTAAGAACATTAAAAGGAATAAATAATCTTAATTTATTTTTAACAATACATTTAGGACATATTAGTTTATTAGCAGAAGAAGTAAATAAAAAACTGTTAAGTATAAAAATAGTAGAATCAAGTAAATCATTAAGAGGAAAGATCTTAGTATGGATGAGTCAGTTTGCAAGAGGAATAAAAAATATACTAGCATATGCACATACAGGCATTAAAAAGTGGCAAAAAATAGAGATAAGAGAAAAATATAAGCAGCTAAGTCTTAAATTATAAATAAAGAAAAAACCTAAAACTATAAAAAATGAACATCTAACGATGTTCAATATTGGCGTGTAATAAAACTCAATATTTTCGTGAAAAATAAGATTTAATAAATATTATTAAATAAATTATTAAAAACATAGCTTAGTTTTTGTAAAATACCGCAACTCAAAGAAGTTAGTATAAACTTTTAGTAGGAAAATTTAAGAAAAAAATTGAATAAGAGATACCGATTTGATAGAATATTTTTAACGAAAAAATAATATTCAAGGAGGTATCTCTTATGTATTCAATTATACAAAAGATTTATGAAAAAAACAACAAAATTTTAAAAGAAGGATTAAAAAAAGTATTATCAGGAGAAGATGTAAGTTCATTAACAGTTGCGATAAAAGAATTTACAGATATTTTAGGAAAAGAATTATTTTCAGAAATAGCCAAACAATTAGATGAAATAATATTTGAAGATAATAAAAAGAAAAAACAATATGAGCCAGTAAGATTTCAAGAAAAAAGTTTAATAACAAAAAATGGAAAAACCAAATTTGAAAGAAGATATTACCAAGATAAGGAAACAGGGGAATATGTATATTTAACAGATGCAGTACTTGGAATAGAAAAAGGCGAAAGAATAGATAAAAAAGTAAAATCAGAAGTAATTGAAAGAGCAAATGACCAATCATATAACAAATCAGGAAAAATGGTAGTACCAGGACTTGAAATAAGTGCAACAACAGTAATGAGAAATGTAAGAAAAAACGAGTGGGATATGGAAATTGAAGAACGAAAAGAAGAAGATAAAATTAAGGCAAAAAATATTTACATTCAAGTAGATGAAGACCACATAAAAGAAAGAAATAAGAAAGGATGTACAATATCAAAAATAGTAACCATATATACACGAAAAAGAACTTTAACAAAGCCAGATAGAATAGATGAAGTACAACAAGTAAGAAAGGAATTAGTGGATAAATTTACATTTTCAGGGTTATACAAAGATAATCAAAAATTATGGGAAGATGTAGCATATTACATAGATTGTACATATAAGAAAGATGAAATAGAAAATATTTTCATAATGGGAGATGGAGCATCATATATCAAAGCAGGAGTTGAATGGATAGATAAAGCAGTATTTGTATTAGATTTATTCCATTTAGAAAAATATATAAATCACTTAAATTATGATGAATATTTGAAAAATAAATTACAAGAAGCAATAGACCAATATGATCCAATAAGCACAGAAAATATAATGAATGAAGCAATAAAGAAAATAAAACAAGAGATTAAAGAAGATGAGCAATTGGGAAGAAATACAAAAAGATTAAAAAATAGATTAAAGAAAATACAAAATACAAAAACATACTTAATGAATCAATGGTCTGGAATAGAAGCACATGATAAATATAAAGATAAATTAACAGGATGTTGCCAAGAAGGACAAGTACATCATACATTATCAGAAAGAATGAGCACAGATGCAAAAGTGTGGTGTGAAGAAGGAATTGACGAAATGAGTCAATTAAGAGCATTTACACAAAATGGTGGAAATATTTACCAAAAGATAATAGATATATCAACACAAGAAAAAAGAAATAAAAAAATTGAAGCATTAGAAAAAAGGATAAAAAAGAAAGCAGAGAAAAAATTATTTGGAACAGTAGGAGTATCTATACCAACATTAGCAGGAGCTAGAGATGAATTGTATTATGAATTAAAAAATATTTGGTATGGAAAAGCTGTGTAAGTATTGAAATATAAGTGAATATGTGATATTTTAAAAAAGCCTATAAAAAGGTTTATTAAGTGAACCTTAAAATATAGAAAAATAAAGATAAAAATATAAATCAAATTAGGAAATCTCAAAAGTCGTGAAATAAAATAAGTTCAGGATTTTAGCAAAAAGTTTTCCTACAGAAAATTTATGCTATCACTCAAAGAATATATAATTGACATGACGTTTTGAGTGTGATATAATCTATCTTGAGCTAGGAGGTATAGGCATGAAGTATATAGACAAAATTATCGTTCAAGAAAAAGATGCTGTAGGTATGTCGGCGGCAGAAGTATATAAATGTCAAATTGAAGACCAGGTTGTATATTTAAAAAGGATTAATGAAATATACTCACGTACAACCTATAGTGTCAAGCGAGAAGCTGAAGTAATGCAGTGGTTGGAAGGCATACTAAACGTTCCCAAAGTAATTGAATATGGTCAAAAAGAAAGTACAGAATATTTGATTATGAGCGAAATTGAGGGGAAAAGTATAGATGATTTTGCAGAGGATCCTATACAATACATAGCATACTTAGCAAATGCAATTAAGTTATTGCAATCCATTGATATCTCAAACTGTCCGTTTTCATCACAAATTGATATGAGATTGGAGGAACTGGATTATCTTTTGAAGAACGGTCTGGCAGATACTGATATATCTAATTGGGAAGATTCAACGGAATTTACAGATCCACAAGAACTATATAAATGGCTCTGCGACAACAAGCCACATGAAGAGTTAGTGTTTTCACATGGCGATATCAGTAATTTGTTTATTTGCAACGATGAAATATATTTTTTTGATTTAGCAAGATGTGGAACTGCGGATAAATGGTTGGATATTTCAATGTGCGTCAGAGAAATTAGAAATTTTTTTCACAATTCTGAATTCGAGAAACTGTTTTTTGAGATGTTGGGTATGGAGCCTAATTATGAAAAGATTAATTACTATTTGTTGCTTGATGAAATGTTTTAAATAAGAGTAAGGAGAGTTTGCTATGGTAAAGAAGGCTAAAAAAGATGATATAACTGTTATTGCAGAATTAGCAGTCCAAATGTGGGATGTAGATACTATACAAGAATTAATTGATGATATTTCCGATAATATGGCAAAAGAAGATGCTCAATATTTCATCAAGTATGTTGATAGTGAGCCGGTAGGATTTGCAGAATGCCAACTGAGATATGATTATGTAGAAGGTACGGATTCATCGCCGGTTGGATATTTAGAGGGGATTTTTGTAAAAGAGGAATTTCGTCACAGAGGTTTTGCAAAAGAAATATTGACGGAGTGCGAAAAATGGACAAAAGAAAAGGGATGTACGGAATTTGCTAGTGATTGCGAATTAGACAATGAAGATAGTTTGCATTTTCATATGGCTATGGGATTTATTGAAGCAGGCAGAATTATCTGCTTTAAGAAAGAGTTATAAGTGAAGCGAACAAAATCTGCTAAATACCGCTGAACGGAAAGGTTCTTCCGTTCGGCGGTATTTATGATATAAGCATTATTCTTTAGCAATCCGTTGCTTCTTCTTGGCTCTATTATACCGATTGCGAATCAGGTTTTTAGGAGCTTTGGTAACACGTTCTAATTCTACGATTGTATAGTAATCCTCGTCAATGTAGTAAAGGATATCATCATCGGTCAATTCCCTACCGTCCAGATAGATAGGCACACGTTTTCTCCCGGCTTTTTTCAATGCCTTATCTTCCAGAATGGCAATTCGATTTGTAAGGGCAGTGATTTGTCTGGCTTGGCGTGTATTCAGTTCGATCAGAATTCGCAGCTGCGTCTGGGGATTGGTTTCGATTGTGAGTTTCTGTTGCAGTTCCTTATCTGACATATTCTTGCGTAGGTTCCCGGAAGTGTCAGCGATATTGTTGTTATCTTGGTAACAATTCATAATTGGAAAATCCTCCTTCAAAATTATAAAAAAGAGTGGTAACAAATATGAGTTAATTTGTTACAAGGTTTTTTCAGTGAAAAACGGCTCAAAATTGGCACTTTTCAAAAAATAAATTTATGGATCTCTAAATCTGGGGAAGTATCAGAAGTAACAAATGTGTGAAGAAAGTTACTTTTTCCGGTGACCGGAAATCGTGATTGTATCTGAAAATGTAGTTGTAGAATAATTGTGTAATGTTTGTAAAATGTTTGTAGAAAACCGAAGGGATCGCAGAAAGCTGTAAATGGTAAAATAAAATGTAGGATTATGACAAATTTATATGTCGGTTTTCCTACATTTTTCTATCGTGGTAAAATTATCCTAGAGGTGATTGTAAACATGAATATAGAAAAAGATAATAAATTAAGAAATATGTTAAAGGAGCTGATAAGATTGAATATAAAACCTAATTTTGCAGCATTAGGTCGTGAATATGGATGTGATTATAGAACGGCAAAGAAAATATATCAGCAAGAATTGGATAAAGAAAAAGGTATTGAACCTAAAGCTAGAGAAAGACAAAGTATACTAGATGATTATATTGAAATTATAGATAGTAAATTGGAAACGATACCTGGTATAACAGCATATTCTATATTTTATTTTTTAAAGGTTGAAAAAGGATATGTAGGTTCATATAGTTCGATAAGAAACTATGTAAATAAAAATAAAGACAAAAGAAAACAACCTGCATCTATAAGGGTTAAACCAGTAATTGGTAAATCCGCACAAGTCGATTGGAAAGAAGATTTTAAATTAATAAATAAGCATGGTGAAGTATTTACAATAAACTTATTTTTAATGAGATTACATTATAGTAAAAAGTTTTATGCAAGATTAACAATTGATAAAAAAAGAGATGAAGTAAAAACATGTATTGTTAAATCACTTGAATATTTTGAAGGAACACCTATATAATATAAGTAATATATGAAAGGAAATTAATTAAATGTATAATATGAATGATTTATATAAAAACTATTATGATAATTATAGACAATATGATGATGTATATGGCTATATGAACTATTATAATATGGATTATAACAGGATGAATCCATATTATATAAAAGATTATGGAGCAGAACCATTTGTCATAAATATAAATGAAGTAACAAAGCAAAACAAAAATTTTCGTACAGCATTATGGACAGGACAACATTTACAAATTACATTAATGAGTATAAATGTAGGAGAAAGTATTGGATTAGAAATGCATCCCAATTTAGACCAGTTTATTAGAATTGAGCAAGGATTTGGTTTAGTTCAAATGGGCGATAATAAAAATAATCTTAATTTTGAAAGAAAAGTATGTGATGATTTTGCTATTGTAATACCAGCAGGAAAATGGCATAATCTTACTAATATAGGAAATGTACCAATAAAGTTATATTCAATATATGCACCTCCTCAACATCCAAAAGGAACAGTTCATAGAACTAAAGAAGATGCAGAGCATTAAAAAATATATAGAATAAAAAATGCAATTTTTTTCAAAAAAGGTTGCATTTTTTTTCTTTTTGAATATAATAACATATAGATGATTATCTATATAGAAACAACTCAAATTTGAAAGGAAAGTAAAAATGGAGAAACAACAGTATGCTGAAAAAGCCGAAATTTTTAAAGTATTATCTGATTCAAATAGATTACAAATAATAGATATGCTTTCTTGTGGAGAAATGTGTGTATGCAAAATTTTAGAAAAATTTGATATAACACAACCAACATTATCACATCATTTAAAGGTATTAGCAGATAATGGAATAGTAACATCAAGAAAAGAGGCAAACTGGATACACTATAAATTAAATGATGAAAAAATGAAAGAAATAACCGAATTTTTACAAGTTATTTCAAATGATAAAAAAGATTGCATTTGTAAAAGGTAAAATATACACCTTATAAAAGGTGTTATATTTTAAAATAATATATTGATACTTGTCTATATAGTTAATTATAAGAAAGGAGTTCTTTGATATGCAGTATATATCACAATTTTTCAGTACTCTAAATGATGTGTTCTTAAGAATGACTTGGCTTTCTGAGTTAATTGCTTGGATTGTTAATAATATTTTTAGATTACCAATTAATGATACTGATATATTAGGAAAAATCGGAGGTAGCCTACAATTTTTTATATATGATTCGATTAAAATTATTACTTTATTATCAGTTTTAATTTTCATATTCTCATATATTGAAAGTAAATTTACACCAGAAAAAACAAAAAGAATATTGAGTAAATTAAAAGGTGTAAAAGGTGCAACATTAGGAGCATTACTTGGGACAGTAACTCCATTTTGTAGTTGTTCAAGTATTCCAATATTCATCAGCTTTGTAAAAGCAGGACTTCCAATGGAAGTAACATTTAGCTTTTTAATATCATCTCCATTTGTAGATTTGGCATCTATTGTACTTCTAGCTTCTATGTTTGGATGGAAAGTTGCTATTGCATATGTATTAGTTGGAGTAGTACTTGCAATAATAGGTGGAATGTTAATAGGTAAACTAAAACTAGAAAAATACATACAAGATTATGTATTTGATATGAAAGTCGGAGAAACACAAGAAGTTGAGCCTACTAAAAAGGAAAGAGTACAATATGCAAAAGAGCAAGTAAAAAATATATTTACAAAGGTATGGAAATATGTATTGTTAGGTGTTGGAATAGGTGCAGTAATTCATAACTGGATTCCACAAACAATAGTTGAAAATATTTTAGGAACTGGAAATATATTCGCACCAATTTTAGCAGCAATAGTTGGAGTCCCAATGTATGCAGATATATTTGGAACAATGCCAATAGCTGAAGCATTGGTACTTAAAGGAACAGGAATAGGAACTGTACTTACTTTTATGATGGGAGTAACAGCTTTATCAATTCCATCAATGGTAATGTTAAAACAAGTAATGAAAAATAAATTATTAGGGATATTTGCAGGTATAATAACAGTAGGAATTATCTTGATAGGTTATATATTTAATATATTTGGTTTTTTAATTATATAAATAGAAAGTGAGGAATTTTATTATGAATATTAAAGTTTTAGGAATGGGTTGTTGTAATTGTGTGAAATTATATGAGAATGCACAAGAGGCAGTAAAAGAATTAGGTATAGAAGCTACTATTGAAAAAGTAGAAGATATGGCAAAAATAATGGAATATGGAGTTATGAGAACACCTGCATTAATAGTTGATGAAAAAGTAGTAGTTCAAGGTAGAATACCTAAAAAAGATGAAATAAAAGAATTATTGAAGAAATAATATTAATTTCATAAATTACAAGTATGAGAGCAGTTATTGATAAATGCTCTCTTTTATGCTATTGTACTTGAAAGACAAATTACAAGTGTGCGCCCAGCAAAGGGTAAGTAATCTAGCAAGTGGAAGTCTTGTCTAATCAAGGTCTAACCAACCAATTAGTAGCGAGTCTTGTGCTTGTAACAGTAATGTTATGAGTAAAGCGTAGACAGCAAGGAAACAGGGTTAAAAGGCAGTTCAGCTCCGAAATGTTGTCTTAAATTGAAAGGCAGATGTGTTACTTGTTGCAGAATGCAATATTCAAATAATCGTTATGGTAAGAGTATTTGAACTTTCACGGGGTCATTAGTGCCAATCATGTTTCACATAGAGATTGCTTGTCAACTGGGGAGAGCCTAATATTTCTTGTAGCAATACAAGTATGGCAAACAACAATAAAACGGAGAATGTCAAATAAATATTAGGCAGTCGGATAAGTTCGTAGTAGTGATGAAGTTTCTGTAATGGGAATGGAGCGAAGGGACTTACATAATAACGGTCTTTCTGAGGAAACATTATCTGTACTCAGGGACAGGAGGAATAATGGAAACGAAACTAGAAAGAATAGCAGACAAATCAAGAAATGAAAAGAGACCAATATTTACATCATTGTATCATTTAATTAATGAAGACTTGCTAAAAGAGTGTCATAAAGAATTAGACGGAAGCAAAGCAGTTGGAATTGATAATGTAAGCAAGAAAGAATATGCAGAAAACTTGAATGAGAATATTAAAGACTTAGTAATAAGATTAAAGAACAAAGCATATAAACCAGCACCATCTCTTAGGGTATATATACCAAAGGGAAACGGTAAAATGAGACCACTAGGAATATCAATATATGAGGACAAAATAGTACAATTAGCATTAAAGAAAATACTAGAGGCAATATATGAACCAAAATTTCAAGATAATATGTATGGATTTAGACCTAATAGAAGTTGTCACAATGCAATAAAATATGTACATCATAAGATAATGGAAAATAAAATAAATTACATTGTAGATGCAGATATTAAACGGTTTCTTCGACCATATAAACCACAACTGGATGATTAAGTTCTTAGAATATAACATCAAAGACCCAAACATAATAGGACTAATTAAGAAATATTTAAAAGCAGGAATAATGGACAAAGGAAAATATGTAGCAACAGAGGAAGGTTCTGCACAAGGAAATATAATAAGTCCAGTATTAGCAAATATATATATGCACTTTGTATTAGTATTATGGTATAAAGAAATTGTACAAAAGAGGGCAAAAGGAGATACATTTCTAGTTGTCTATGCAGATGATTTTATTGCAGGTTTTCAATATAAATATGAAGCAGAGGCATATTATGAAGCATTAAAGAAGAGAATGAGTAAATTTGGACTAGAACTAGAAGAAAGCAAAAGTAGATTATTAGAATTTGGAAGATATGCAGAAGGAAACAGGAAAGCAAAAGGAGAAAGAAAGCCAGAAACATTTGATTTCTTAGGATTTACATTCTATTGTAGCAAAAGCAGAAGTGGAAAATTTAGTGTTAAATTAAAGACAAGCAAGAAGAAATTTAAACAAAAAGTAAAAGCTATGAAAGTGTGGTTATATCAAAATAGAGATATAAAAGTAAGTGACCTAATGGAACAAGTAAAGATTAAGCTAATTGGACATTATCGCTATTATGGAATTTCACACAATGGCAGAATGATAAGTTGTTTTAGACAAAGAACGATAGATTTTCTATACAAAATCTTAAATAGAAGAAGTCATAAGAAAAGCTATACAGTAGAAGGTTTCAAGGAGATGTTAAAGGTATATAAATTACCATATCCTAAAATCTATATAAGTTTATTTGATTGGAAGTAAATGTTATTATGAGGAGCCGTATGCGGGAAAACTGCACGTACGGTTCTGTATAGGGGCTAGTGTCGTGAGGCACTTGTCTACTAAACTATAGAGGAGATTATTCTCTTCTTTTTTTAAAAGTGTTACTTTTTTAAAAAAATTATCAATATATAGATGTAAGATATCTTAAAATAAAAAAAGGAGTTTAGATCTAAATTGAATGATTGTAAAGAAATAAAACATTATATAAAAAATAATGAACTTGATTTAGAAAAAATAATAAATGAGTATTCATCTTACATTGCTACTATTATAAATAATATGGCAAGAGATAATTTGAATAATGAGGATAAAGAAGAAATTATTTCTGAGGTATTTTTTATACTATGGAAAAATATGAACAAGTTAAATATTAACAAATATTTAAGTTCATATATTGCAGGAATAACAAGAAATGTAGTAAAAGAATATTTAAGAAAAATTAAAGTTAACTTTGATATTTCTGATTATGAAAATAGTTTATATAGTTATGATAAAATTGACCTTCTCGATAATAGTATAGAAGAAATTAGTAAAATAGAAAAGAAACTAAAAAATATGAAAGAAATTGATAAAAAGGTATTTTTAGACTTTTATTATTCTTCTAAATCAATAAAAGATATAGCTAAGGAACAAAAGATTTCTGAATTTAGTGTAAAGCAAAGACTATACAGAATTAGAAATAAAATAAAGAAAGGTTAGATAATATGAATAACAATAAAATTTTTGAAAAAGTAAAAATGAAAATAGCTATATCTAATGTAAAAGAGGAGGATATAGTAATGAATAAAAGTAAATTTAATATTGGAAAAGGTATTGGAATTGCAGCATGTATTGCACTTTCAATGACAGGAGTTGTATTTGCCACAACACAAATAATTAGTAAATTTGGAGCCAATAGTAGCGATGGTGTCCAAACTGCTATCAATAATGGATATTATAGTGATGTAAATACTGAATATAAAGAAGCAAATGGAATTAGTACAAGTATAGAGTCTTTCTTAATAGATGATAATAACTTTGATATGAATGTAAATATAAAATTTGATAGTAGTTATAATTTGCAAGATATGTTATCAGATAATGGAAGAATAGATATAATGGACTTAAAAGTAGTAAATGAGAAAAATGAAAAAGTTTTTGCAACAAGAGAACTTGAATCAGAAGAAATGACAGCATTATATAAAACAGAACAAGAGGCAAGAGAAAATTATGATAGCTATAAAGGTGCATATAGTGAACATAGTCAGAAAATAAATGATAATGAGATAAAATTTTATTTGACTGCAACAGGAAATCCAGTAGAATTTCCCAAATCTCAAAAATTGAAAGTAACATTTAATAAAATAAGAAATAGTTATTGGGAAAACAACAAAGAAAAAAATGTGATTTATACAGGAGAATGGATTTTTGAAATAGATGTACCTAGTCAAATGGCAAAATCTAATCTAGTTCATTACAAATTAGTTTCTATTAGTGATAACAATTATAAATTTGAAGATGCGAAAGTATCTAATTCTGCATTTAAAATATATTTAAGTAACTGTAATGAAATTGCACATAATGAAAATGAGTGTGTTGAAACATCTGATGGAAGAAAATTTTATCCTGCACGTAGGTCAGATGGTGATGGAGAAATAAGTGTTAAAGAAGATGGAATTGTAAGATATTATAATACATTTAATTTAACAAATTATGATGCAACAGATACTTTAAAAGTACATGTATTTAAAACAAATGGTGATGAAGTAATTATTGAATTAGTAAAAGAAAAATAAGTAGTGCAGATAATTATTTGTTCTTTATGGTATTTTTAATAACATGCATTTTTATGATTAAAAATAGAAAATTAAAAAAATAAAGATTGAATATAATCTTTATTTTTTTATATAAAAGTAATAAAATATAAAAAATATGAAACTTTTATAAATGTAGCTGTTATATATAAATGAAAGCAGGTATAAAATGGAGAAAGATTTAGATAAAAAATTGTACAATGATTATTTGAATGGAGAAAAAGAAGCATTTGAAATTCTATATAACAAATATAAAAGTAGAATTGAATATTTTATATTTAATATTGTAAAAGATTATCAAAAAGCAGAGGATATAGCTCAAGAAACTTTTATATATGTTATACAACACCAAATGAGAGAAAATAGTTCTTTTAAATACTATATTTATCTTGTGGCAAGGAGTAAAGCAATAAATTATATTAACACTGAAAAAAGAAGAAAAGATATAACAGAAACATTTCTTAAAGAAGATGATGAGCAAATTGAAAAAGACGTGTTAGATGTTATTACAAATGAAGAAACTAAAAGAGAACTATTAGAATCAATAGAACTTTTAGATGAAAGATATAAAAATGCTATTTATCTTGTAAATATTGAAGGATTATCTTATGAAGAAACTTCTAAAATATTAGGAGAAACTCTACAAAATACAAAAAATCTAATTCATAGAGGAAAAAAACAATTGAGAAAAATCCTGCTAAAGAAAGGATTTGATGAAATGAATAAAGTTTCAAAAATATTTATTATTGTATTATGTGTAGGTATTATATTGTCAGGAGTTGTATATGCTACAATAAAAATTTCACAAAATATTAAAGAAAAGGCTGAAATGACACCTACATATACAAGTAAAATATCATCAATAGATACAAATAAAGTATGGGTTGGAACATTTAATTTAGTATGGAATGACTTTATGAATGATGTTATTGGGGATAAAATAGAATTTGAAGATGGATATTCTGCTTTAGCAGACGAACTAAATAAACAAACATTCACAGTTGAACAATTAAATAAAAATTCATATTTCAAAATACACGGAAAAGAAAATTTAACATTAAAAAATCAGATAGAGCAAGGAATAAAACAAAAATTTAATGAAACTAGTAGCATTATAGATAAATGTGACTGGAAAAAAGGTGAAGGATATGTATTATATGCAATGTTAAAAAAAGAATTTAACTTTTTAGAAAAATTTCCAACTTTAAATGAAAATACTTTTGGAGATTCAAAAGAAAAAGTAAAATATTTTGGAATAGAACCAGATACAGAACAAGTTGCAAGTAAAAATATAGAAATATTGTTTTATAATTCAAAAGAAGATTTTGCAATTAAGTTAAAAACAAAAGAGGGAGAAGAAGTATACCTATATAGAACAACAGGAGAAAATAAATCATTTGAAGAAAACTATAAAGAAATGCAAGTAAAACAATCTAAATATAATGGAGAAAAAACATGGAACAAAAATGATATTTTAAATATTCCATTCATAAAAGTAAAAGATGAAATAAATTATGATGAATTATGTGGTAGATATATAAAAAATACAGATTGGTATATTGCACAAGCTCTTCAAACAATTGATTTTGAGTTAAATAATTATGGTGGTAGTGTAAAAAGTGAAGCTTTAATAGAGGCATTTAAAAGTGCTTTATTAGAAAAAGGTAGAGAATTTATTTTTAATAATGATTTTATTTTATTCTTAAAAGAAGAAGATAAAACAAAACCATATTTTGCATTAAAAGTTGATAATACAGATATATTAGTTAATGTAGAAAATAACGATAAAGTATAAAAATATAAATAATAACACAATTTATTTACTAATTTATAAAAGAAGAATAGAAATTATAATCTATTCTTCTTTTATAATAAAAAAATTTAATAATAAATGGTAACCTTTATCAAAAAAATGGTAATATATAGATGAAGATGTATAAGGAGATCTCTAAAATGAATGAAAGTAATCTAATAAAAAGTTATATCAATAATAATAAATTAAACATAGAAAAAGTAATAGAAAATTATACTCCATATATTTATACTATCATAAAAAACAAATCTTCTGAATTAACAGAAGAAGATATAGAAGAAATAATATCTGATGTATTTTTATCACTCTGGAAAAATCAAGAAAAATTAGACATAAATAAAGATTTATCATCATATTTAGCTGGAATTACAAAGAATTTATATAATAAGAAAATGAGAGATAGAAAAAGCAATATGAATATAGATGACTATCAAAACAGTTTATTTGAAGTAGAAAGTACAGAATTAAAAGTTGAAAAAGCAGAAAAAGAAAATATGATTATTATGATAGTAAATAATATGGAACAAGAAGATAAAGATATTTTTGTTTTATATTATTATAATTCAAAGTCAATGAAAGAAATTGCAAAAATATTAAATATAAAAGAAAACAAGATAAAATCAAGACTCTGTAGAATTAGAAAGAAAATTAAAAAAATATTAGAGAAAAGAGGGTACAGTTATAATGGATAAGAAAATAATGAACAATATTTTATCAAAATCAAGAATGAAAATTGCTGCATGTGAATTTGAAAAGGAAAATATAAAGAAAACAAATAAAAATATCCCAAAATTAGTTGCAACATTTGTTATTACAACAACAGTTACAGGAGGATTAGTATATGCAACAGGAAATGCAATATATGAAAAAATATGGAAACAACCTGAAAAATATGAATTTTCTTATGAAGTTACTGAAAAGGACAAAGAAAACGCGATTAGCGAAGAAGAAGCGAGAAAAAAAGCAGAAGAATATTTAAGAAAAATTGGATTAGAAGATGAAATAAGTGGATTAGGATTAATGAAAAGTTGGCGAGGAAATGATGTTATATGGGATATAGGGTTCACAAAAGGAACAATGCAGATGGATAGTAAAGGGAATTTTCAAAGTCTAAATATTCCATCATATAATTATAAAATTCCATATAATTACGGAATAACAAGAGAAGAAGCAAGAAGGACAGCAAAAGAATTATTATTAAAATATAATCCTAATAATAATTCTGATGAATATGAATTAGTATCACTTAAAAGGAATATGGAAAATGATGAAGCTTCTTATATATGGTATGCTGATTTTTATAAAAAATATGGAGATTTATATAATCAGTATGAAAAAATATCAATCGGATGGGTTCCAACAATAAATGGTTTATATAGTTTGAATATAGAAAATTCTAAATACGAAAATAATGAACAAAAAATTTCAAAAGAAGATGCTATAAAAATTGCAACAGAAAAGGATAAAAAAATTGAAACAAGATATAATATAGCATCTACTGAAGCAGAAATTGGAATTGATAAAATGAATACAGATGTTGTATATAGAGAAAAGAATTTAGAAGATTATGAAAAAGGAACCATTAATTTTGAACCAGATGAAAACGGAACATATAAAATAAAAGAGGATGCTGAATTCTACAAAGTTGATAATCGTGTAAGAAAAGTTTGGGAAGTAACGATTTATTATGACTATTATAAATACGATTATCCGGAAAGATATGTTTATTATGTAGATGCTACAACTGGAGAAATAATAGGTGGAAGCATATGGAATAGTGCTAAAAAGCAAATATCACAATTAATTGAAGATCCACATAATCTTATTGAAAAATAACAAAAAATAAACTTGAAATGGAAAAACATTTTGAGTTTATTTTTTTATGGTAAAATATAAAAAATGAAACTTTTTATAATACAAAAATTCTTATAGTTTATATTTATAAATTAAAGACAAAGATATTATAATGTGATATAATTTATCAAAGAATATAACAAATGTTAATAAAAATGAAATAATTAAAATAGAAAATAATATTAATTTATAAAATATAGGAGATTGAGTATGAAACATTCAATTAAACTTTTGATAATTATTATATTAATTATTTTTACTATTGGGGTATTATATTTAGGTTGGATTTTCTACGATACAGTTAGAATGCATAAAACAGAGATATCTTTATCTAATTTGACATCAGAGGAAAAGGAAAAATTAATAAGTTTAAATTTTTTAGAATTAGAGAGTTATCCATTAAGTATAGAATTTATAGAATTAAAAGAAGAAAGTGAAATCAGAGAAACGCAATTTTATATTAAATTTTCTATAGATAAGGAAGATGAAAAATTATATAAAATTGAAAAAAATGTAAATCAATCAACAAATGAGATAACAATTAAAAAAATATCTGAAAGTAACGGAAAAATTATATATGAAATGAAAACTAATTTTGCTCAAAATAGTAAAGATAAAAAATGGGACTTTTTATTGGAGTTAATAAATAGATATAAAACATAAAATTAGAGCAATATATAGAAAATAGAGGAGTAAAAGATTATGGCAAAATGTGAATATTGTAACAAAGATATGTTAGAATGTGATGGTTGTGATACAAACCAGCTTATTTTAAATGATTCAAATGTATATAATAGAATAGCAGTTGGAGATAAATATGATTTCTATGATGGAACAGAAGACGAGGAATTTAGATGTCATGATTGTAATGCATTATTAGGAAATTATCATCATGCAGGATGTGATTGTGAAATTTGTCCAAAATGCCATCAACAATTAATTTCATGTGACTGTTAAATTTTAAAGAAGAATAGCTAAATTCTAGCTATTCTTCTCAATCCAATTTTTAAAATCTTCAGAAGAAAGTTTTCCTTTTTTGTATTGAATAACTTTCTTTTTTCCTATTTCTTTATATTTATTAAAATCGTTAATATATTTATCAATATCAGGGTTTCTTAATTTCATCATAGATTTTCTATTATATACTTTGTAATATAAATCCAAAACATAATCTTCACACTTTGAATTTTCAAAAGAAATCCTTCTTCCAACATCTTTACATGTTTTTTTAGTTTCACCAGGTGCAATATTATTACAGTAACTAGCTGATTTGATATTTGCAATAAAATATTTATTGCAGTTTTTACAAATTTTTAAGTGAATCTTCTCTTTAAGTATGCTACATATAGATTTGTATATTATACTAGAAATATCATAAGGTATTATTAAATCATACTCAATTACTTTATTTTTTTTATTAGATAAAAAATTATAAATTTCTTTTTCTGTTTCTCCAGGATATGAGGAAAATAGATTAACAGAATAATAAGCTGATTTATTTTCATTTAATAATGTAAGAGTTGGTGATGTCCTTCTTAATACATATAATCTTTCAATAGGCTTAAAATTGATTGCTTGTTTACTTGGATTAAATAAACAATAATCTAATATCATATCAGTTTGTTCTTGTAATTTTTTATATATTTTTAGTTTTTTGTTTTGTAAATTTAAAATGAATTTTTTAAAATCTTTTTCTGGACACTTACCATCTTTAAATATTTTTTTAAATTTATCCAATTCTATTATAGATAATGAATATTTGAGAAAAAACAAATAAAATTCATTGTAATCTTCAAAATTTGTATTTAAAAAATCAGATAAAAATGTTCCTAATGTTTGATTTATCAATTTATAGTTAGAATCTAAAACAAATTCCATATTTTTTTTATCAAGAATTATAGGATAATTAATAATAATTTCGTTATTATTTTTTTCATTTATTGCTAATCCTAAACCAGATAAAATGTCTGAAATATAGTCATTTTCTTTCATCGAAATCTCCTTTTTGTTATAAACACAAATTAAATAAAAGCATAAATTTGTGTTACAATCGTTTTTTACTAATACTTATTGACTTTCAAAGATTAGAAAATTATAATGCAAATAGTTAGAAACAAATATGCAAAAAACTATGTTTCTAACAATGATGTAACATATAGTATAAGCGAACTCTTTCCCCTTTAAATCCGTTTAAATTATACTATATGTTTATAAAAAAATCAATATAGGCAAATTCTAGATAAGCCTATATAGAAAAACTATGTCAAAAAATGTGTAAACACTTTTTGAACCTAACTGAAAGGAGAATTTTATTATGGAAAAGGTAGCTATAATTAATGAATTATACTTTGATGAAAAAAAGACATTAACAGAAATAGCAGATATAATAAATACATCCGTAAGTTACATTTCAAAAATCTTAAGAAAAAATGAAAAATATAATGAAGAAAAAGAAAAACGAAAGAATGAAAATCTAATACATAGGAGAAAAGTACAAAAAGATTTAATTTACAGTAAAAGAAAAAACAAGGTAGACATAGAATATATAAAAGTAAAAAGCCAACATGAACAAGCTTCTATGGAATTATCGAAAAGAAGTATGTTGGGAACAGATACTTTAAGAAAATGGTGCAGTAGTGCTTATATATATAACCCAAATAAGAAACGTTATGAATTTGATACAAAAAATTTAACAAAGCCAGCTGATTTTCCATTATATATCAAGGTTTAAAGTAACAGGAGAAAAATATGATAACAAAAAAACAAGGAAAAGCTTATGCTGCTATAACACTTGATTTACTATATAAAATGAAAATAAAAACAAATCCAGAAGTTTTAGCAGAGCAAATGGAATTAATTTATGATCTTTATGAAGCAGATGAGGTTGAAGATTTATATAGTAACATGGTACAAAATAATAAAATACTTTTAAAGAATATAAGTGGAAGAGCAAATTGCTATATAGTAAATCTCTATGATTCTAGCAAAAAACAAATGAATATGATAAGAAATTTCTGTGAAAAAAATATTGAAATAGGCAGAATATATATTACTCCACCAGGAGAAAATTCAGATACCTATTATAAGTTAATACAAGACATAAGAAATAAAAATATGGATATTTTAATTATGAATGTTTTTACAATATTAGGTATGAGCGAAAGAGAACTAAATATGGTAATTCATCTTTGTAGAGAAAATAATATAATTTTTTTAGAAATTTAAGAGGTGATTTAATTGGTATTATTTATTATTGGAATAATGGTAGGTGCAATATTAGGAATAGGAATACATTGTATGTTAATTGTAGCAAAAGAAGCAGATAAAAATATAATTAATTAAAGATTATTACATAAATTTTTTCTCAAGTAAAATTTTTTAAGAATATCTTATAAAATGGAACATATATTATATAGAAAGGACGAGGAAAAATGAATGTTGGGATTTACTCATTTTCAAGATTAGAATGTAATCAAGTAAATATTTTGAGTATTAAAATAAAGGACAAGCTATTAGTAAATAACATATATCTTTATTTAGAAAATACTACAAAACAAAGAATAAGTAAAAGAGAAGCTCTTTATAGAATTATTAAGGACTATGAACAAGGAATAATTGATGCAATAGTATTTGAAGATTTTAAATCATTAGGTAGTGATTTATACATAAGAGGTAAAATATTAAAATTACTACTTGAAAATAATATTAGTTTTTTCTTTATAAAAGAAGATATTGAATCAACATCTATTATTGGAAAAGAACAGATTAAAATAATGATATTTACATCTACTAAATTCATAGAAGAAAATGATAGGAGAAGCGTTATGGAAAATATTATAAAAGATGGAGAAAATGGTATTGTGCATGCAAGATATAAAAATACTATTGTTATATCTAAAGATGAAGAAAGGTTAAAAAGATTCATAAAAAATTTTTAAAAAGTCAGTATATCTGGCTTTTTATTATGGAGGTAAGCGATGAATAAACAAGAATGTAAAAAATATTTTAAAAAGGCTTATAAAAAAATTATAGAACAAAATAAAAACTTAAATACAAAAAACATAGAATTTGAAATGAAAAATGTTGCAAAAGAACAATTGACTGAATATATAGCATATTCAAAGATTGCAGTTAATAATATGAAAAGTAGTGGAAATCTTAAAATAACGCTTAAAGATTTATTAGCTCAAATAGATATATTACCAAAGATTTATTCAAAAGAAAATGCAATTGATGTTGCCAATAAAATTTAAATTTTTTCTCAACTTAACTATCTTAATAATATTTAATAAGATAGTTATAAATTTATTTTAGGAGGAAAACATATGAAAAATAAACAAGATAAGATGATTGATTTAGGAATTAACAATGCTTTAATACAACAGATGTTATTAGACAACAAAGACAAAATAGTTGGATATATAAGAGTTTCTAAATATCAGGACAATGAAAAAGAGATACAAAGACAAGAAAATACAATTATAGATTTTTGTAAACGATGTAATGTTGATTGCAAACATATTTATATTGATAATGGCTTTTCTGTATTGGATTTTAACAGACCAGGAATAAAAGAAATTCTAAATAAAAAAGAAAAGATGGTTTTAATAATGTTCAGCATTGGTAGATTAACAAGAAGTTATGAGTTAATGCAAGACTATATTAAAAACACTAACATAAGCGTTATCAGTATTAATGACGGTTTTATTATAAAAAAATAGTTGATTGATAAGGTTGGTTTAAATACCAATCTTATTTTTATAATATTTTTTTGTCTTAAATCATAAACTTAATTGAGGTGATTTTTTAATAATGAATGATGTATTAGAACAAAAAAGTGTACTATTAGGTAGTGAAAAATATGAATATATAAAGACAAATGATGGAGCAGAACAACTAATAAAAAGTGAAGATATAGGAAAACGAAAGATAAATATAGTAATAAAGAATACTACACAAACTAATACAGAAGAATTAGAAAAATACATTATTGACGTGTTGAGTGATTTATATATCCAAAAAAATATAAAAAGAATAATATAAAATTTTTTCTCAAATTGATTATCCTTTTTGCTTAAAATAAAATTTTAAGTTGAAAGGAGGTTTAAAATGAAGAGAGTTGGATGTTTATATAGAGTTTCTACTAAAAAACAAACATATAACAATGATATACCAGTTCAGAAAGAAGCTTGTAGAAAATTTATTAAGACAAAAAATGATTGGACTCTAGAAAAAGAATATATGGAACTTGGTGTTTCAGGATATAAGGTTGGAGAAAAAGAAAGAGATGTATTACAAACAATAAAAAAAGATGTTAGTAATAATAAAATAGATATACTTCTTGTTTTTATGTTTGATAGAATAGGAAGAAGAGAAGATGAAACACCTTTTGTTGTAAAATGGTTAATTGATCAGGGAATTGAAGTATGGTCTGTAAATGAAGGACAAAGAGAAATAAAGAATAGTTATGATAGACTTATAAATTATATTACATATTGGCAAGCACAAGGAGAAAGTGAGAAAATATCAATTAGAGCCAAAGAAGAACGAATAAGATTAACAAAATTAGGAATTTATATGGGGTATTATGCTCCATTTGGCTATAAAATGGTTGAAAGTGATTTGTATAGTAAAATTGGAAAACAAAGAAAAGTATTAGAAATTTATGAGGAAGAAGCAAAAACTATAAGATTAATTTATAATCTTATAGCAATTAATGAATATGGAACTGATAAAGTAGCAATATACTTGAATAATAAAAAAATAAAAAGAAGAAAAAAAGGAATATTATGGGATTCTAATGCTATTTTAGAAATAGTTAAGAACCCAATTTATAAAGGCTATGTATCTTTTGGAAAGAGAAACAAGATGAAAGGAAATAATAATAGAAGACAAAAGGAAGATTGGATAATAGCTGAAAAGAGAAATGATAGTATCGTAATTATTTCAGAAGAAATATGGGAAAAAGCTAATAATTTAATAATTAGTAGAAAAAGAAAAAGTGGAGAAAGAGTATTACGTCTATTATCTGGATATACAAGATGCGGCTATTGTGGTAATTACATTGTTCCAAAAGGAAAGACAAAATATACATATATGTTATGCAAGGGAAAACAGAAAACTGGAAAATGTGAATATAGAAAAAATTATAGAGTTGATATTTTAGAAGGAATAGTTAGCAATGAAATAAAAATATATTTAGATACATATAAAAAAATAGATTTAAAGAATGAAGTTGAAAAAAGAATAATAAATATAAAAGAAAGAAAAGAAAAAGTCGTATTATTAAATCAAAAAATTAGCAATTCTCAAAATAGAATAGTTGAATTAAAAAATGAAATTGTACTTGCTCTTATGGAAAATAATCAAGATGAAAAGAAAAAAATAGGTGATGAGTATAATTCAGAATTAGAAAATCTAGCACATTTAAATAAAAATTTAGAAGAACTTCAAGATGAAATTAATAAAAACAACAAAGATATAAATAATTTAAAACAATGCATTCCTGTATGGAGTAAAGAGTTTGAAAATGCACCATTAGAAATTAAAAGACAAATTTTGGACAAATTAATAGATAAAGTGTATTTATATAATGATAAGGTAGAAATAAGAGTTAAATATCCTATAAGTACAATATTAATAGGAGAAAGAAATTAAACTTTATGGATATAAAAAGAGTTGGATGCTTGTATAGGGTTTCAACTTTAAAGCAAGTTGAAAAAAACGATATCCCAATGCAAAGAATAGCATGTGGAGAGTTTATAAAATCACAAAACAATTGGAAATTAACAAAAGAATATATTGAACTAGGAGTATCAGGATATAAACTTAGTGAGTCAAAAAGAGATGCTTTACAAGATATAAAGAAAGCTGTACTAAATAAAGAAATAGATATTTTGCTTGTTTTTATGTTTGACAGAATCGGAAGGAGAGAAGAAGAAACACCATTTGTTGTAGAATGGCTAATTAATAAAGGCGTTGAAGTTTGGTCTGTAAAAGAAGGACAAAGAAAAATCGAAAATAGAGCTGATAAGCTGATTAATTATCTTACTTATTGGCAAGCAGGAGGAGAAAGTGAAAAAACTTCAATAAGGGTTAAAGAAGCACAGACTCAAATGGCTGAAAATGGAATATTAACATATGGAGGAAAAAGAAATGCTCCATATGGATATGAATTTATAAAAAGTGGAACATATACTAAAAAGGGAGTTGAACGCCAAAAACTTATAATAAAAAAAGATGAAGCAGAAATTATAAAAGATATTTTTGAAATGTATGTAAAAAAAGGATTTGGAATTGGAAGAATAGCAAAAGAATTAAATGATAGAAAGAAAAAACCAAGAAGATCTATGTTATGGGCGACATCAACTGTTGGGGCAATTTTAGGAAATCCTATATACATGGGATTCCCAGCATATAAAAAGAAAACTACTACAAATGCAACAGGTTCAAAAAAACAACCTTTTGAAAATTGGATTTTACCTAAAAAGAAGGTTGAAAGCTTAGCAATTATAGATGAAGAGATGTGGTATGAAGCAAAGAAAATTAGAGAAGATAGGGCTAAAAATCTTGAATTTGCAAAGCCTAGACAAACAAAATCACCATTGCTACTTTCAGGAATAGTAAAATGTGGAGAATGTGGTTATACATTTACAACATCTGAATCCAAAAAGAAAAAGCCTGATGGAGGAATATGGGAATATTATTATTATAAATGTAGTAGTACAATAAATACAAACACTTGCTGTTTGGAGAAAAAAAGCATTAAAAAGGAAGTTTTGGAAGAAATAGTATTAAAATGTGTATATAATTTTCTAGATAGTTTAGAACAAGTTGACTTATCTGAAGCAATAAAACAAGGAGTTTTAAATAATTGTGATAATGACGAAAAAGAATTGAAAAAATGTGAAACACAAATTAATGAAATTGATGCCAACATTAAAGTTTTAAAAGATGAGGTTATAAAAACTTTAACTGGTGAAAGTAGTTTTACGGCAGAATTATTAAATGAATTAATATCAGAAAAAGAAAAACATAAAATTGAAATAATTGAAACTAAGAATTGTATTGAAAATAAAATAAGACAAAAGAAAGTCGAAGATAATGAATTATTACAAATTAAGGAAAGAATACCAATTTGGAAGGAAGAATTTGAAAATGCTGATATAGTAATAAAGAAAATGTTGTTATCAGAAATTATTAAAGAAATAAGAATATATAATGATAGATATGAAATTGATTTTAGAGTACAATTAAATAAATATTTAAAAGCCATTTCAGAAATTGATAATGTTAAGGTGAAAAGTATTGAAAGTAAATTGCTTGAAAATACAGCCAAAATCAAAAGATAATATTATGAAAGTGGATATTCAAAAACATATTTCAAAAAGTTTGAAAACTGAACAAACTGGTGTGAAGTCTCCTGGATGGCTAAAAAATACTAACCATTTGCCTTTATAATCATTTAAAGTTCTTTGACCAAAAGTTGTTGTTGCTTCAAAATCTGGCGCTTTTTGTCCTATTTTCACATTGCCATTCATCATTAATTCATAATCCATAAAAATAAACTCCTTTCTGGTTTTTAATGTTATTAATGTCCGCTTTTGTTCTATAATATTATAAAAAATAAAAAAAGTTACAAATAATTTTCTATAATATAGAATGTT
Source organism: uncultured Clostridium sp. (assembly GCA_945865665.1). Taxonomy (GTDB): domain Bacteria; phylum Bacillota; class Clostridia; order TANB77; family CAG-508; genus CAG-269. The sequence continues at coordinate 164,349 of CAMBEE010000001.1, read as the reverse complement.
TTTTGTAAAATAAAAATGCGATTTTGTAAAAGAAAACGTTATAGATAATTTCAAAGTAGTGTAATTTGAAACCTAAAAAGTAAAAGATATAAAGATAAAGGAGGACGTTGCAAAATGGAACAACTAGAAACAGATAGGTATATACTAAGAAAACCAAATGAGAATGATGCAGAGGAAATATATGAAAGATGGGGAACAGATAAAGAAAACATGGCACAATATAAGGAACACAAACTTTATAGAAATGTAATAGAAGCTAAAGCGTTATAGATAAAAAGATTAATAGAAATAGTGAAGCAAGTGTACACTAAAAAACTAAAAAAACTATTGACATATTAAATTTTTAGAAATAAAATAACATTGAAATTAATAAATAATTGTTAATAAAAAAGAAAAATTTGTTAACAATAAAAATGTTAGGAGGAATTAATATGGCATTAGTAACAACAAAAGAAATGTTTGAAAAATCAATGAAAGAAGGATATGCAATAGGTGCATTTAATGTAAACAACATGGAAATAATACAAGGAATTGTAGATGCAGCAGCAGAAGCAAATTCACCTGTAATATTACAAGTATCATCAAGTGCGATAAAATATGCAAGAATAAATTATTTAATGAAAATGGTAAAAGCAGCAGTAGAAGAGCATCCAAATATACCAATAGCAATACACTTAGACCATGGACCAGATTTTGAAACAGCAAAAATGTGTATCGATAATGGATTTACATCAGTAATGATAGATGGTTCAAAATATGACTTTGAAGAAAATGTAGCTTTAACAAAAAAAGTTGTGGATTACGCACATGCACATGGAGTTCCAGTAGAAGCTGAACTTGGAAAATTAGCAGGAATCGAAGACGATGTAAATGTAGCAGCAAATGATGCAATGTATACTGACCCAGCACAAGCTGAAGAATTTGTAAAAAGAACAGGTTGTGATTCTTTAGCAATTGCAATTGGTACAAGCCATGGAGCTTACAAATTTAAAGGTGAAGCAAAATTAAGATTTGATATTTTAAAAGAAGTAAAAGAAAGAATACCAAATACACCAATAGTTTTACATGGTGCTTCAACAGTAATACCAGAATTAGTTAATATGTGTAATGAATTTGGTGGAGATATACCAGGTGCAAAAGGAGTTCCAGATGAAATATTACACGAAGCAAGTATTTCAGGTGTTTCAAAAATAAATGTTGATACAGACTTAAGACTTGCTATGACTGCAGGTATTAGAAAAACTTTTGTTGAAAATCCAAATGTATTTGATCCTAGAAAATATCTAGGTGAAGCAAGAGAATTAATAAAAGAAACTGTAAAACATAAAATAGTTGATGTTTTCGGCTCAGCAAATAAGGCATAAAAAATAGGGATTATGGATACGCCATAATCTCTATTGATTTTTATAAGATAATAGCTGTTTCATTCTTCGTTCAGCATCTTTTTTAGCAATATCTTCACGTTTATCATAAAGCTTTTTACCTTTACCAACACCTAATTCTAATTTAACTAAACTACCTTTGAAATACATGCTAATTGGAACTAAGCTACAACCTTTTTGTTTAACTAAGCCAACTAACTTATTTATTTCACGTCTGTTTAAAAGCAATTTCCTATCACGCAAAGGATCTTTATTAAAAATATTTCCTTGTTCATAAGGACTTATATGCATACCGACTATGTATACTTCACCATTTTTTATAACAGCATAACTATCTTTTAAGTTAGCTTTACCATTTCTAATTGATTTGATTTCTGTTCCAGAAAGTACAATACCTACTTCCAATTTATCATTAATTGTATAATTATGAAATGCAGTAGGATTTTTCGCAATTAATTTTGTATTCATAAAAAAACCTCAATTCATATTTAATATAATTTAGTATAACACGAAAAAACCTAAACTGCAAGGCTAAAAGCGGACATTAATGATATTTAAAAATATTGAATTAATGAAAATCCGCGACTATTCTTCTGAATCATCATCATGACGATTATTAGTAAATTGCATTGAATAATACCAAACAACAGCAATTATTGCAATAGCTGCAACACCTAAAATAATCCATGTCCATGCATTAGAAGACATTCCCATAACTGTATTTTCTGTTGATGTTCTTCTTGCGGAATAATTATTTGTAGCTCCTGCAGAAGAAATAATTCCATTGTTCATTTTGTCTTCACCTTTAGACATTTTGTTTTCTGTACCACCAGTTACATCTTTTGATGTATTAGAAATATCTAATGCTGCATTTTCAACTGTATTTTCCACACCGTCTACAAAATTTCTTATATCATTTGTGGCAGTATTTAAAACAGTATTTCCATCATTTGCAAAACAAATTGAAAAAGAAAATATGGCAAAAACAGCAACTACTAAAGAAACAAAAATTTTCTTGTTCATTTTAATTTCCTCCTTTAAATGTAAACAAAATAATTGATTTAAATTGATAAATCTATTAATATTATTTAAAAATTTGGAGAAAATATACATACAAAAAATACCTATATAAAGCAAAAAAACTAAAATTTTCTTATTTTGAAAACTTTAGTTTTGACAGTTAATTTTTTAATTTTATTAAAATTGCAATTGCTAGTAAAATTAAAAGAATACCAATAACTATTAAAAATATGTTTAAGATATTAGTTAAACTTAAATCAGCTGAAGAATTTAAATTCCCTGATTTAACAGTTGTAGATGTTACACTTGAAGAATTCTGAGAAGTATTTTGTGTTGCATTTCTACTGGAATTTGATGTTGTATCAGAATAGTCTTCAGAATTATCTTCATCATAGCTTTGATTATCGTCTAGAGAAGAGTTACTTGAAGAATTTTCAGTTAAATTTAAATCAACAGATTTTACAAAATTTGTGTTTATTAAAATAATTAATAAAAAGATTAAGACTATTGATATTATTTTCCTTAAACTTGTCATATTGATTAACCTCCTTATGTTTTCATTTGTTTTAAAGTAAATTTGTTAATAACCAAATTTACTATATAGATATAATAACACAAAATTGAGTAACAGTCTAGAGAAAATTTAAAATATAATAATAAAATATAAGCTTAAATTACTTGTTATTTTTAACTAAAAATGGTAAAATGTATAAAAATGAGAGAATTTGTAAAAATAGGGGGACAAATTTATGTATGAGAGAAGTGCAATAATACTTGAAAAATATTATAATAATATGTTTGGATTTGATAAAAAGGAAAACTTAAAAACTATATATAAAGATTTTAAATACACTATAGAAGAAATACAAAAATATCAGGATATAGTTAAAGAAGAAGATAATATTATAAATGAATTTGATATTACTGCAAATGAAATAAGACAAATTCAACAAGAACAGAAAAAGATATACAAGTCTAATATCAAGTTAGAAGAAGACCGCAATCAATTATTTGATATTCTTGATGAGGATCCATCTGCTATTGAAAAGAAACTATTAAAGATAGAAGAAAAAATTAATGAGAATAATAAAAACTTAGAAGAGTTAAGAGAAAGATTTATTAAAAATTTAGTGGATTTTGAAGATAAACAAACTGAAAGAAATAAAATTTCTAGAAGTAGAAGGGAAGAAGAAAAAGAATATCTTCAAATTATACAAAAATCTACAAATGATATTTCAAATATTTCAAAAGAAATAATAATGAATATTAAAAAATTTATTAATTTTACAGGTGAAGATTTCAATAATGAAATAATAGAAACTATGATTGAAAATGGAAAAGATGAGAGAATTCCATTTGATAAAAATGTAATTGAAAAAGCGGTGAGAGCAAGAAACGAAATTGCTAAAAGAGAAGTTGCATGTTATTTAACAGTTTTTGATAAATTGAGAAAAGTGTTATCAGAAATTAATAATGATGACATAAAAATAGATAAATATGTTAAAATCTTAAGAGATATTGGTGCAAAATTTGCTTTTTTAAAAGCACAAAAAATGTATATTGTGGCTTTTTTAGATAATGAAAGAATGACGGCTATTAATGGGGCTAAAGTTCATAAAACTCTTATGAGCGAGGCTTGTGAACAATTCGAAAATGATATGGGTAGATTTGATAATTTGTATGAATTAGTAGTAAAGGAAATAACAGGAAAGGCTACAAAAAAGGCATACAAAGAATTGTATGATGTTGAATATTTAAATGAGATAAATAAAAAAGAAGAAAATCTTGAAAAAGAATTAAATAATTTGAAAATGAATTCAGGAGTAATTATCAATTCTGATTCTTGGAGAATTGAGGAGATAAAAAATATTTACAATGTTTTTGAAAATGAAGTTACTCAAAAATTTGAAAGAGATTTGTCAGAGTTTAAACCAGAACAGGATGAGGAAGATATCGCAGATGTAAAATCAGAAATATCAGAGAAGATACAGGATTCTATTTTTAAAAGAAATAAGTATGATGATGATATATTTGGAGACGATTATGACGATGATGATGACGACGAATATGACGAAGATAGTGATTATGAAGAAACAGAAGAACATGAGGATACAGATGACTTTGAAGATGATGGCGAATATGTAGATTCTGATTACGAAGATGATGACGAATACGATGACTATGATAATGAATATGAATATAATGACGAGTATGATGAAGAAGAAGTAGACGATGACGAAGAAGAAGAGGATAATGATTACGAAGACGATGATGATTATGATGATTCTGACTTTGAAGATGAAGAATATGAAGATGATGATTATGAAGACTATGACGAGTACAAAGATGATGAAGAATTTGAAGAAGATGATGACGAAGATTATGATGATGAAGAATTTGACGAAGATGATGATGATGAAGATGCTGAAGAAGATAATGATAATAAGGAATCTAAGAATAATAACAATACTAAAGTAAGTAGTGTGAAAAATTCAAAAGAAAATAAAAAAGGAAAAGGATTATTCAATAAATTTTTCAGAGATAAATAAAAGATTAAGAAATAAAATTTTATACGAAATGAAGAAAAGAATTGGTTAATAAATTTTAAATGACAAATAAAAGAAAAGGAAAGATAAAAATGTATTTAATAGTGGGACTAGGAAACCCTGAAGAAGAATATGCCAATACAAGGCACAATATGGGATTTGATACAATAAATGAAATTGCAAAAAGAAACAATATAACTATAACAAAATCAAAATTTAAAGGACTATATGAAACGGCAATAATACAAGGAAAAAAAGTAATATTATTAAAACCACAAACATATATGAACCTAAGTGGGGAATCAATAAAAGAAATTTGCGAATTTTATAACATCGAACCTAAAGACATAATTGTCATATATGACGATATTGATATTGAAAAAGGAAAAATAAAATTGAGAAAAAAGGGTGGACCAGGTTCTCATAATGGAATGAAATCTGTAGTACAGGAATTGGGTACTACAGAATTTCCACGAGTAAGGGTTGGAATAGGTCAACCAGAATTCAAAAATGATATGATAAATTATGTTATAGGTAAAGTTCCAGAAGAAGAACAAAAAATTTTAGCTGAAGGTGTAAAAAAAGCATCAGAAGCGGTAGAAGAAATTATAAAAAATGGAATAGATATTGCAATGAATAAATTTAATTAGAGAGGATTATTAAGAAATGCTAGAAATATTGATAAACAAAGAAGATGATAAAAAAGATATTGCATTATTAGAAGATGGAAGACTATTAGAATACTATATGGATGAGGAAAATTCGAACAGAAATGAAGGCAATATTTATGTAGGCATTGTTAAAAATGTAATAAAAGGTATGCAAGCAGCGTTTGTGGATATTGGAACAGAAAAAAATAGCTTTATACATTTAAAAGACATTTTAGATAAAATAGATGAAAAAAATCTAGAAAACATTACTACTAATAATGATAAAATTAATATATCAGATGTTATAAAAGAAGGACAAAGACTTTTAGTACAAGTAAAAAAAGATAGTAATCTTCAAAAAGGTGCAAGAGTTTCAACACATATTAATTTACCAAGTAAATATATTGCATTAATGCCAAATACTGACATAATAACAGTATCACAAAAAATTGAAGACAAGAAAGAACAAGAAAGACTTATCAAATTAGTTAAAGAAAATTTGAGCCCTGAAAATGGTGCAATAATTAGAACATCAGCCGCTGGAAAAAATCAAGAAATTATTGAAGATATTAAGAATGTTGAAAAAAGATGGAAAGAAATACAAGCAAAATTTGAAAATAATAAAGCTAGCAAACCTAAATTGATAGCAAAAGCTAATGGAATATTTGAAAAAATGATAATAGACTTACCAGAAAAATCAGTACAAAAAATTACTTTAAATAGTAAAGAAGAATATAACAATATAATGCAATTTAATAAAATGAATAATTATTTGTCTGGAACTGATATAGTATTAAAGGAAAATGAAGATATCTTAGATATTTATGATGTAAAGAAAGAAGTATCAAAACTAGAAAACAGAAAAATATGGCTAAAATGTGGTGGATTTATTACTATAGACAAAACAGAAGCACTAACTGCAATTGATGTAAACACTGGTAAATATACAGGAAATAAAAGTGTGGAAGATACTGTATTTAAAGTCAATAAAGAAGCAACTGTTGAAATAGCAAAACAACTTAGATTAAGGGATATTGGTGGTATTATTATAATTGATTACATAGATATGAAAAATGAAAAAAATAAAGAAGAAATTCAAACTTTATTAGAAGAAAAATTGAAACTTGATAGGACCAAAACTCAGGTAGAGGGTTTTACAAAGCTTGATTTAATGGAGTTGACTAGAAAACATATTTGTAGTCACAAAGAATAGAGGCTAAAAAGAATTATAATTTTAGACTGTGTGCAGTGGCGAATTTTAATTCTTTTCTAACCTAAATTGTAAATATTTTGATAGGAGATAAAAAATGAACGTAGGATTTATATCACTAGGATGCAGCAAAAATTTAATAGATACAGAAGTAGCAATTGGTATGTTTAAAAAGAACAATTATAAAATAGTAAATAATCCAGAAGAAGCAGACATTTTAGTAATAAATACATGTGGATTTATAGAATCAGCAAAAGAAGAAGCAATAAACACAATATTAGAAATGGCAGAATATAAAAAGAAAAGATGCAAATATTTGATAGCAATGGGATGCCTTGTTCAAAGATATTATGATGATTTGATAAAACTATTACCTGAAGTAGATTTGTTTATAAAAATAGATGAATATAACAACCTATGGGATAAAATAGAAGACTTAGTTAAAAGAGACATTGTAGAAAAATCAAAGACAAAAACAAGTAAAAAAATATCTGAAATTGAGCCACTTCCAATGCCAAAATATAATGAATTTATGGAAAGAATCGTAACAACGGGAAAAAATTATGCATATCTAAAAATAGGTGAAGGATGTAGCAATAAATGTACATATTGTGCTATTCCGTATATAAGGGGTCCATTTGTTAGCAGAGAAATGGACGAGATATTGAATGAAGCTAAAATGCTTGCTAAAAAAGGAATTAAAGAGTTAATAGTTATTGCACAAGATACCACAAAATATGGTGTTGATATTTATGGTGAAAGCAAATTAGCTGAATTATTAGAAAAATTAGGTAAAATAGATGGAATTGAATGGATTAGATTTTTATATTCTTATCCAGAAGGAATTACAGACGAATTGATAAAAACAGTTGCAAATAATGGCAAAATAGCAAAATATTTTGACATCCCAATTCAACATATATCAAATTCAATATTAAAGAAAATGAATAGAAGAACTAGCAAAGAAAACATCACAGGTATAATAAAAAAAATAAGAATACAAATACCAGATGTTACATTAAGAACAAGTTTAATAGTTGGATTCCCAGGAGAAACAAATGAAAATTTTGAAGAACTTTTGGAATTTGTTAAAACTACAAAATTTGATAAATTGGGAGTATTCAAATATTCAAAAGAAGAGGGAACACCAGCTGCAAGACTTCCAGAACAAATACATGGAAATACTAAAAAGGCAAGATATAACAAAATAATGGCAGAGCAACAAAAAATATCAAAACAAGTTTTAGAAAATAAAGTTGGAAAAAATTATAAGGTTTTAGTTGAAGATATGTCTTTTGATGGTAAATATTTTGTTGGTAGAACAATGCAAGATGTTCCGGAGGAAGATGGTTTGGTATACATAGAAAATGATGGTTCTTTTGATGTTAATGAAATTTTGAATAATTTTATTAATTGCAAAATAACTGATGTTACTAATTATGATTTAAAAGGAAAAATAGTAAAATAAAAAGCGGATATATTCCGCTTTTTTTAAGGATTAACATTCAAGGTTTTATTGTTGGAGTAAATTACCATTCCGGGCTTAGAACCAGAAGGCTTTTTGACATATTTAACTTCACAATAATCAACAGGAACATTAGAAGAATTTTTTGCCTTACTATGTTGAGCAGCAATTTTAGCAGCTTCAACTAAAATATTATCATTTGGAAAGGGCAAATTGTTATCAATTTTCAAAATAGTATGACTTCCATGAAAATCTTTAGTATGAAACCAAATATCTGACTTGTTTGCATATTTCAAAGTTAAATAATCATTTTCTTTATTATTTCTACCAACCAAAACAGTATAACCATCAACAGTATATTTTAGAGGGTTAAAAGAAACAGTTTTGTTTTTAGTAAATTTAGATTTTTTTATTTTGCTTTTCTTAGAAGTGTTTAGCTCTTTTTTATCTTTAAAAATATTATTTTCAGAAATTTCATCGAAAATTGCACCAACTTCTTCAATTGTAGAACAATTTTCTAATTCATAAACAACACTTTCTATATAGTCAAGTTCTTTTAAGGTATCTTCTTTTTGTTCAGAAACAATAGCTAATGCATTTTTTAACTTAGAATATTTTTTGAAAAATCTTTTTGCATTTATACTAGGTAAAAAACGTTTATCAAGCTTAATAGTTATTTTATTATTATTATCATAATAATTTTCCAACTCTATTTCCGATAAATTTCTATTAGGAATTCTATATAAGTTAGCAGTTATAAGCTCTCCATAAATTCTATATGTATCCATATCTTCACATTCTTTTAATTTCTCGTCGATATTGTAAAGTCTCTTTTTATATTTTTTTAGAGTATCCAAAATTAATTTTAGAAGAGAATTTCTGTAATTTTTAAAAGTTTCTGATGTTTCTTTATTATAGTAAAAATCGTCAACAAAGAAGTTCAATTTAAAAGGTTCATCAGATGTTTTTTCAGGTATCAAGAAATAGTCCTTTATAATTCCATCTTTGTTTTTTATGTTTTCAAAAGATAAACTATCAGTTTCTATATTATTTATTGTAGTAGTAATGTAATTATAAATTTTTTGTAGGTTTGCTGTATTAATTTCTGTAATTTCTAAATGTCTGATAATTGCAGAAATAAAGTTTTTAGAAATACCATTAAAAGTATTTGAAATCTGTGATGGTAAATCTTCAATATTTGTACAACTTATACAATTTGAAAATTCTTCAAAATCTCGCAATTCAAGAAAGCTTTTTTTATTTGATGTAGGAAATGAATATTTTGTATGTGGCAAAATATCCCTAAAATTTTCATCAAGTTCTCGTATATGTCTCATACTATCAATTATGATATTATTGTCATCAAGTAAAATAATATTACTATGTTTTCCCATTAATTCTATAATTAATTTTTTTGAAATTATATCGTCAACATCGTCAAAACCCTCAAATTCTAAGACAATAAGTCTTTCTAAATCAAAAGTTATTAAATTTTTTAGTTTTAGACCTATTAAATTTTTTCTTAACAACATACAAAAATTAGGTGCAATTTGTGGGTTTGGTTTTGCGTTTGTTGTTAAATTTATTCTACAATTTTGTGATTCTATACATATATCTAAGGCATAATTTTTCTTTTCTGAATATAGTCCTAATATTATTTCATTTTTATTTGGTTCAAAAACTTTATCAATTCGAGCTCCTGTGAGTTCTGATAATTCAGTTACTATTGCTTTTGTTACAATTCCATCAAATGCCATTGTAATCAGTCCTTTCATTTGTTTTGTTGCTATTATATCACGAGTTTTGGTGTTAAATCAACTTAAAATTAATAAAATAGGAAATGCTTAATTAAATTTTCTAAGGCTGTAAATTGTAACAAATTTTTGACGTGAAAATATTACACAAGTATTACAAAAATATTACATTTATATTAAAAACAACAAAGATATTGCGAAAACATAGTTAATTGCGTATAATATAATAAAATAATACATAATAGATGTGCTAAGGGTTGAAAAAATAAGGAGGATGCATGATGATGCGAATTATAAATGGAAAATATAAAGTTTTAAAGGATAATAATGCTATAACATTAATTGCATTAATTATTACTATAGTGGTATTATTGATTTTAGCAGGGATAAGCGTTCAGGCAATAACAAACACAGGCTTATTTGAAAAAACAAGACAAGCAGCACAAGAAAGTAAATATGCTAGTGCAGCGGAAAAGGTGGCATTGGCAGTAAATGCATCATATGATTCAACAGGGAAAATGAATGATGATTATTTAAAGGAAAATGTAAACAAAATAGATGGATTAAATAAAAAAGTCGATACTGTAACATATGATTTGAAAATAGTAGTAGATGGATTTGAATTTACAATATCAGAATATGGAAAAATAACAGGGGAAAAGAAAGAGGTAGCGACTTTACCAGACAATACAAAAGATACTGATGCAGGAACAAATGTTAGAGTACCAGATAGCTGGAATTCACAAAATGTAAAATACATTAAAACAACAGATGGAACAGAGGTGACAACTTTAGAAACAGTAGCAACTGTATATGCAGTATCAGATGGACAAAATAATACTGTTCCAGTACCAAATGGATTTTATTATGTAGGTGGAAATAAAAAATCTGGAGTAGTAATATCAGATGACGAAAGGGATAAAAATAAATTTGCAGGAAAAGCGGATGTGCCAGCAGGAGCAGTATATAATTCAGATGGAACAGTAAAAACAGAAAATTTAAGTAATGAAGAGCAAGCTCAAACATTATTTGGAAACCAATTTGTTTGGATACCATGTACAGTTGATAATTATAAAAAGACAAGTTTTGGATTGCAAAATGCATCTTGGGAAAAAAATACAGATGTTTCAGAAATAAAAGATATTCAGAAATATGAAGGATTTTATATTGGAAGATATGAAGCAGGGACAAGTAATCTGACATCAAATAAAATAGACTTTTCCAAAGGTTACTCAACTTCAGATTGGACAAATACTAATTTTAGATCTGAATTTGTAACAGGAAAAATAACATGTAAAGCTGGTGAAATACCATATTATTATTCGGATTATACAACAGCTATTACGAAAGCAAAAGAAATGTATAGTAATAACTTTGTGCAAAGTGGATTGGTAACAGGAACAATGTGGGATGTAACATTAAATTATTTTAAAAGTCAGGATAGTTCATTAGACTTAACAAATTCAGCATGGGGAAATTACAATGATACAACATTAGTAAATTGTAAAGGAAGATATATTACAGTAAATTCGAGTAATGGAAGTACATCAGACATAGTACGAAATGCTGATGGAAAAAGTCATTATGGAATAATGACAACTGCATCTAGTGAGAGTACGAAAAAATGTAATATATATGATATGGCAGGAAACTTATGGGAATGGACGGAGGAAATTGCTTATGATTTATCGAATGGAAACTATATGCTTCGTGGACGGTAGCTTTAGTAATAATTGTGTTTCTAATGGTTATCCCGTTTGCTATCGTGGATACAACAGTATTGGATTTAATCACTCAAGTTTTGGTTTTCGCCCTGTACTTTTTATTAAGTAATACTTGATAAAAAATATTTTTCTTGATTTTTAAAAAAATAAATGCTAATATAAAATCATACAATAAGAATTGTATGATTTTTTAAACTAAAAAGAGGTGTAAAAAATGGCAAACGTATGTGACTACGTTAAATGGAGAGGAGATTTGAACTTAGAACAGTCTGAATTTAATGAAATAGACAACTTAATATTATCAAGATTTTCATATTTTCCATTTGATAATATAATAAAAAAAGATGAAGTAGTAACAATAAAAGAACTTGGGGAAAGATTTAAAAAACAAGATGTAAGCAAACTTCCAATTTTATGGAAAGACGATGTGGATTTATTTCCATTAATGGGTGACTCAAAAAGATTTGGAGAGATGTTAGCTACAAAATATGTTAATAAAATTGATGTAGAACAGGAAAAACAATTTTCAGCAATAACAGTATTTATGCCAGATGATACAATATTTGTATCATATAGAGGAACAGACAATACGATAGTTGGCTGGAAAGAAGATTTTAATATGAGTTTTAAAAGTCACATAGCATCACAATTATCAGCAAAAAAATATCTTGAAATAATAGCAAAAGAATATCCAAATAAAAAAATAAGAATTGGCGGACACTCAAAAGGTGGAAACATTGCGGTGTATGCTGCAACATTTGTTAATCAAGAAATAAAAGATAGAATAATCAATGTATATAATAACGATGGACCTGGATTTTGTGATGATGTAATAGAAACTCCAGAATATCAAGATATGATAAAAAAAGTTCATACATATATTCCACAGTCTTCTGTTATTGGACGATTGATGAATCATAGAGAGAAATATACTGTTGTAGAGAGTGTTCAAAAAGGAATAATGCAACATGATTTGTATAGTTGGCAAGTTATTGGTACTGAATTTGTTACTTTAGAAGAAGTTACAAATGGAAGTGAATTTGTTGATAAGACAATTAAAAATTGGCTTGAAAATGTTGAACCCGAAAAAAGAGAACAAGTTATAGATGTTGTTTTTGATATTTTGAATACAACAGATGCTCAGACTATGAAAGAATTAAGAACTAATTGGTTTTCAAGTGCTAGAACTATGATGGCTTCTTATAAAAATATTGATAACGAGACTAAAGATATGATTTGGAAAGCTGTCGGCGAATTACTTAAGAGTGCTAAAAACAATATTTTAGGAAATGTGTAAAAACAAGAGATAATCATATGCAATAGGAATGAATTTAAATGTCGAATTTTGCGATGAAAAAATGTTGCAAAGTTCGGCATTTTGTTGTATTATAAATGTACTTTAATTTTATTCAAATCAATTAATTCAAAGATTTAAAATCAAAGAAAAAATCCAAAATGAATTTAAAAAAATATGAAAGTAGGTGATTAAAAAATACATATAAACTTATAAATAAATGTTGACAAAAATGAAAACAAATATTATAATGAAGGAGATGAAATTAATATAGAAAAGTTTACATATAAAGAATATATAAAATATAAAACAATATTCGAAAAACTTTGGAAAATAATTGATGAAAATAATAATCAGAATTATTATGCTGAATTACAAGAACCAAAAGTAAAATATGAAAGAATGAGTTCAAAAGCAAATATTCAGGAGAAAGAAATAAATCAAGAGCATGATAAAATATTTAGAACAATATTAGATAAAAAAGAAAATGCAGTTTTAATAATAAATAAAGCAATAAATGCAAAAATAGAAATAAAAGACATAGAAAAATATAAAAATAGTTTTGTAAATAAGGTATTTCAAAATAGAGAAGCAGATATAGTATACAAAATGAAAGATAAAAACATATTTTTCCTAATAGAACATCAAACAAAAATTGATTATTCAATGCCATTTAGAATATTAGAATATGAAGTAGCAATAATGAAAAGTGCAATTGATATGAATAAAATTAATACTAAAGATTATAAACTACCGTTAGTAATTTCAATAGTGTTATATACAGGAAATAGAAAATGGAATGCAGAAGAGTATTTACAAAAAAGTCAAGAAACATTAAGAAATATAAAAGAAGATGTTGGAAAATACAATTTAATAGATGTTAATAATTTAACAGAAAAAGAATTGCTAGAAGATGATACATTTATAACAAAAATGTTGCTAATTGAAAAAAGTAAAAACACAGAGGAAACAGTAGAAACATTAGAAAAAGTAATAGAAAGAACAAAAGAGGAAGATAAAGATGTATTAATTAGAATAATAAAAATAGTATTTAAAGAAAAGCTAGGAGATGATGAAGTAGAAAGATTAGTAAATAAAATAGAAGAAGGGAGGGGAAAAGAAGTGTTAGCAGTGGTTGATATGATAAGAAGAGAAAATCAGATGTATATTGATATGGGAAGAAAAGAAGGAAGAAAAGAAGGTAAAATAGAAGGTAAAATAGAAGGTAAAATTGAGGGAATTAAAGAAAAAAGCATAGAAATTGCAAAAAAATTATTGAGCAAAAATACATCAAAAAAAGAAATAATAGAGATTACTGGTCTGAATGAAAAAGAAATAGATAAAATATTAAAAGAAACTAAAAATTAATGTAACGTATAATGCAGAAGATTTAAAACCTTCTGCATTATATTTTATAGAAAAAATTATGCTTTTTCTTCTGTTATTGCTGTAGCGATTTTTTTACACAACAATGTTCCACATTTTGGACATATAATAAAATTACTTCTTTTGAAATCCTGGGATATCATATCAATACTTTAAGAAAACTGACTTCAATGAACGCCTGATTACCATCAATGATTTCTGAAGTAGTTTTAGTTTGTCTTTCTGTAAAAATATATCCGCATGAACATTTCTTAGTTATTGTTAGTATTATTTTTTTCATAAAAATTTTTCTACTTTAAAATTATTTTGATAGAGTTAATACGGTTATATGATTTATATTATTACATGTTTTTTAAAATTGCCAAGAAAAGTTTTACCAAACTCTTGTTTTTATCTTGAAATTATAGTATAATGAAAATGTCCTTTCGAGGGTATTTAAAAATGGGGGAATAAAAATGAATGATAAAATAATAATAAAAGGCGCAAAAGAACATAACTTAAAAAATATAAATTTAGAAATTCCAAGAGATAAAATGGTAGTAATAACAGGACTTTCAGGCTCTGGTAAATCTTCACTAGCATTTGACACATTATATGCAGAAGGCCAAAGAAGATATGTTGAAAGCTTATCTTCATATGCAAGACAATTTTTAGGAATAATGGAAAAACCAGATGTTGAGTCAATTGAAGGATTATCACCTGCTATATCAATAGACCAAAAAACTACATCAAAAAATCCACGTTCAACAGTTGGAACAGTAACAGAAATATATGATTACATTCGTTTATTATATGCAAATATAGGAGTACCATATTGTCCAAACTGTGGTAAAAAAATTGAAAAACAATCAATTGACCAAATTGTTGATAATATTATGGAACTTGAGGAAGGCACGAAAATTCAGATATTGGCACCGGTTGTTAGAAGTAGAAAAGGTGAATTCGTTAAGCAATTAGAAGGATACCAAAAAGATGGATTTGTAAGAGCAAGAATTGATGGTGAAGTTTATGATTTATCAGATGAAATAAAATTAGACAAAAATAAAAAACATGAAATTGAATTAGTTGTAGATAGACTAGTTGTAAAACCAGAAATAAGAAGTAGGCTTACAGAGTCTGTTGAAATTGCTTTGAAACATGCTGATAATTTGGTGTTAGTAAATGTTATAACAAAAGAGGAAAACAAAACAGTTTTATATAGCTCAAATTATGCGTGTCCTGATTGCGGCTTCAGTTTTCCTGAAATCACACCAAGAATGTTTTCATTTAATAATCCATATGGTGCTTGCCCAACTTGTATGGGTATAGGATATCTAATGAAAATGGACGAAGATTTGATAGTCCCAGATAAAAACAAAACATTATATGATGGGATAAAGGCATTTGGTTCAAGCACAATGAAAAAAGGCGACACAATGGCTAAAATGTATTTTGAAAGCATTGGAAAACATTATGGTGTAGAAATAAAAGGTGTTCCAATTAAAAAATTGCCAAGGTGGTTTATGGAAAAAATCTTATATGGTACAGGTGACGAAAAAATTGATTTTGAATATTCATCTGCTGCTGGTGTAAGAAAGTTTACTGCACCATTTGAGGGAGTTTTGCCAACACTTGACAGACGCCATAGTGAAACAAAATCGCAAGGAATGAGAGCATTTTATGAAATGTATATGACAAATTCTCATTGCCATACTTGTAATGGAGCGCGTTTAAAGAAAGAGATATTATGTATCAAAATAAATGGTAAAAACATAAATGAAGTTACAGATATGTCAATCAGGGCTTTAAAAGAATTTTTAGGTACATTAAAATTAACAGAAAAAGAAGCAATGATTGCAGATATGATTTTAAAAGAAATAAATAAAAGGCTTCAATTTTTAATAGATGTAGGGCTTGAATATTTAACACTTTCAAGAAGTGCTGGAACATTATCAGGGGGAGAAGCACAACGTATTCGTTTGGCAACTCAAATAGGTTCAGGACTTACAGGTGTTATGTATATTTTGGACGAACCAAGTATTGGACTACATCAAAGAGATAATGATAAATTAATTGCAACACTTAAAAAGTTGAGAGATTTGGGAAATACTTTATTAATTGTAGAACATGATGAAGATACAATGTATGCAGCAGACCAAATTATTGATATTGGTCCAGGTGCAGGTGTGCATGGTGGAAATGTTATGGCACAAGGTACAGCAGAGGAAGTAAAATTAGTAAAAGATTCTGTTACAGGACAATATTTAAGTGGTAGAAAGAAAATAGAAGTTCCTAAAAAAAGAAGAAAAGTTGTTAAATCAAAAGCTATTGAAGTAAAAAATGCAACAGAAAACAACTTGAAAAATATAAGTGTAAAATTTCCATTAGGTGTATTTACATGTGTTACAGGTGTTTCAGGTTCAGGAAAATCAACACTTGTAAATGAAGTTTTATATAAAACAATTGCAAAAGAACTAAACGGTTCATCAGAAAAACCAGGAAAATGCAAAGAAGTAAAAGGCTTAGAAAATATAGACAAAATAATTAATATAGACCAATCACCAATAGGAAGAACACCGCGTTCAAACCCTGCAACATATACAGGAGTATTTGACTTAATTAGAGATATTTTTGCAGGAACAAATGAAGCTAAATTGCGTGGCTTTGAGAAAGGAAGATTTAGTTTCAATGTAGCAGGTGGAAGATGCGAAAGCTGTAATGGTGACGGAGTTCACAAAATTGAAATGCACTTCTTGCCAGATGTGTATGTACCATGTGAAGTATGTAAAGGAAAAAGATATAACAGAGAAACACTAGAAGTTAAATATAAAGGCAAAAACATAGCAGATGTGCTTGACATGACAGTTGAAGAAGCATTAAAATTTTTTGAAAAAATACCAAAAATAAAACAAAAGATTCAAACTTTATATGATGTAGGGCTAGGATATATTAAATTAGGACAACCATCAACAACATTATCTGGTGGCGAGGCTCAAAGAGTTAAGCTTGCAACAGAACTTTCAAAAAGAGCAACAGGAAAAACTTTATATATTTTGGATGAGCCAACTACAGGTCTTCACATTGCTGATGTTCATAGATTAGTTGATATTTTACAAAGGCTAGTTGATACTGGAAATACAATTATTGTTATTGAACATAATCTTGACCTAATAAAAACTTGTGATCATATTATTGATTTAGGCCCAGAAGGTGGAGATGGTGGCGGACAGGTTGTTGCTGTTGGTACTCCTGAACAGATTTGTAAGAACGAACAGAGTTATACTGGTAAGTTTTTGAAGAAGTATTTGGAATAGAAAAATCATAACAATCTATTAAAATGATTGTTATGATTTTTTATTTTTATTGCATATTCTTTTTTAGCCTACTCCGTCTTATTTGGATTGCTTTTACAGAATGATGTATTATCGCAGATAATTCTGAATCAGGAATATCATGTTTTAATACTTTTTCATCTTGGTCTTGAGTCCAAAAATTTGGTGGATATTTTGCTGTCTTTTCGTAATATCTTTGCCGTTGTGCGTTTCTGGTTTTTGTAAATTTTTCCATATTTCTGTACGTTTCTTTTCTTAGTGGCATAGAAATCCTCCTTAATACAAATTATTGTTCTTAAGTAAAAAATATTTATAATTTATTATAACATGAAATATATATAAAAGTCAAAAAAACTTGATAAAAATACACTTAAAGTGTATAATATCAATAGAAAGTGAGGAGCTTTTATGATTAAAGATAATTTATTAGAAGTATTACATGAAATGGAAGAAGTTACAAAACTATTCAAATTAGAACCATTTGATATATATCTAATTGGTGGTGGGGCATGTATACTTGGAGAATATACAACAAGGGCAACGCTTGATATAGATTTTGTTGATTTAGGTTATCCTGCAAAATATGGAAAAGTATTCGTATTATTAAGAGACTATGATATGCTGGAATACCAGAGCACAATTCTTTCACCAAATTATAAAGAAAGAGCAACAAAATTAGAAGAATTTAAATATATAAATGTTTATATTTTATCAAAAGAAGATGTAGCGGTTAGTAAAATAATAAGACTGGCAGAAAAAGATATTGAAGATTTAAATCAAATAATACCAAAATGTGATAAAAAAGTTTTAAATGATGTTATAAGTGAAGTTTTAAATAGGGAAGATTTATTTGACAGTAAAAGAAATGAATTTGTAAAAAAATTAAAAATTTTTAGGGAGAAATACAATGTATAGAATTTTTTGTGAAAGCTATGAAAATTTTATAGAATCAATGGATGGAGATAATTATAGATTACAAATTTCAAAACCATTTGAATTACTAGTAGATATAGATAAATATAATAAAGAGCAAAAAGAACAAAGTGAATTATATAAAAAATTATGTGATTTAATGGAATTTATGAAAAATAATGTTAAAAGATTTCCTAAATTAAAGGCATTTTTATGGACATTAGATTCAAGAAATATAAAGACACATAGATATGGTGTGTCAAAAGAAGAAGATCTTGAGGAACAAACAAAATTAATAAATTCTTTTTTGAAATTATCATATTGGTATTAAAACAAAAAGTACAAGTTTTGCAAAAAGGCTTGTACTTTTTATAATTTATAGATATAATAAAAGCATAAAAAATTTGGATGACGATGAACGAGCAAAGCGAGAGATTTGTAAAATGAAAATTTTTAATTTTCATTTTATGATGAACGAAACGAAGTGGAGAGAAAGGAAAATAATAAAATGAACTTTATAGAAACAATAAAAGAAAGAGCAGGACAAGAAATAAAAACAATAGTACTACCAGAAGCAGAAGACATACGAACACTAAAAGCAACAGAAATAGCACTAAAAGAAAAATATGCAAATATAATTTTAGTAGGAAATGAAAAAGGAATCAAAGAAAAAGCAAAAGAAAATAATATAAATATCAACAGTGCAACAATAGTAGAACCACAAACATCACCAGATTACGAAAAATATGCAAATTTATTATATGAATTAAGAAAACACAAAGGAATGACAATAGAACAAGCAAAAGAAATTGCTTTAAATCCGGTATATTTTGGAATGCTAATGGTAAAAGATGAAGAAACAAAAGCAGATGGATTAGTTTCAGGTGCTGTACATTCAACAGCTGATACATTAAGACCTGCACTTCAAATTTTAAAAACAGCACCAGACACAAAATTAGTTTCAGCATTTTTTGTTATGGTAGTTCCAGACTGTGAATATGGTTCAAATGGAACATTTATATTTGGAGATTCAGGGTTAAATGCAAATCCAAATCCAGAAGAATTATCAGAAATAGCAATATCTTCAAGTAAAAGCTTTAAACAATTAGTTGGTGAAGAGCCAAAAGTTGCGATGCTTTCATATTCAACAATGGGAAGTGCAAAATCAGAATTAACACAAAAAGTTATTGATGCAACTAAATTATTAAGAGAAAAAGAACCAGAACTAAAAGCAGATGGAGAACTACAATTAGATGCAGCTATAATACCAGAAGTTGCAAAATCTAAAGCACCAGATAGTAAAGTTGCTGGAGAAGCTAATGTTTTAATATTCCCAGATTTAGACGCTGGAAATATTGGATATAAATTAGTTCAAAGACTTGCAAAAGCCGAAGCATATGGACCACTATGCCAAGGAATTGCCAAACCTGTAAATGATTTATCAAGAGGATGTAGCTATCAAGATATAGCAGGTGTTATCGCAATAACGGCTGTTCAAGCACAAAAATAATAAAATTAAAGGAGGTCTTCTATGAAAATATTAGTTTTAAATTCAGGAAGTTCATCATTAAAATATCAAGTAATTGATATGGACACAGAAGAAATGTTAGTAAAAGGATATTTTGAAAGGATAGGACAACAAAATTCATTTTTAACACATAAAGTAAATGGCTTAAAACACAAATTTGAAAAACATGTTGAAAATCATGAACAAGCTTTAGAATTTGTTTTTAATAGATTAACAAATGACCATTATGGTGTTATTAAAACTTTAGATGAGTTAGGTGGAATTGGGCATAGAGTTGTTCAAGGTGGAGAAAAATATTCTCAACCAGTTCTTATCACAGATGATGTTATTGAAGAAATAAAAAAATGTAGTGACTTAGCTCCACTACATAATCCAGCAGCTATTTTAGGAATAAATGCATGTAAAAAAATAGCTCCAAATATTCCAATGGTTGCAGTATTTGATACGGCATTTCATCAGTCAATTCCAAAAGAAAGGTATATTTATCCAATACCATATGAATATTATAAGAAATATGGAATTAGAAAATATGGAGCCCATGGAACATCACATGAATATGTTGCATATAGAGTTGCAGAAATGATGGGAAAAGATATTAAAGATTTGAAAATAGTAAATTGCCATTTAGGACAAGGGGCAAGTGTATGCGCAATTCAAAATGGAAAATCTGTTGAAACAAGTATGGGACTTACGCCACTTGGTGGAATACCAATGGGAACAAGAAGTGGAGATTTAGATCCATCAGTTGTGACTTATATAATGAAAAAAGAAAATCTTACACCACAAGAAATGGAAGATATATTAAATAAAAAATCTGGAGTTTATGGTGCATCTAGAGGTGTATCTGTTGATTTTAGAGATATAGAAATAGAAGCTCAAGCAGGTGGAACACATGCTCAATTAGCTTTAGATATATATCATTATTTAACAGCATCATATGTAGCAAAATGTGCAGTTGCTATGGGGGGAATTGATGTGCTTACATTTACAGCTGGTGTTGGAGAAAAAGGTCCATTATCTAGAAAAGCAATTTGTGAGCAATTAGAATTTTTTGGAGTAAAAATTGATGATGAAAAAAATAAAATAAGAGGCGAAGAAGTTGAAATATCAGCAGAAGACTCAAAGGTAAAAGTCTATGTTGTTCCAACAAATGAAGAATTAATGATAGCAAGAGAGACAAAAAACATAGTAGATAAAAATTAGGGATTAGGGGACGGGTCTCCAATCCCGAAAAAAACAAAAAAATCGGGATTGGAGACCCGTCCCCTAATCCTTAAAAAAATAAAAAAAATCGGGATTGGAGACCCGTCCCCCAATCCCTAAAAAGAAAGTGAGTATAAAAATGAAAATATTAGTATTAAATTGTGGTAGTTCATCACTAAAATATCAATTAATTAACATGGAGACAGAAGAAGTAATGGCTTCTGGAAAATATGAAAGAATAGGAGAAGCAGAAGCGTTTATAACACACAAAGTAAATGGACAAAAAATAGAAATAAAAAATCCAGCATATAATCATTCAGAGGCAATAGACTTCACATTAAAACAATTTACAAATCCAGAATATAAAGTAATAGATAGCTTAGATGAGATAAATGCGATTGGACACAGATTGGTTCATGGTGGAGAAAAAATTGCAGAATCAGTTGTAATTGATGACAATGTTGTAAAAGTTCTAGAAGAATATACAGATCTAGCACCTTTACATAATCCAGCTTGTATATTAGGAATTAAAGCATGTCAAGAAGTTATGCCTGGAAAACCAATGGTAGGTGTATTTGATACAGCATTCCATCAAACAATGCCAAAAGATAAATTTATTTATCCAATACCATATGAATATTATAAAAAATACGGAGTAAGAAAATATGGTTTCCATGGAACATCACATATGTTTGTATCACAAAGACTTGCTGAAATTGAAAATAAATCATTAGAAGGTACAAAAATTGTAACATGTCATTTAGGACAAGGTTCAAGTATATGTGCTATAAAAGACGGAAAATCAGTAGATACAAGTATGGGATTAACACCACTTGGTGGACTTCCAATGGTTACAAGAAGTGGAGATTTAGACCCATCAGTTGTAACATATATAATGAAAAAAGAAAATTTAACACCTGTACAAATGGAAAACTTACTAAATAAAAAATCAGGACTTTCTGGTATGTCTAACTTAGTTCCTGATTTTAGAGAAATAGAAATTGCTTCAAATGAAGGACAACCAGATGCTAAAATAGCAGTTGAAAACTTTAATTACACAATTGCAAGTTATGTTGCAAAATATGCTGTTGCAATGAATGGTGTTGATTACATTATATTTACAGGTGGAATTGGTGAAAATCAAATCAATATTCGTAAAGGAATTTGTGAAAAATTAGAATTTATGGGTGTTAAATTAGATGTTGACGCTAATAATATGAGAGGGGAAGAAAAAGTTATTTCTACACCTGATTCTAAAATTAAAGTTTATGTTATTCCTACAAACGAGGAATTGATGATAGCTAAAGAAACTTTAAGATTAGTAAAATAAGATAAGATAAGTGGGACAGACTAAGTTTGTCTCATGACTTTTATCAAAACATGTTGAAAAATGTACGATTAAACATATTAAATGAAAGGTTAAAGATGGAAAAAGTAGATATATTATTAACAACATACAATAGTAAAATTGAATACTTAAAAATGCAAATAGATAGCATATTAAACCAAACATATAAAGATTTTAAATTAATAATATCAGACGACTGCTCTACAAAAGAAGAAGTAAAAGAAGTGTTAAAAGAATATGAACAAAAAGACAATAGAATAAAAATATACTTTCAGCCACAAAATCTTGGATACACAAAAAACTTTGAATTTGTATTAACAAAATCAACAGCAGATTATATAGCTTTTAGTGATCATGACGATATATGGTATCCAAATAAAATTGAAGAAAGTTTAAAATTATTAAAAGAAAAAAATGTAGATTTAGTTTATTGTGATGCAAAACAAATAGATGAGAATGAAAAAACGTTACATGAAAGTTATTTAAGATATAAAAATATGCCAATACTAAATGAAAATTGTCAAAAAGAAATTCTACCATTTTCAAGACATATTGCAATTGGATGTAGTCAATTATTTACCAAAAGGGTAAAAGACTTAATGATTCCTTTTACAGAAAATACAATGGCACATGATTGGCATTCGCTATATATTGCAAATGCATTAAATGGAGTTTATTGTATAGATAAGCAATTATTTGAATATAGACTTCATGGAAACAATGCATTTGGAGGTAGAAACTTTAAACAAAATGTGAAAATATGGAAAGAAAAAAATGGAAAAGGTTATAAATCTTATTTGAAATATAGACATAGAGCTATTACAGAAACTTATTTGGCAGGAGTATTGATGTGCGAAGACTATAGAAACAGAATCGATGAATATATAAAAATACATTCTGAGGAAATAAAAAGAACGAAAAAAGATGATTTTAATAAACAACAAGACCAAGAAAAAGATATCATAAAATATTTTGAAAATGCTCAAAAGTCAAAGGTTCTATATTTTCCAATACATAAATATTTTAAATATTTATCTTTTAAAGGAATGAAAAAGAGAAAATATAAGGAAATTATGATTTTACATTTTCCATTAATTAGTTATTTGATTTTTTCAATTACATAAATTTTTGATGCTAAACAGATACAAAAACTAATTTGTATGTAAAATCACATATTATAAAATGTATATAATTTTACTGATATATAGGTAAAAATATATAAATATAAGGGGGAAAAACAAATGAAAATTTTTAAAAATGAAAAGTTGTTTAGAATGATATCATCAAGTATATTAATGATTGCACTTGTATTAGGTTGTATGGGAAATCAATATGCCAAAGATATAGATAAAGATTTGAAAGAGCAGAAAAATGATCAAACTGAAGAAGCAAAACCAAGTGTTGTATATAGTACACATATCCAGGACATTGGCTGGGAAAGTGACTTTTCAAAAAAAGATGGAGAATTAGCAGGGACAACTGGAAGATGTTTAAGAGTCGAAGCTATGAAAATAAAATTGAATAATTTAGCAAATGCATCTATAAAATATCAAGCACATGTGCAAGAAATTGGATGGCAAGATTGGGTAAAAGATGGTGAAATAGCTGGAACACAAGGAAAATGCTATAGAATAGAGGCATTAAAAATAAAACTAGAAAATGCTGAAAAATATAGTATTTCTTATAGGGCACATATAGAAGATATAGGATGGCAAGAGTGGAAGAATGATGGTGAAATAGCTGGAACAACAGGGCAATGTAAAAGAATAGAAGCTATAGAAATAAAAATTACAAATAAAATAGAAAAAGGAAAAATGGAAGTAGAATCTACAATACCAGATGTATGTTATAATGATACAAAAATAATAAATGTTTCTGGATGGAAAATGGCAAATGTAGAAGGAACAACATTAAAAGCAACATTAGATGATTCTGAAATTACAAATATTAATTATACAAAAAGAGAAGATGTTATAAAATCAGAGCAAAGCGTAGGAACAGCAAAAGAAAATGAGAATCCGGGATTTGATTTTCAAATAGATACTGCATCACTTAAAGAAGGTAAACATTCTTTAAAATTGGAATTATTGACAAAAGAAGGCAAGATATTACAGTCATACACAAAAAACATACAAATAGATAGACAGATACATGTACAATATCAGGCTCATGTACAAGAGATAGGATGGCAAGGCACAAAAAAAGATTCGGAAATTGCAGGAACACAAGGACAATGCTTAAGAGTGGAAGCAATAAAAGTAAATGGAATCAATATGCCAGAAGGTGTTAAAATACAATATCAAGCACATGTGCAAGAAATAGGATGGCAAGGATGGAAAAATGAAGGTGAAGTTGCAGGAACACAAGGACAATGCTATAGAATAGAAGCAATTAAATTCAAACTTGAAGGAACAGAAAAATATTCTATTATGTATAGCGCACATGTTGAAAATGTTGGATGGCAGGAATGGTGCTATGATGGCGAAACTGCTGGAACCGTTGGATTGTGTAGAAGAATAGAGGCGATTAAAATAAAAATTGTTCCTAAATTTGAAAATAATAAATCAGCTATGGATATTGACATACCAATAAATCAAATTCCTAATGAAGTTGGAAAGTTAAAAGGATGGACAATGACAACGCAGTCAAACACAAAATTGCAAGTATTTATTGATGGAACTCAGCTAGATATAAGTACAATGAAAAGAACACAAAGACAAGATGTACTAAATACAATGAAGGGCTTTGGAGATGAAAGTAAAAACAATCAAAATCCAGGATTTGAAATGGATGTTGATTATTCTAAATATTCAATAGGAAATCATACATTGCTTGTAAAACTTTTAGATGAAAATGGTAAAATATTATCATCATATGAAAGAAGATTTACAGTAAGAAATAAAATAAACTATTCAAAAGGTGTATACGGAGTAACAGGATTAAGAGCAGTTGGAAATGCAAATGGTAGCAACTTGGAATATTACAAATGGGGAAATGGCCCAAATGTATTTTATGCAACATTTGCAGTACATGGATTTGAAGATTTATGGTGGCGTGATGGCTCTGAATTAGTACAAATTGCAAATGATTTTTATCAACAATTATTAAATAGCAATGATTATGATTTATCAGATAAATGGACTATTTATATATTTCCAGGGATAAATCTAGATGGATTAAATCATGGAAATTCACACAATGGACCGGGAAGAACAACATTAGTTAGTCAAGCACCAGGTGGACAGGGAATAGATTTAAATAGATGTTGGCAAGTTGGAAGTTATTATACAAGAAGAACAGATAGTAGAAATTATAACGGTACACAAGGATTCCAGGCGTATGAATCACAATATTTAAGAGACTTTTTAGTAAATAATAGAGCAAGAAATGGTCAAACATTGTTAGTTGATTTACATGGATGGACACAACAATTAATAGGAGATTCAACAATGTGCTCATTTTATAGAAATGAATTTCCAGAAAACGATGGCTCTGCTATTGGAAGATATGGAGATGGTTACCTAATAAATTGGGCAAGAAATTCTTTAGGAACAAATGGATGTGCTGCAAAATCTGCATTAATTGAATTACCACATTCAGGTGTCAATAATCATCAATCAGTTTTAGACAAAAGATTTAGCCAACGATATATTAATGCAACGCTTTCTATGCTTAGAAATATGTAAAATAAAATATTTGAAATATGTATTTTAAGATGTGAATCTTGATGATATTTGACATTGAGAAAGGAATACGATAATATGAAGAAAAAACAAATAATTATTGGTATAGCAATTATGATAATCGTAGTATTTATAATATTTTTAATGATTAAAAATAATAATAAAAAATACGATGGTAACGGTTTTGTTGCAATTAATAATATTTATACTAATATTGACAAAAATCAAATAGAATATAATGAAAACACTAATGTTGAGGAATTGAAACAAGAATCAGGAAAAACTGGAGATAGCAATATTTATGAGGTAGAAACTGAATATGATGGTAGAAGGACTTTACAGGTTAAGCCTAGTATAAAATATAAGGTTGCATTTGCTGGAATGATAAAAAATGGCAAACCATCAACTTCAGAACTAGATGATATATATTCAAAAAATATACTTTCAAACAATGGAATTTGGGTAGAAAAAAATAGTAGAGAAAAAATAAAAAAATATTTAAATGATACAGGATTGTTTAAATCAAAATATGAAATTAATGATGATGGATACTTGAAAATATCTGATAATCAAAAAATAAATGACTATGACAAAAAAATCATAAATATAATTAATGGAAATAAACTTTATATTTTGGATGTTAATAGTGTTTGCTATATTGTAGATGATATTACAGGAGAAATTCTAGATTATAATTTTGAAAATATGGATAAATATCAAACCTATGAATATTTTGAAGATAATGATAAAATGATTATTTTTATAAATGAAAATAAAAGTAATCAATTGGATGATAAAGAAATTTTTGAAAGCATAATAAATTTGTTATAGAGAGCTTGAAAAAGGCTCTCTTATTTTACTTTTTTTATTGACAAAAAAACAAATTAAATATAAAATATAGTAAGATTTTTTATATCGAATAGGAGAGAAAAAATGGATTTTTTTAAAATATTATGGGATAATAAAAAGATAGTATGGAAATTAGGAAAAAGTGATTTTAAAAATAGATTTGCAAGTACAAGCTTAGGAAGTATATGGGGGTTTTTACAACCATTTGTATTTATGATGATGTATGTATTTGTATTTCAATTTATATTTCAAACACCAGGAGAAGGTGGAGCACCATATGTTGTATGGTTTTTACCTGGAATGGCAATATGGCAATGCTTAAATGATAGTATAATGAGTGCAAGTGGTTCAATTAGAAATTATAGCTTTCTAGTAAAAAAAGTAATATTTCCAGTTGATGTAATTCCTGTTATAGCATTAATAGGAAGTTGTTTTGTATCAATATTTTTACTTGCGGTTGCAACAATAGTATGTATATTATTTAAGTTTGTGCCAAATTTATTAATTATAGTATATATTGTATTTGCTACATATGCATTTATAATAGCATTTACAAGATTAACATCAGCAATAACAACGCTTGTACCAGACTTTTCAAATCTATTAGGAATATTAATGCAATTATTTTTCTGGGCAACACCAGTTGTTTGGAGTTTAACAACGCTTGCTAACCATCAAACATTATTAAAAATAATGCAATATATGCCATTTACATATTTAGTAACAGGGTTTAGACAAGCATTTATGGGTGGAAACATTATAACAGCAAATCATGGAATATATACAATTGTATTTTGGGTAGTAACAATATTAATGTTTGTATGGGGAAACCATGTATTTAAGAAAAATAAAAAAGATTTTGCAGATGTATTATAAAAGGGAGGAAAGTATGATAAATATATCATACATAGAAAAATGGAAGAAAAAGTAGATATATTATTAGCTACTTATAATGGTGAGAAATATGTAGCAGAACAAATAGAAAGTATATTAAATCAAACTTATAAAAATTTTAATCTAATTATATCAGATGATTGTTCTAAAGATAGTACACCAGATGTATTAAAGAAATATGCAGAAAAAGATAAAAGAATAATTTTATATCTTCAATCACAAAATTTAGGAGTTGTAAAAAATATAGAATTTTTATTAAAACAAGTAAAAAGTGAATTTTATATGCTTTCAGACCAAGATGATGTATGGCTTAAAGAAAAAGTTGAAAAATCAGTTGAAACATTGAAAAGGAAAAATGCAGATTTGGTTTTTGGTGACTTGGAGGTAGTTGACCAAGGTTTAAACACTATATATCCATCATTTGGAGATTTTATGTTATTAAATAAAAAAATAGAAAAATATATAAATAGCTATAAAGTTAACTATTTGTATAATTGTGTAACAGGTTGTACAGTAATATCAAAAAAGAAATTTATTGAAAAAATATTACCATTACCTACATATTCTAGGTTTTTGATTCATGATTACTGGATTGGATTAATGGTTGGAATATATGGAAGATTAGCATATATGCCTGAAAAATATATAAAATATAGACAGCATGGAGACAATCAAGTTGGTACAAATAAAATATCTCATGGATTTGATAAAATAGAACAGGTAAGAACACATTTTATAAATGTAAAACTTGGAGTATTTGGAACATATGTAGAAAATAATGATAGATTTCCGAAAGATATCCAAAAATTAAATACAGAAGCTTATGAATATTTTAAAATGGTAGAAAGAAAGAAAAACTTTAACTTTAGAAAATGGAATATTTATCACAAATTATATAAAACAGAAAATTTTAAATATTATATGATGAACTTTGTTATAATGAATATGCCATTGTTAGGAAAACCAGTATTTGCATTGAGATATAAAATATTAAAACTTTTAAAGAAAAGATAAAATGAGATTATAGTTTACAAAGTAATTTGTGAATTTTAAAAAATATAATTAACTTTACTCTCTTAGGAAGGAATGAAAAAATGACCAAACAAGAAAATTCTCAAAATATAATTGAAATTAAAAATTTAAAAAAAGATTATAAAATGTATACAAGTAAAAAAGCAAGATTATTAGAAGCAGTATTACCATTTTATAAAAACCATGAAACATTTAGTGCAATTGATGGACTTGATCTAGAATTGAAAAAAGGCGAAGTACTTGGAATATTAGGAAAAAATGGAGCTGGAAAATCAACTTTATTAAAAATGATAACAGGTGTTGTTACGCCAACGAGTGGTGAAATTAAAGTCAACGGAAAAATAAGTTCATTACTTGAATTAGGAGCAGCATTTAATTCAGAATTAACAGGAATTGAAAATATATATCAACATGGACAGGTAATGGGATTAACTAATGAACAAATTGAAGCAACAAAACAAGATATAATAGAATTTGCTGATATAGGAGATCATTTATATCAACCAGTAAAAACATATTCTTCAGGAATGTTTGCAAGATTAGCATTTGCATGCGCAATAAATGTTGATCCAGATATTTTAATTGTTGATGAAGTGTTATCAGTTGGAGATATGGCATTTCAATTAAAATGTTTTAAAAAGTTTGAACAATTTAAAGAAAAGGGTAAAACTATACTTTTTGTTACTCATAATGTCACAGATGTTATAAGAAATTGTACTAGAGCAATAATTATAAATGGTGGTAAAAAAATTTACGATGGTGATGTAAAAGGCGGAGTAGAAAAATATAAGAAAATAATTGTTAAATTAGACGAAGATAGAGAAAAACTTGAAGAAAATGAAAAGTTAAAACAGGAACAGGATATAAGAAATGTAAAAGCTGTTAATGTCCCACAAGGTGAATGGAAGAAAAATTATACAATAAATCCTAATATAATAGAATATGGAAACGGACAGGCAGATTTAATTGATTTTGGTATTTTTGATACAGATGGAAATATTTTAACATCAATTGAAAATGATAAGGAAGTTGTATTAAAATCAAAAGTTGTATTCCATGATAAGGTTACAGATCCAATATTTACAATGACAGTAAAAGATTTTAAAGGTTTAGATATGATGGGGACAAATACAGTTCAAGAAAAAATTGTAACAGGTGTGTTTGAAAAAGGTGATACTGCTGTTGCGGAATTTAGACAAAAATTAAGTTTAGCACCAAACAAATATACATTGTCTTTTAGTTGTACACACTTTAATGCTAATGGAGAATTAGAAGTCTTAAGTAGAAAATATGATGCTCTATTGGTAGAGATAACATCAAATAAGGATTGCGTTGGACTTTATAGATTAGATTCTGATATTACTGTTACAAAATTATGATTTAAATATTATATAAAAAATGTAATTTTGTAAATTAAAAATCAATTTTATATATTCAAAGGGGGAAAATGTATAAATGAAAGAAAAAAAGAAGATTGTAAAAATATCAATAATAACAATATTAATAATATGCATAGTATTTAGTATTTTTTATATAAAAAGAAGAAATGATTATATAATATTAACAGAATTTTCTCCGTGTTCAGCAAGACAAATGATGGGATATGCAATAAAAACAATAAATGGAAAAATTATAATAATTGATGGTGGAACAACAGATGATGCAGGACAATTAGAAAAATATATAGTAGATAATGGAAGTAAAGTAGATGCTTGGTTTATAACACATCCACATTCAGACCATGCGGGAGCATTTGAAATTATATCACAAAATGAAAATATAGACATCGAAAAAATATACATGTCTGTAAATGATAAACAGTGGTATATAGAAAATGAGCCATCAAGACAAGATGATATAGACATGTTTTTCCCCGTGATAGAACAAGAAAGAATAAAAGAAAAAATCGTAGAGCCACAAATAAATGATACAATAAGGATTGATAATGTAACTGCTAAAATATTGGGAGTCAAAAATCCTGAAATAACAACAAATTCTATAAATAATTCAAGTATGGTAATAAAATTTGCTGTAAATCAGAAAGATATATTGTTTTTGGGTGATACAGGAACTGAAAGTAGTGAAAAATTAATAAAAAATCAAGGCGAAAATTTAAGAGCTGATATTGTTCAAGTTGCACATCATGGACAAGCAGGAGCAACAGAGGAGTTATATAAAATTGTAAAACCAGAAATATGTTTGTGGCCAACAACACAAAGAATATGGGAAAACAATATGTACGGAACTGAAGATGATGGACCTTGGACAACAAAAGAAACTAGAAAATGGATGGAAGATTTAAAGGTTAAGGTGAATTACTTAGCGTTTAATGGAGTTCAAAATATTAAGATTTTTTAAAATGGGGGAACGTAAGTGAATCAAGATAAATTAGAAAAATTTAATTCAAATATAATCAAATGGTATCCTTTTGAAAAAAATAAAACAATACTTCAAATTGGTATAAATAATTATATAACAAAAGAATTAAGGAAAAAATTTATTAGTGTTAATGTAATTAATGATACTGAAGAAATTGAACAAAGCCTTAAATATGATTATATTTTAATATATGGATATGAAAGATATAAAAATATAATTGAGATAGTTAAAAACATATTAAATGATACTGGCAAAATATTAATTATAGGAAATAATGGTTTAGGAATTAATAATTGGAGTAAATATGATATAAACAGACAGAATGGAGTTTTAAGCCTAGAAGATAATAACAAAATAAAAACAATAAATTGCATTGAAAATGAAATAGAAAATAATAACTTGAATGTTAATAACATATTTTATGCTTTTCCAAACTACAGAACAGCTGAGCTAATTATAAATAAAAATTTTAAAATTGGAAAAGGACAAATTGATAAATATAATCCTGATATTTCAGAAGAAGAAATAAAGGTGTTCGATGAAAAAAATGTATTAAAAACAGTAATATCATCTTCACCAGAAATGCTTGATATATTTGCAAATTCATATTTTATGGAGGCATCAAATTTTGAAAGTAAAAATGATATAAAATATATATCTTTCAATAATTGCAGAAAAGAACAATATCAACTTATGACAATAATAAAAGATAATGTTGTAGAAAAATTGCCAGCAAATGAAGAAGCAAATAAACATATTGCAAATATGACAAATATAATTCAAAATGTTAAGGATGAAAATATAGAAATATTAGATTATGAAAAAGATGGAAAAATATATAGCAAATTAATAAAAAATGAAACAACTTTAGATGAAGTATTATATGAAAAAATTGATGATATAAATGCAATAGTAAATATTTTAAATGATTTAAAAAATATATTGTTGAAAAATTCTTTAAAATATGAACAATGCAATGATAAATTGACTTTTAGAACAGATGAAGATTTAATGAAAAATTTAAATTATATGAAAAATGGGTATTGGGATATGATATCTAAAAACTGTTTTTATATAGATAAAAAATTTATATTTTTTGACCAGGAATGGGAAAAAGAATATTTGCCAGTTGAATTTATAATATATAGGTCAGTTATTAATTCATATGATTTAGTTCGAAAAATAAATTTAGATGAATTGCTAGAAAGATTGAATATTTTAAAATATAAAAAGTTCTTTAATGAAATTGATAAAAAACTAAGAGAAGAAATATTAGATGAGAAAATATATGATGCAATGTATAAAAAAGAAAATTTAAAAGCAATCGATAATCTAATAAATGAAAACAAATCATATTTAGAAGAAATAAACAATAAAGATAAATATATAAAGAACTTAGAACAGTATTATTCTGATTTAAAACATGATAATGAAAAAAAACAAGAATATATAACTAATTTAGAAAGAATGTTGAATATAAAAAAATAAAAAGAGGTATAATTATGTGTATTAAAAAAATATTACCAGAAGGATCAAAAAGAAGAGAAGTAGCAAAAAAAATATATAATAAATTTTTTGCAAAATATAACGAAGAAGAAAGAATATATAAAAAATGGATAGATACAAATGAACCAAATAAAAAAGAATTAGAAAAACAAAGAAACACTAAGTTTAAAATTCAACCTAAAATTAGTATAGTGGTTCCAGTATATAACACACCACAAAAATTCTTTGAGGAATTAGTAAAAAGTTTACAAAATCAAACTTATTCTAATTGGGAATTATGCTTAGCAGATGGTTCACCAGAACCAATAAAATATATGCAAGAATATCCAAAAAAAGATAATAGAATTAAATACAAAATAATAGGCGAAAATAAAGGAATTTCAGGAAATACAAATGAAGCTTTAACACTTGTGACAGGAGATTTTATAGGACTATTAGATCATGATGATTTATTACCAGTATTTTCTTTGTATGAAGTTGTAAAAGCAATAAACGAAGATCCTGATGTAGAATTTTTATATTCAGATGAAGATAAATTAGAAACAGCAAAAGGACCTAGATATGGAGTATTCTTTAAACCAGACTTTTCACCATATACATTAAATAGTGCAAATTATATCTGCCATTTTAGTATATTTAAAAAAGAATTAATGGATAAACTAGGCGGATTTAGAAGTGAATATGATGGAAGCCAAGATTTTGATATTGTAGCAAGAGCATCTGAATTAACACAAAATATAGTTCACATTCCTAAGGTTTTATATCATTGGAGAGCACATAAAAATTCAACGGCGCAAAATTCTGATTCAAAACCATATGCTTTTGAAGTTGGAAAAAAGGTTATTAAAGACCATATAAAAAGAAGCTTAGATACTGATGTTGAAGTTACAGATGGTTTAACACCAGGAAGTTATGAAATAAAATATGCAATAAAAGATAATCCAAAAGTTAGTATAATAGTTGATGGAAGAAATTGCTTTGAAAATGATGTAGAAAAAATAGTTAGAAAAATAGACAATAATACAAATTATGAAAATTATGAAGTAATTGTGATTTCAAGCAAAGATGTAGAAAATGTTAAAAAAGTAATAAGACCAACAAATGACATATTTAAAGATTATAACGAAGCTGTTATACAAGCAGAAGGAAAGTATTTCATGATAGTTGATGAAAACTTAAATAAAATTGGTAAATCAACATATATAGAAGATTTGGTTGGAATTTGCCAAGATAAAAATGTTGGAATAGTAGGAACTAAATTGTACAATAAAGATGGTCAAGTAGAACACAGTGGAATTATTCTAGGAATGAATGGAGCTGGAGATTTTCTATATAAAGGTGCACCAAAAGATGTTGGGACATATATGCAAAGATTATTAATAATTCATAATGTATCTTGTGTATATGTAAAATATGCAATGATTGACAAAGATATATTTATGCAGACAGGCGGATTTACAGGCGATTTTAGAGGACTAGCACAAAGCATAGATACATGTTTAAAAATGTTAGCTTCTGGAAAACAAGTTGTAATAAATCCAATAATTACTTTTGAAGTTAAAAAATTAGGACAAGCTGAAAAAATACCATCAGAAGAAACAAAGATTCAAAAGAAATGGAATGATATGTACGAAAAAGGTGATATATTCTTTAGTCCAAATTTAAGTAAAACGAATACAGGATTAAGCTTAAATGTGTAATAAAAATATTAGTATAAAAAGAGAGGAAATTATGAAACCAATAGATATAATAGTACCAATTTATAATGCATATGAATTTACAGAAGAATGTATAAAAAGTGTAATAAAAAATACTGATTTAACAGTACATACACTTGTATTAATAAATGACAAAAGCCCAGACGAAAAAATATTACCAATGCTATTAAAATATAAAAATGAAAACACAGATAAGAAAATCGTAGTCTTGGATAATGAACAAAATATGGGATTTGTAAAAACAGTAAATAAAGGTATGCAATATTCAGAAAATGATGTAATCTTATTAAACAGCGATACAGAAGTTACAGAGGGATGGACAGAAAAAATACAAAAATGTGCATATTCAAATGAGTATATAGCAACAGTAACACCGCTTACAAACAATGGAACAATTGCATCAGTACCAAATTTTGGAGTAGACAACGATTTACCAGAAAATATGTCACTTGAAGAATATGCAAAAATGATAGAAGAAATATCAAAAAATAGATATCCACAATTGACAACTGGAAATGGATTTTGCATGTACATTAAAAGAGATGTAATAAATGAATTGGGTTTATTTGATGATGAAACATTTGGAAAAGGATATGGCGAAGAAAATGATTTTTGTTATAGAGCTCTAGACCATGGGTACACAAATGTATTATGTGACAATACATTTATATATCATAAAGGGACACAAAGTTTTAAAAAGGAAAACCTTACAGCATCAAGAGCAGCGTTAATTGAAGAACATATGAATTTATTAAGAAAAAAACATCCAATATATGTGCAAAAAACAGATAATTTTCTAGCAAATAATCCAATTAGAGATATACAAGAAAATGTAAGCTTAAATATACAATTATATGGCAAAAAAAGAATTTTGTATCTTGTAAATGAATGGGAAGCAAATATGGAAATGACAGGAGGAACATCATTACATATAAAAGATATAATTATTGCTAATAACAAAAATGGAATAGCAAGTTTTGTACTAGCACCAGATAAAAATGATTTATCAAGATTTAAATTATATTTATATACAGATAAAGTTGGGAGAGAAATAGCAAATTACAAAACAGATATAAATCAATATGGTCAAATAGTTTATACAAATAATAGGTATAAAGAAATGTTAGAAAATATATTTGATAGTTTCAAAATTGATATATTACATGTACATCATTTCTTATTCCAAACGTTTGATGCAATAGATGTTGCAAAAGAAAGAAACATATATTCAATAATTACATTACATGATTTATATATGATTTGTCCTTCAATAAATATGGTATATAAAGATATTTATTGTGAATATGATAAAGAAAAAGATTGCAAAGAATGTTTACACAATAGATATGGTATAAATAGTAATATAATAGAAAATTGGAAAAACACCTGTAAAAAAATATTAGAAAAGTTTGATAAAATAATAGTTCCATCTGAAAACACAAAAAATATTTTTGAAAAAACATATAAAGGTTTGAAATTTGAAGTAGTAGAACATGGCGTTGATGTAATAGAAGTAAAAAACAAAGAAAGAAAAGCGGAAAACAGTACATTTAATGTAGCATTTGTTGGAGCAATGGCTATCCACAAAGGTGGAAACATATTAAAAGATTTAATTAGAACAAATAATAATTTAAACATAAAAATACATTTATTTGGAAAATCTGAATTACCAGAATTAACAAAAAATCAAAAGAATTATATAAACCATGGACCATATAGAAGAGGAGAATTACCTCAATTATTGATAGATAATAACATTGACTTGGTATGCATTTTTGCAACATGGCCAGAAACATATTCATATACATTAACAGAATGCTATATGGCAAGTGTACCAGTACTTACATTTGATATTGGAGCAGTAGGGGATAGGATTAAAAAAGATGAACTAGGATGGACAATAAGTTTTTCTACAAATTCTACAAAAATACTTGAAAAAATAGAAGAAATACGTAATAATAAGGAAGAATATAACAATAAGAAAAATAATTTTGAAAATTATAAATTTAAGACAGTTACAGAAATGCAAAAATATTATATCGAATTATATAATAATGTTAAAATTGAAAACACAAAAGCAGTAGCGGATGTCTACAGCTTTATGGAATATAGAACGAAAACAAGAGAGCAAGATTTTGATCAATATCAAGCATTATATGGACATGTTGTTTACAAATATGAAAAATTAAGAAATACAAAGATATGGAAAATATCTAAGAAAATAAAGGGAAAGATAAAAGGAAAATAAAATGGAGAAAAAGAAAAAAATTTTTTATTTAGATTTTATAAGAGTTATATCAATGATTATGATAGTAACATATCATTTTTATGTGCACTTTGCAGAAAATAATATTACAGGATTTAAAATTTTTTCAAATGGAAAATGGGGAATGATAGGTGTAACACTATTTTTCATGATATCAGGTGCATCTTTAATGTATAATTATGGAGAAAAATTAGATTTGAAAAAATATGCTAAGAAAAGATTTTTAGGAATTTATCCTATGTTTTGGATAGCATATACACTTGTATTTATATACATTTTTTATGGATGTAAAGGAATAATATGGGATTTACCAACTTATAAATTAGGAATATCATTATTAGCAATGGATGGATATTTAAGCCCATATACACAGACATTTTATTTAATAGGTGAATGGTTTTTAGGTTGTATAGTATTTATATATATACTGTTTCCAATTTTACGAAAAATTGTTAATAAGTATCCAAAAACATTTATTGGAGTATATACAATTATAAATTTTGCACTATTAATTTTTTATAGAAATGGTGTAATGCCTATAAATAAAAATTTAATTATTTGCACATATAGTTTTGTATTAGGAATGTATGTTATTAAATATATAAAACAATTTAAGTTATGGCAAACCATAGTGACACTTATATTAGCAATTATAGCTTATTTGATTCCAAATAGCTCAAGTAGTTTAAACAAAACTGTATTAATAGCTAATTTTATGGGATATAATTTATTTATTGTATTAGGATATATAGGAGAAAAAATTGAAAATATTAATATTCAAAAAATATTTAATATTATAGGTAAATACTCATATGCAATATTTTTAGTACATCATTATATAATAATGAAAATAGAAAGTACATTTACAAATAAAACATTACGTATATCAGAAACAATA
Organism: uncultured Clostridium sp.; assembly: GCA_945865665.1. GTDB lineage: Bacteria > Bacillota > Clostridia > TANB77 > CAG-508 > CAG-269. The sequence goes on along the minus strand of CAMBEE010000001.1, from coordinate 126,391 downwards.
TGTTTATATATTACTTGTTGGATAGTTATTGGTATATGTGCAAAAATTTTGTATGTTTTAAATAAAAATATCCAAAATCTTTTTAAAATAGAACAAAAGCGGACAACAAAAAGTAGAATTATTAGAAAATAAGAAATAAATATAAATGAAAGGAAAAACGGATAAAAATTATGGAAAAGATTTTCAGTAAAAGAAATATAAAAATTTTTAATTGGATAGCTATAATTATAAATCTTATAATTTTTGAATTTGGATATTGTAATGTTAAATTCACAACAGATTTAGTAACACGTCAACCTATTCAAGGATTTTACTTTTCTTTATGTAGAGGGATTACATATTTAGGAATACTAATAGCAATATTCTTTATAAACAGAAGCAAAATAATAGATGATGTAAGCAAATCATTTAAAAGCAAAACAAAAAAGACAGTAATGATATTATATGTTTTATTAGCAATTGTAGCAATTGCAATATATGCATATAAGTTTTTAGTTAAACAAGATTTGGCATTAATACATTTTGCTTTAATATCAGTATCATTAATAACCGGATTTATGTCAGTTGAAATGTTAACAAAAAAATATTATACAAATTTAATTTCAATATTTATGATAGGAATGATATTTTGTTTTACAGTAAATGTATATCATATTTTAGATGAAAAAAGACATTTTATGTCTGCATATAATTTATCATATGGAAATTTAGATGTTGAAAATCCTGTTGTTGATAAACAATTTATGGAAGAAATACCTAGAGGAACACATTATTCAATTTTTGTATCTCTTTTTGGAGAAAAATATGAATTCCAAAATGGAAATTTACCAGAAGAATATTTGGTTGATTCTATGCCAACATCATATAATGCTGTAATATATATTCCATCAACTTTGGGAATACTTGTAGGTAGAATACTACAAGGAAGTGTTGCAGATGTATTTTTTATGGGTAGAATTTTTAACTTAGCAACATATATAGCATTAATAGCATTAGCATTGAAAATATTACCATATAAAAAGAATACGTTTTTCATAATATTAACAATTCCAATGTTTTTATGTTTTGCATCAACATACTCTGTTGATGGAATTGGAGTTGGACTAGCTTCTTTGTTTATAGCATATTTCTTAAAATTGTATAATGATAAAGAAAATATAACATTAAAAAATATAATTGTATTACTATGCTTGTATACACTGTTATTGATGTTTAAATCAATGTCATATATATTTGTTGGGCTAATAATGTTTTTATTACCTTTAAAAGACATTATAAAAAAATACAAAAAACAAATACCTGTAATATTAATTGCATTTATTATTGTTAATTTATTAATATTATATCTTCAACCAAAAATCAATTTAACAGACAATAGATATGAAAATGTAAATGCAACTGAGCAAATAAAAAATGCAATACATAACCCATTAATTATATTAAGCGTAATAAAAAATCAAGTAAAAAATTGTTTACTTAATTTTACATGGTTACAAATGTTTAACTCTAATTTGTATTTTGCTCAAAACTCATCTAATATATTTGTGGTTATGTTTTTATATTATTTTTATGTTGCAGTAAGGGATGATTCAAGGAATTTTAATAAAAAAGAAAAAATAGTATTTTTAACTGCATTTATGCTAACATTTTGTTTTACAAGTGGTATATTATATATTGCGTGTGCACCAGTTGGAGCCAACTATGTTTTAGGATATCAACCAAGATATATATTCCCAATTATTTCATTAATTATGATTTGTGCATCAAGCAAAATCTTAAAGGCTCAAGAGGATAATGAAATAGTATTAAAAATTTCAAGTATGCAATTAGCATTTATAATAGTTAATTTAATAGGGTCAATATTAAGATAAATGAGGAGAAGTAAATGAAAATTTTATTAATAATACCAGCATATAATGAACAAGAAAATATCAAAAATGTATGCTTAAATATAGAAGAATATAACAAGAAAAACGAAACAAAAGTAGATTACATTGTAATTAATGATGGTTCAAAAGATAACACACTTAAAATTTTACAAGAAAATAATTTTAATCATGTTAATTTAGTACATAATTTAGGAATTGGTGGCGCCGTTCAAACAGGTTATAAATATGCATATGAAAACAATTATGATATAGCAATTCAATTTGATGGAGATGGACAACATGATATTAATTGTGTACCTAATATTACAAAGCCAATTATTGATGGACAAGCTAATATGTGTATTGGAACAAGATATTTAGATAAAAACTCTAGTGAGTTCCAATCTACTTTTATGAGAAGATTAGGAAAAAATATTATATCATTTTTTATAAAACTATTCTGTCATAAGAAAATAACAGATCCAACATCAGGATTTAGAGCAATAGACAAAAATGTTATAAAAATATTTGCAAACGATTATCCTACAGATTACCCAGAACCTGAATCAACAGTAGAAGTTTTGGTGGATAATTTTAAAGTTGTAGAAGTACCTGTAAGTATGAATGAAAGAACAGGTGGTAAATCATCAATAAATGTTTGGAAAAGTATTGATTATATGGTTAAAGTCTCTTTAGCTGTAATAATAGATAGTATGCACTTTAGAAAGAAAGGGGAAAGAAGATAATGGCAATAAATTTAAAAATAGCATTAATTATTATGACTTTAATATATGTTGGATTAATGTTAAAAAAAATAAGAGAGAAAAAGATGCAATTATCTTTTGCTATCTTTTGGATAATTAGTGGAGCTTTACTAATTTTATCAATTATAATACCAAATTTTATAGAAGATTTAACTAAATTGTTAGGATTTGAAGTTCCATCAAATATGTTATTTTGTATAACGATATTTACAGCTTTCTATTTGATATTTAATTTAACAATAAAATTATCAAAAGAATATCAAAACAATGTATTACTAATTCAAGAAATATCATTATTGAAAAAAAGAGTTGAAAAATTAGAAAAAAAAGATAAGGATATTGAGGGGGAAAAATAATGGAAAAATTTCAAAATCATACATTTGTTATATGTGCATATAAAGAATCACCATACTTAGAAGAATGTATAAAATCTGTGTTAAATCAAACAGTAAAAAGTAATATTATAATGTCAACTTCAACACCTAATGAATACATAGAAAACTTGGCTAAAAAATATAATTTACAATTATTTGTAAATACTGGTAAATCTGGAATTGGTCAAGACTGGAATTTTGGAATTAGTAATACAAAAACTGACTATGTAACAGTTGCTCATCAAGATGATATATATAAGGAAAATTATTTAGAAGAAATAGTAAAATATTTAAACAAAGGAAAAGATTTTGTTATTGCATTTTCTGATTACAGAGAAATAAAAAAGAATAAAGAAATAAATTTAACAAAAAATTTAAAATTGAAAAAAATATTATTAAGTCCTTTGAAAATTTTTCCAAAATCAATATTTATTAAGAGAAGAGTATTGTCTTTTGGATGTAGCATTTGCTGTCCAAGTGTTACAGTAAATACAAAAATAGTGGGAAAAGAACCATATAAAACAGATTTGAAATGCGATTTAGACTGGGATACTTGGTATCAAATGACAAAATTTAAAGGAAACTTTTTGTACATTTCAAAAGAACTAATGGACCATAGAATACATGAAGGGTCAGAAACCTCCAATTTAATTGAAAATAACACCAGATTAGAAGAGGACTTAATTATGTTTTCAAAATTTTGGCCAAAGCCAATTGCTAAGCTTTTAATGAAATTTTATAGTAAAGCTATAGATACAAATGAAGTGAAATAGGGAGGAAACGCATGATAAGAAATATTTTAGCAGTTATTCTTGCAGCTATAGCTACAGTTGGAATGAATATTAAATTAGATAAAAATTTAGACTTATTACAGTCGTTTAGTGGAAATGAAATTTCAGTTCTTATAATATTTATAGTTTTTATATTTTTTATTAGTAAAGCTTTGGAAAACAAAGACAAAAGACTAAATATAATTTCTTTAATTATAGGATTTATTTTTTCAATTTTTGAGGTTGTAGGAAATTCAATAGTAAATTATGGTAATCTTGAAGGAATATTATACAGTAATGTTGCTTTTTTACAAAGTAGCATAAAATTAATGTATTATTTAATAATAATATATTCTGTAGTAAAAATATTAATGTCGTATTTTGACAAAATTGAAAATACTGAAGAACTAAAAAAATATAAATTATTTACAAATAACATAAAATCAATATTGGTTGTTTTTGTAATTTTAATTATTTCATGGCTACCATATTTTTTAAAATATTTTCCTGGAATTATAGGATTTGATACATTGGAGCAATTAAAAGAAGCACTTGGAACAAGTCCAATGTGGAATGGAAGCCCTATATGCACAACATTAACGTTAAAACTTATAATTGATATTACAATGCCAATATTTAATAATTTGAATATTTCTATGGCTATTTGCACAATTTTGAAAATGATGTTTACAGCATTAATAATTTCATATAGTATTTATTATTTAGCCAAAAAAGGAATTAATTATAAAATACGTTTATTAGTTTTAGCATTTTTTGCTTTTAACCCAGTATTTTCTTTTTATGCAATTAGCATAGATAAAGATTCATTATTTGCAAGTATATTTGTAATGGATTTTATATTATTATTTGAATTTGTAACAAACAAAGATAATTTTATAAAATCAAAATTTTATATGATTTTATCATTTATATTTGTGTTACTAACTGCATTAGTTAGACACAATGGAATGTACATATATGTATTATTGATACCATTTTTATACATAACATTAAGAAAAAATTATTTAAAATTGACAGGATTTATTGCATCAACTTTATTGAGTGTATATTTAATAAATACTATAGCATTTGCAGTATTTGATGTAGCACAAAGTTCATCATTTGGATTATTATGTGTTCCAATGCAAGCGATGGCAAGACTTGTAAAATTAAATGGTGACAATCTAACAGAACAAGAAAGAGAAGAGATAAATTTATTTGTAGAATATGACGAATTACCCGCTTCTTATAATCCTAGCTTAGCAGACCCAGAAATGGGACATTTTAGAAAAGAATATATGACAGAACATAAATTACAATATGTAATTTTAAATATAAAATTGTTTGCTCATTATCCAAATTATTATATTGAATCTATATTGTGCAATACATCTGGATATTGGTTACCAGAAAAACATAAAACACTATTTGATAAAGGTGTAATTGTTAATGATTTTGGAATAGAAACTAAACAATTAATAAATAATTCTTTATTAGATAAATTAGATAAACTTACAGATAATAGACAACTGCCAATAGTTGGAATGTTATTTAGTGCTGGTCTTACTTTATGGATACTTATGTTCTTAATTTTCTATATTATATATAAAAGAAAATACTATTTACTAGTTCCATTATTGCCATCAATATTTAATTATATAATTGTTTTGATGGGACCATCTAATACTGAATTTAGATATATTATACCAATGTATATGCCATTAAGCATAATGTATTGTCTAATTATAAATAGAGCAAAAAAAGATGAAGATAATAAAATTTAATATAAAAAACGAGGAGAAATTCTAATGATCAAAGGGAGAAAAAACGTTATGAAATTTGTATTAGTATTAATATATTTAGTATTAACTCTTTCAGGATTAATACTTATGAAAAAAGGTGGAAATCCAGGAAGTTTGTCAGTATCTGAAGGTACTGCAAACTTTGGGATAAGTTTAATAAGTTTAGCAGGATTAGTTTGCTATCTATGTAGTTTCTTATTATTTACAAGAATAGTTGTTATGTTTGATTTAAGCTATATAATGCCAATATGTACAGGAATTGTACAAGTATTAACTTTAGTAGCATCTAAATTTATATTCAAAGAAAATATAACAACAGCTGGAATTATAGGTGCAAGTCTTGTAATAGTTGGAATTGTTGTTATGAATTGGAAACAAACAGCTTAAATTTCCAAATAAAAACATTGATTTTACGATTTTAAAAATATATAATAAAAATATATAATAAAAATATATAATAAAATTATATTTTATAGAAAAGGGTATAATGGTTATGAAAAAAAGTAGATTTTTAGCAATTATTACAATTTTAGTAATTTTATTAAATGCTTTATTAAATATAGGGCATAATGTAAAAGCATTGAATTTGGGTAATGATAATGTAAAAGATATAACAAATAATGAATTAACTAAAGAAGAAAATCAATTAGAAAATAGTGAAAACAACACCAATTTAAATGAAATAATAAATAATACTACAAATAAAACAGAAAATAGTGCAATAAATGAAAGTAATAATGAAAATACAGAGTCTGTTAATAATATTATAGAAAATAATGCCACACTAAATAATTCTGATTTAGGAAATAATACATATGAGGATAATATTCAAGTATTAGAGAATAGTTCAGAAGATTCAAATAAAATTGAAACACTTGGAGTCGAATATAGAACGCATGTAGAAAATCTAGGTTGGCAAGATTATGTTAAAAATGGAGAAGTTGCAGGAACACAAGGAAAGTGCTATAGGCTTGAAGCGCTTAATATAAGACTTATTGGTAATAATGATAATAATTTAAAAATAGATTATCAAGTACATGTACAAGATATTGGATGGCAAAATTGGAAGAAAGATGATGAAATGGCAGGAACACAAGGAAATGCCTTAAGACTTGAAGCAATAAAAATAAAACTGGAGCATTCAGAAAATTATTCTATTATGTATAGAGTACATGTGCAAGACATTGGATGGCAAGACTGGAAGACAGATGGAGAAATAGCTGGTACACAAGGCAAATGTTTACGTTTGGAAGCAATACAAATAAAAATAGTTCCTAAAGTAAAAAAAGGTAAAATGTATATAGATACACCAACTAATGATTATACATATTATAACTTAAATACTATAAAGATAAGTGGATGGAAAATGTCAAATGTTTCTAATACTAAAATTAGAGCTTATATAGACAATAATTATCAAGTTGTTGAAGACAAACTTATAACATATAAAGAAAGAAAAGACGTTATAAAATCGGTAGAAGGATTTGGAACAGAAATAGAAAATCCTAATCCGGGATTTGAATTTTCTATTGACCCATCTGAAATGTCTGAAGGAAAACATAAAATATATATAGAAGTTTATACTAGTGACAACACTGTACTTGTAAAAGACTCCGTTACGTTTAATATAGACAATAGTTTACATGTTCAATATAGATCTCATGTACAAGAAATTGGATGGCAGGGTTATGTAAAAGATGGAAATATGTCAGGTACAACAGGATTAGGGTATAGAGTAGAGGCTTTAAATATCAACCTATTAAATGCACCACAAAACGCTAAAATTGTGTATAGAACTCATGTAGAAAATATAGGCTGGCAAGGCTGGCAACAAAATGGAAACATGGCTGGAACATCTGGAATGGCCTATAGAATAGAAGCTATAGAAATAATGCTTGAAAATATGGATAAATATACAGTGGAATATAAAGTACATATACAAGATAAAGGATGGACAGATTGGTATAGAGATGGAGAAACAGCAGGGACAGTTGGACAAAGAAGAAGAATTGAGGCAATAGAAATAAGGTTAGTACCTAAAAAAGAAAAAAGATCATATAAAGGAATAGATGTAAGCCAGTTTAATGGAAGTATTAACTGGGGACTTGTAAAAAGAGATGGAGTAGACTTTGCTTTTATAAGAGCTGGATTTAGAGGTTATGGTTCAAGAGGAACACTTAATGAAGATACTCAGTTTAGATTAAATATGCAAGGAGCAAGACAAGCTGGGCTACCTGTTGGAGTTTATTTTGTAACACAAGCTACAAATGGTGAAGAAGCAATTCAAGAAGCTAATTGGGTGGTTGAAAGAGTTAAAAAATATAAAATTGATTATCCTATAGCAATTGATATAGAAGCACCCAAATTAGAAAGTCCATCAGATATACCAAGAACACAAAATTTAGACAAAAACACACGTACATATCTAGCAAGACTATTTTGTGAAGTAATACAAAATGCTGGATACGTTCCAATAATATACTGTAACGTTGATTGGGCATATAATTATCTAAATATGTCAGATTTGTCAGCGTATGATACTTGGATTGCAAGTTATAGAGCTAATGATCCTGGATATAATGGAAAATATTCTATTTGGCAATATACAAGTTCTGGACAGACAAGTGGTATATTAGGAAATGTTGATAGAAATATATGCTACAAAAAATATATGTTATAATGGATGACTATGATTATAGCATAATGATGTATTATAAAAATTTAGAAGAGGAAAAGTAAATGGAAAAAATAACAGAGTTATATAAAAAATATAAAGAAGTAATAAATTATTTAATATTTGGAGTATTAACAACAGTTGTGTCTTTAATAGTATACTATGCATCTGTGTATACATTTTTAAATCCAGATAACGCAATACAGTTACAAATTGCAAATATTTTATCATGGGTGGCAGGTGTTACATTTGCGTATTTTACCAATAGAAAATATGTTTTTGAAAGTAGTGAAAAAAACAAAGTAAAAGAAGCTAGTAAATTTGTTTTAGCAAGAGTAACAACACTTATAATGGATATGATAATAATGTGGCTAGGTGTAACTGTATTACGTTGCAACGATAAAATAGTAAAGATAATATCACAAATAGTTATAATTGTATCTAATTATATTTTTAGCAAATTATTTGTTTTTAAAAAAGAGAGTAAAAATGAAACAACAAAAGAAAAATAATTGTACTTTATAAAGGAGAAAATATTAAAAATGAAAAATTTAGAGAGAATAGTGATTAAAATAATTTCGATAATATTTTCGATATTTTTTAGTATAGTTCTATTAAATACTTTATTTTTTAATAAAACTATAGCTTTTAATTATAGTATACCTGTAATGATAATAGTGACGGCTTTAGCTTATTTAATGCTGCTAATTATATATTATGAGTATAAAAAGAAAAATTGCAGTTTTTTAGAGAAAAGTCCAAAATGGATTTTTGGACTTTTCATATTTTTAGTAATTTTTTTATTGCAATTTTTATTGGCAAAATTTTCATATACCTCATGTGGATGGGATTGTAGCCTAGTAATAAATAATGCTCTTGCATTAATAAACGGAGATGATTTGTTTAGTATATATTTTTCTAGATATCCTAATAACATTGGTATATTACTTTTAATGAAATATTTATTTGCATTTTTTAAAATATTTATACATAATTTAACAGCATCAAGAGCTTTCTTTATAGCAACAATTTTCAATATTGTTGTTGTTGATATATCAGCAGTTTTTACATTTTTATGTGCAAAAAAAATTTTAGGAAAAAAACAAGCATATTTATCATTAATTTTTATATTACCATTAATGATATTTTCACCTAATATATTAATACCATATACAGATACTATAACAATGGTATTTCCTATAATGATATTATATTTATATATAAAGCAAAAAGAAAAATCATGTAAAGATGTAAAAAAATATTTATTGATATTTTTGAATAGTATAATAACTGCATTTGGAATAACATTAAAACCAACAGTAGCTATTATGCCAATAGCAATTATACTAGTAGAAATTTTAAATATTAATAATATAAAATTTACTAGACAAGATTTTATAAAAAAATCTAAGTATATATTAATAATAATTGCCATATTTGTAATTGGATTTGGGGGATATTTTTCTGGATATTCAAAAATCAAAGAAAAAAATTTAGGCAAAATTATTTCTAAGGAAGAATATGAAAATAATTCAGTATCATTTGTACATTTTTTAATGATGGGAATGCAAGAAAGACCAAATGATTTTAAAACAGAGGGAAAAAATCAAACGTTATATGGGGCATACAATGAAAATGACGTAAGTGGAACTGTAGCTATTACTGGAAGTAAAGCCAAAAAAGAACATAATATAAAAATAATAAAAGAAAGATTAAAAGATTTCGGGGTATTGGGATATTCCAAATTTCTATATAATAAGGCAAATTGGATATTATCAGATGGAACATTTTTTTATGGACAAGAGGGATACTGGAATTCAGAAATTTTTTATAATAAAAGTAATATAGCAAAAAAAGTTCAAAAATTCGTTGATCCAACTACAAAAATATATAAAAATATTACTGCAAATATAATGCAAATATCATGGATTTTGGTAACAATTGGGTTAATATTTTCAAATAATAGAAAAGAAAACAAAAAGAATATAGACATATGTAAAATAACAATAATTGGAATAATTTTATTTATATTATTATTTGAAGGTAGATCAAGGTATTTAATTAATCATATTCCAATATTTATATTGGTAGGAACATATGGTTTGACAAATAGTTTAAGAAAAATAATATTGACTTTTAAGCACAAATAAATTAAAATCATTGTATATAGAAAATTATAAATTTTCTATTATATAAAAAAGGAGAAGATATATATGGAAAAGAAAAAAGTAACACTAGTAATACCAATGTACTACGAAGAAAAAGTTGCAGAAGAATGCTACAAAAGAGTTAAAGAAAATTTAGTAAAATTAGAAAATTATGATCATGAAATAATTTTTGTAAATGATGGAAGTAAAGACAAAACATTAGAAATTCTTGATGACATTGCAAAAAAAGATACAGATGTTAAAGTAATATCATTTTCAAGAAACTTTGGACATCAAGCAGCAGTAACAGCAGGACTTCAATATGTAACAGGTGATGCAATAGTAATAATGGATGCAGACCTTCAAGACCCACCAGAACTAATACCAGATATGTTAAAATTATGGGAAGAAGGAAACGAAGTAATTTACGGAAAAAGAAAATCAAGAGAAGGGGAGAGTGCATTTAAATTATTTACAGCAAAAATGTTCTACAAAACTTTAAATGCATTATCAGATGTCGAAATTCCAAAAGATACAGGAGATTTCAGACTTGTTGATAGAAAAGTTGTAGATACTGTAAATTCTTTACCAGAACACAATAAATTTTTAAGAGGATTATTCAGCTGGGTTGGATATAAACAAGCTCCATTTGAATATGAAAGAAAAGAAAGATTTGCTGGAGAAACAAAATATCCATTAAAGAAAATGTTAAAATTAGCTTCAGATGGTATAATTAGTTTTTCAACAAAACCTTTAAAATTAGTTGGGGCTTTAGGAATGATATCAATTGTAATATCAGTTATATTATTGATCTATGCATTAGTTTCTTTTGCTTGCCATTCTCCTAATTTATCAGCTGGATGGACTTCAATAATGGTTGTTATAACATTTTTTGCAGGTATTCAATTGATGTCTATTTGGATTATTGCTGAATACGTTGGCAGAATCTATGATGAATGTAAACAAAGACCACAATATATTGTTGATAAAAAAATTAATATAAAATAAAAAATTAGGTTGAAAAATAATTATAAATTTGAATATCATTAATTTAAATTGTTTTTCAACCAAATTTATATATTATGAGAGGAAAGATATTAGAAATGAAAAAAATACAAAATATAAATTTAATAGTACTTTCTTTAATATTTTTTATAATAGTTTGTTTAGGAGCAGCAATATATTATATAAATAATATAGTACCTAAAAAAGTCTCAATAAAAGATGACGTTCAAATGGTTGAAAATAATAATGAAACATTTGAAATTGAAAGTATAGAACAAGGAAATACTTTTTCTAAAATAACTGTAAAGAAAAAAATGAATGAAGAAGAATTAAAAAAACGTTATAACTATACTTTGGGAGAAGGAAGAAATTATTATTTCAATTATACAATTATATTAAGCAATAATGATAAAAATTATAAAGTAAAAACTATAATTGATGACAAAAATTTGCTTGATAATTTTGATAAAATGGATAAAGATGGATATATTTATATAGTTGGGATTTTCTTAAATAAGAATATTTTGAATGATAAATACAGTGTTGGAATTATTAAAAAAGATTACAAAGAAGATTATAAAAAATTAGATAAAGTATATTATAAAAATTTAACAATAATTGGAGAAAATAATGAAAAAAAATAAATTAAAAAATATTATTATATTTGGAATAATTTTTATTTGCGGTTTGATAGTAATGTCAATACCATTAAATAATACACCAGATGACGTGGTATATAAAAACACATTTAACAGTATTTTTACTTTTTTTACATGGGCTAAAGAATTTAGAACTTTATGGGGAGGAAGAATAATAGCTCTAGGACTGTGTACAATATTTTTAAATATTAATACAAAAATATTTATACTTGCAAATGCATTTGTAATAACTATATTGATTTATTCAATTTATAAAATAATAAATATAAGTACAGAAAAAGAAATAGGAAATAAGGGAGTTATGTTATTTATGATAATTTCACTATTCTTATGTATTGATGAATTAATATTGGGAGAAGCTGTAATATGGATAACTGGTGCATTTAATTATTTATGGCCTACTACAGCATTGGTGATTGCAATGATACCATTTGTAAAAATATTAAATTGTCAAAAGATAAAAAAATGGGAATATATTATATACTTTTTATCAGGAGTTTTGGCAAGCAATATTGAACAAACAGGAGCAGTATTGGTTGTATTTTCCACTATACTATTAATTTTATCAATAATTGGAAAAAAGAAAATTCCTAAAGCTATGATATTTAATTATATACTTACAATAATGGTTTTTATAACATCTTTTGCTGTAAAGGGAAATAATGTTAGATTTGAAGCCGAATTATTAAGATATTATCAAGACTTTGATATGTTATCTATGTTTGATAAAATATTTCTAGGTGGTTCATTAACAATTGACCATTTGATAAATAAAAGCCCATTGATTATATTAATAATTTCAATAGCAATAACATTATTATCAATAAAAAGTAAAGATAAAAATAGAACAATTTTATCCATAATACCATTAGGATACTCTTTATTAAAAACAATACCTTTTAATGCTTTATTTTCAAGAGTTGTAAGTTTTAATATAGAAGCTAAATTAAATGAATTATTATTTTCATTTAGTACATATTCTATAGATACAATATGTAGCCCATTTAAATATTTTCAAATAATAATTGGAACTTTTGTTTTACTATTGTTAAGTGTATTAGTTTTTTATAGTTTTAAAGACTTAAAAAAATCAATTGTATATACATTAATATATTTTGCTGGAATTTGTGCTTCGCTTGCTTTGAGCTTTTCACCTACGATTTTTGCATCAGGAAGCAGAATCTTTTTTGTTAATGATATTATGAACTTAATTGTATGTTCTGCTTTACTAAAGGAACTCTTTAAAAATGAGAATAAAAATAAATTTTATGTTATATTAATAATATTTATTTTAGTTTCAGGTTTTGTTAATATAATAAAATATATACATTTGTAAGAATTATATTATTGTAAAAAGTGCAAGAAATACTTGCACTTTTTGCTTTTTAATGATATTATTGTAACGGTAAAATACAAAAATTTCTTAAATAAAAGAAAGAAGGTAAAAAAATGAAAATTTTAGTAACAGGAGCAAATGGAATGCTCGCAAAAGAAGTAAAAGAAAAATTTGCAGAAGGAAATGAAATAATAGCAACAGATGTAGCAGAATTAGACATAACAGACGGAGACGCTGTTATGAAATTTATTACAGATTTAAAACCTGATTATGTAATAAACTGTGCAGCATTTACAGCTGTTGATAAAGCAGAAGAATGCTATGAATTAGCAGATAAAATAAATGGAGATGGACCAACAAATCTTGCAAAAGCAGCAAAAGCAGCTGGAGCAAAACTAGTACATATTTCAACAGACTATGTATTTGGTGGAGATTTAGATGTTTCAAAAGATTATAAAGAAGATGATACAAAAGCACCTGTAACAGTATATGGAAAAACAAAGTTGCATGGTGAAGAAGGAATAGAAAAAAATATGGATGAATACTACATCTTTAGAACAGCATGGTTATATGGAGTTGGTGGAAATAATTTTGTTAAAACAATGACAAAATTGGGTTCAACAAGAGATGAAATAAGTGTAGTATCAGATCAACATGGAAGTCCAACATATGCAAAAGATTTAACAGAAATAATATATCAAGCAGTAACAAAAAAAATACCTTATGGAGTATATAATGCAACAAATAATGGATATACAACATGGTATGACTTTACAAAAGAAATCTTAAAAGAACAAGGAATTGAATGTAAAGTAAATCCTGTAACAACAGAAGAATATATTGAAATGATGAAAGTTACACAAGCTAAAAGACCATTTAACTCTCAAATGTCAAAAGCAAAACTTGAAGCATGTGGAATAGTTGTTCCAGAGTGGAAAGATGGTTTAAGAAGATATTTAGAAGAAGCAAAAAATATAGAAGAATAAAGCTGAAATAAATTTTAATAATAAATTTTTAATTAACATTTAGTTTTAAATGAAGGGAATGAATGTAAAATGAAAAACAGAAAAGGAATTATTTTAGCAGGAGGAAGTGGAACAAGATTATATCCATTAACACATGCTATATCAAAACAAATTATGCCAGTATACGACAAACCAATGATTTACTATCCATTATCAGTATTAATGGAAGCAGGAATCAGGGAAGTATTAATTATAACAACACCAAGAGACAATGAGACATTTAAAACATTATTAGGTGATGGTTCACAATGGGGAATGAAATTTGAATACAAAATACAAGAAAAACCAAATGGACTTGCAGAAGCATTTATAATTGGTGAAGATTTTATCGGAGAAGATAATGTTGCAATGATTCTAGGTGACAACATGTTCTATGGTTCTCATTTATCAGAAATGCTAAAAAGAGCAAATGATAGAGAAAATGAATCAACAATATTTGGATATAAAGTAAAAGATCCAAGAGCTTATGGTGTTGTCGAAATAGATGAAAATGGCAAAGCAATATCAATAGAAGAAAAGCCGGAAAATCCAAAATCTGACTATGCTGTACCAGGATTATATTTCTATACAAATGATGTTGTAGAAATTGCTAAAAATGTAAAACCATCAGCAAGAGGAGAATTAGAAATAACAACAGTAAATGAAGAATACATGAAAATGAACAAATTATATGTTGAAACATTTGGAAGAGGTATGACTTGGTTTGATACAGGAACACATGATGCATTACTAGAAACAGCAAGCTTTGTACAAACAATAGAAAAAAGACAAGGAATGCAAGTATGTTGCCCAGAAGAAATAGCTTATCAAAACAAATGGATAACAGCAGAACAATTATCTAAATTAGCTGATAAATATATGAAAACAGACTATGGAAAATATTTAAAAGCTTTAATAAAATAGGACAAGTGGGACAGTCCAAATATGTCTCAATGATTTGTCGAATAATGTTGAAAGAATGGAGATAATTAAAATGGGAAAATTTAAAAAAATTGATACATCTATTGAAGGTGTATGTATTGTAGAACCAACAGTATTTGGTGATAACAGAGGATACTTTATGGAAACGTACAGCAAGGCTGATTTTGAAGAATTAGGATTAAATTATGACTTTGTACAAGATAATCAATCAAAATCAAAAAAAGGTGTTTTAAGAGGATTACATTTCCAAAAAGAAAATACACAATCAAAATTAGTTAGATGTATTAAAGGTTCAGTATTTGATGTTGCAGTCGACTTAAGACCAGGAAGCAAAACATATGGAAAATGGGAAGGTGTTGTATTAACAGAAGAAAATAAAAAAATGTTTATGATACCAAAAGGATTTGCACATGGATTTCTAGTTTTATCAGATGAAGCTGAATTCGCTTATAAATGTGATGATGTTTATAACCATGAATCAGAAGGTGGACTTAAATGGGATGACCCAGATATAGGAATTGAATGGCCTATGGGTGATTTAAAACCAGAAGATTTATTAACATCTGAAAAAGACGGAAAATGGCCATCACTTAAAGAATTAAAAGAAACAGATTTATTTAGTAATTTATAAATTCAACCAATGGGGACGTTCTTAAATTGGTTGAATAAAAAAATAAAATAATTTAAAGGAATTTCAACCAATTTAAGAACGTCCCCATTGGTTGAAATTCGTTCGAAAGAAAGAGGTATTTAAAATGAGTAAAAATGTATTAGTAACAGGTGCAGCAGGATTTATAGGAGCAAACTTTGCAGAATATTTTGTAAATAAACATCCTGACTATAAAGTAGTGGTATTAGACAAATTAACATATGCAGGAAACTTAGATAATTTAAAAAAAGTAATGGACAAAATAACATTTGTACAAGGAGATATTTGTGATTTTGATTTTGTACTAGATTTATTTAAAAAATATGATATAAATGGTGTAATTCACTTTGCAGCTGAATCACATGTTGATAACAGCATTAAAAATCCATTTATATTTACACACACAAATGTAATAGGAACACATACTTTATTAGAAGCAGCTAAACAAGTATGGGGAGAAGGAAGTCCAAATAAATTTGTTCATATATCAACAGATGAAGTTTATGGTTCACTTAAAGAAGATGGATATTTTACAGAAAAATCTCCAATTAAACCAAGTAGTCCATATTCAGCATCAAAAGCAAGTTCAGATTTAATTGCATTTGCATATCATGAAACATTTAAAATGAATGTAAATGTAACAAACTGTTCAAACAACTATGGACCATATCAACACAATGAAAAATTAATTCCTCATATGATTAAATTAGCATTAAATGACGAAAAATTACCTGTTTATGGTGAAGGATTAAACATTAGAGATTGGTTATATGTTGAAGACCATTGTGAAGCAATTGATTTAGTATTCCATAATGGTGTTGCTGGTGAAAGATATAACATTGGTGGACACAATGAAAGAAGAAATATTGAAATTGTTAAATTGATTTTACAAAGATTAGGTAAATCTGAAGATCTAATTGAACATGTTGCGGATAGAAAAGGACATGATTATAGATATGCAATTGACCCAACAAAAATAAAAAATGAACTTGGTTGGTATCCAAAGACTAAGTTTGAAGACGGTATTGTTAAGACTATTGATTGGTATTTAGCAAATCCTGAGTGGTTAAAATAGATTTAAAAAAATAGCTAGTGTATTTCTAGCTATTTTTTTGTCTAAGTAAATTTATTATAAAGAAACTTATTATATAAATTAAAACAAAAAACAATACATTAAAAATTAAATTAATGGTAAGAGTAATTAAGTTAAAGTGGAAAATATTTGTTATAAAATAAGCAATTAAGCTACAAATTAAAGGAACAATAATCCAGTCTATTAAATTAGGCATTATTTTAGAATACTTATACAACTGAAAAAGGCTAATGCTAAAATTTAATACTTCACTAAAAAAGATAGAAAGTACATATCCTTTAATGCCTAAAACAGGAAGCAAAAAATAAATAAAGCAAGTAGTAATACTTAAATCTAAAATATTACAGCACATAACACCAAACTGTTTGTTCAAGCCTTTTAAAATACAGTCGATAATATGGTCCATGTACATAAAAAATATAAATGGAGTAAATACCTTAAAAAAGTACCCAGTTTCAATATTGTTATAAATAGCAAGCCCTAAATCATTTGAAAATATAAAAAATATACTGCAAACACACATAGAAAATGCACAAGTAATTTTAAAAATCTTATTTGCAACATAGTTAATTGCTTTATAATTTTTTTGTGCTACATATGTTGAAAATTCTGGTATTAAAAGCATACTATAAGAATCTGTAAGAACAGTTGGAAATGTTATAACTGGAAGTACCATTCCATTAATCATACCATATTGTGAAAGAGCTCTGCTACAAGAAATTCCAGACTTTTCAAGTTGGGTAGGAATTATCAATTGTTTTAAAGTTGAAAGCCCAGAGCGTATATATGATGTAACAGCTACTGGAAAAGCAATTTTTAAAATATTAAATCTTTGTCCAAATGAACGGACATCTTCCAATTTTTTAAGTCTTATATCTATAATATACAAAATAAAAATCAATGTAAAAGAACATACTTCTGCAATTACATCAGCTAAAATAAGCGAAATACAAACCGCTTCTACACCATTAGCTATATTTATTTTTAGCAATATTATTGTTGCAATCATTTTAATTGTAAATTCAAAAACTTGGGTAATTGCATTTTTATAAGCCTTTCGTACAGTGGTAAAATAACTACTGATACAAGAAGACATTGCAATAAAAGGTAAGCCAATAGCAATATAAAATAATGGCTTAGAAGAAACCATATTGTGTAAGCATTTATTTGTAATAAAATCAGAAAAAAATAAAATTAGTCCACCTGCAGTTATTCCTAATAATAAGCTGAAAAATATACAAGTACGTATTGCCTTTATAGCTTGTTTATTTTTATTTAAAGCAAACTTTTCTGAAACAATAACAGTTACAGCAATGTTTAATCCAGATGTTGCAACAGTTATGAAAAATAGGTATACAGCCATTACTAAGCTGAATACACCAACCGCTTCTGAACCTATTTGATTTGATATGTATATATTGAAAATAAGTGCTGCAAATTTCATAAGTAGTGATGTACTTGTTAGTATGGCACCATTTATTAGAAATAGTTTACTTTTTTGTCTCAAATAAATTCACCTCTTTAATGAATATGCAGAAATTTTAAAATAATAACTGACCGTTACAGTTCAGTAGGAAAAATCTCTAAAATACCTGTGAATGATATTTTTCATATTTTCTCAGGTTTCCTACATGACGTTAACAAATTCTAATGTAAATACTCTAACAATACCTGAAGGCAGGACCCTTTAGAGTATTTACTTAAGAATTTGTAACACTATTTTGGTCACATTAGAAATATATTCAAAATATCATTCACAGGTATTTTAGGGATTTTCCTTACTGAACTGTAACAACTGACCACCAAGACTAGTGACAAATTTTTAAAAATAGTGTATTATTGTAAAAGCAATTGTAATTTAATTCAACTGCTAACAAGACTAATCTGTTAAAAATAATTTTGACAGATTTCGTATTTTAAGGAAGGAAAATAAAAATGAAAAAAGAAAAAATAGTCCAAGAATTTAAGGACATAAAAGAACTAATATACAACTCAGCCAAAACATATGCAAACAATATAGCATTTATAGTAAAACACCAAGAAGGAAAAAACAAAACATACGAAAATATAACTTATAAAATGCTTTTAGAACAAATAAATGCATTAGGTACTAAATTATACAGTATGGGATTTAAAAATAAAAGAATAGCCATTTTGGGACGAAATAGATATGAATGGGCACTGGGACACTTAACAAGTCTATTAGGCGGAATAGTATCAATTCCATTAGACAAAGATTTACAAATAGATGAACTAGAAAGCTCATTAATGAGAAGTAAAGCAGATGCAATATATTTTGACGAAAAATACATAGAAAAAATAGAAGAAATAAAAAACAGAAACAATACAAATGTTAAAGAATATATTTGTATGTCAAAACTAGCAGGATATAAAGATATAAATACATTAAAAGAGGAAGGACAAAAATTACTAGAAGAAGGAAACAAAGAATATATATCAGCAAAAATAGATGAAAATGCAATGAATATTTTGTTATTCACATCTGGAACAACATCAAAATCAAAAGCTGTAATGCTATCACAAAAAAATATTGCATCAAATGTATATGCAATGCAAAGAGTTGAAGACATTAGAAGCACAGACTCAAATTTAGCATTTTTACCAATGCACCATATATTTGGTTCAACATGTCTAATCGTTATGTTAGCATGTGGTGCTAGGACATCATTCCCAGATGGATTAAGATATGTGGCACAAAACTTAAAAGAATATGAAGTATCTGTATTTGTTGGCGTACCACTATTGGTAGAAGCAATCTACAATAAAGTGGTAAAAGAAATTGATAAACAGGGAAAAACAAAACTTATAAAAAATGCTATAAGAGTTAGTAACTTCTTATTAAAATTCCATATAGATATTAGAAGAAAATTATTCAAACAGTTAATTGACCAATTAGGCGGAAAAATGAGATTTGTAATTTCAGGTGGAGCACCATTAGACCCTAAAATACAAAAAGGATTTATAGATTTAGGAATAAATTTAGCACAAGGATATGGTTTAACAGAAACATCACCAGTTATTGCAGCAGAAAATATGTATAAATCAAGAACAGGTTCAATAGGAGTTCCAATGGAAAATGTGACTGTTGAAATTGTAAATAAAGACGATAACGGTATAGGGGAGTTACGTGCAAAAGGACCAAATGTAATGCTTGGTTACTATGAAAACGAAGAAGAAACAAATAAAGTACTTAAAGATGGATGGTTCTACACTGGAGATTTAGGTTATATTGATAAAGATGGCTTTATTTTTATAACAGGTAGACAAAAGAATATGATAGTTCTTAAAAATGGTAAAAAAATCTTCCCAGAGGAAATAGAAACACTAGTTAATAGAATAGATTTAATAGATGAATGCATGGTATTTGGAATGCCTGACGAAGTTGATAAAAATGATGTTAAACTTTCTGTTAAGGTTGTTTATAATAAAGATGAAGTAAAACAAAAATATGGTGATATTTCTTTTGATGAGATTAGAGATATTATTTGGAATAGAATAAAAAATGAGGTTAATACTACTGTTCCTAGATATAAACATATTATGAATATGATTTTGACTGATAAGGAACTTATTAAGACAACCACTAAGAAGGTTAAAAGGAATGAAGAATTAAAAGAGATTTTGGGACAGTAGGGACAGTCCGAATTTGTCTCACAAATTTATTAAATTTTGTCGAAATCAAAAATCGGAATACATAAGCTTAAAATTAATTTAGCTTATGTATTCTAATAATTTTTCATAATTTTTAGGAAACCCCATTTTTAAAATTTTTTTTCATTTTTTCTCCTTGTAGAATTTTTTAGTAAAAAACAACCCCGGGCCTCGTAGGTTTCCGGAGTCTTGATCTACTGTATAATGTATAACATAATTTTTAAAATTTTGTCAATACCGTATATTAATAAAATTTTATACACTATTTTAAATATTATTCATAATAATGTAAGTTTAATTAAAGTAGTATAGGCTGAATCTGTTTTCCATCTAAAGCAGACTCAATAGTTTTTATAAGATAATCAAAATCAAAAACAACAGAACGTGGCTTAGTAATAGGATTATCTTGTCTAAAAGGAACGAAATAATAATTTTTTCTATTAAGTAAAGTACCAATATTAGAAGCATTGCCACTTAAAGCATTATTAGTAGAAGCAGCGATAACAACTGGTAAATTATTTCTTAAATGAGATTTTACAGCCATAGTAGCAGGGGTATCAATAATATCGTTTGCAAGTTTAGACATTGTATTACCAGAACAAGGAGCAACTACCATAATATCTGTTAAATGTTTAGGACCAATTGGTTCCGCTTCTTGTATAGTATGAATAATCTTTTTGTTTGTAATTTCTTCAATTTCATTTATAAAATCTTCGGCTTTTCCAAATTTAGTATCTAAGTTGTAAGCATTATATGACATAATTGGAATTACTTCAGCACCCATTTTAACTAATTCTTTTATTTTCGGAATTGTTTTACTAAAAGTACAGAATGAACCTGTTAAAACAAATCCTATTTTTTTATGTTCTAATTCCAAAATCTACAAAACCTCCTTTCATTCGACATTTATATATTATATGAAATTGGAATTTATTTTGTTGTGATAATTTAAAAATTATAAAATAAATCTAGCAAACAAATTAATAATGTGATACAATTCAAACATAAAATGCAAAAGAAAGGATGATAAAAATGGAAGAAAAATACAACTGGAACTTACAAGACATCTTCGAAAACGAAGAACAATTCAAAAAAGAGAAAAGTAAGATAACAGATATTTTAGAAAAAATAAAAGAATATCAAGGGGTACTATGTAATACATCAGATAATTTATATAATTGTTATAAACTATATGAACAAGCACTAGAAAAATTTGAAAAAGTATATGCTTATGGAATGTTAAAATATCATTTAGACATGTCAAACCAAGAAGGAATAAAAATATTTAAAGAAGTTGAAACATTAGGAACAGAATTTAGTGTTGCAACATCATTTATAACACCAGAAATAACATATGCAGACGAAAATGCAATAAGAGGATACACCAAAGAAGATAGATTCAATGGATATGCAAGAGATATAAATGATATACTTGAAAAGAAAAAACATATATTAAGTAAAGAAGAAGAAAATATACTTGCAAACTTTTCAGAAACAGTATCTGCTCCAGAAAATACATTTGATACATTAACAAATGCAGAGTTTAAATTTGGTACTTTAATTGACGAAGGCGGTAAAGAAGTTGAAATGACAGATAGCACATATACTTTATACTTAAAGAGCAAGGACCAAAATGTAAGAAAACAAGCTTTTAATTTAATGTATAACAAATATAGTGAATTCATAAATACAATTACAGAAATGTATATTTCAAATGTAAAAGCAAAATCAACTATAGCGAAACTTAGAAAGTATAATTCAAGTTTAGAAAGGGCGGTTGATAATGATGATGCAAGTCTTAAGGTATATGAAAGACTAATAGAAGCGGTTAATGAAGATATGAATGTAAATTACGAATTCATAAAATTAAAAAAGAAAATGCTTAAATTAGACGAGATGCATATGTATGATTTATATGTAAATCCATGTGAGCAAGGAAAAGATGAAATAACATTTGAGGATGCGAAACAAGAAGTTTTAAATGCACTACAAATATTAGGTAAAGAGTATATAAACAAATTAGAAGAAGCTTTTGATAATAGATGGATAGATGTATATGCAAAACCAAATAAAAGAGGAGGAGCATATAGTATGGGTGTATATGGAGTACATCCATATGTGTTAACTAATTTTGTAAATAGTAAAAGAGATGTAAGTACTATAGCACATGAATTAGGCCATAGTATGCATTCATATTATTCAAATAGAGAGCAAAATGTATTAAATGCTAATTATACAATAATGGTTGCAGAAGTTGCGTCAACAGTTAATGAAATTTTATTAAGTGATTATCAAATCAAAAATGAAAAAGATAATAGGAAAAAAGCAGAATTGTTATATGAGTTATTAGAAATGATTAGAGCAACTTTATTTAGACAAGCAATGTTTGCAGAATTTGAAAAAGATGTACATGATAAAATTGAAAATAATGTTATGCTTTCATCTGATGACTTGAATAATTTATATTATAATTTAAATAAAAAATACTTTGGACCTGATGTTAATATAGATGAACAAATTAAATATGAATGGGCAAGAATACCTCATTTTTATAGTGATTTTTATGTGTATAAATATTGTACAGGTGTCTCTTCAGCTATTGCTATTGCATCTAAAATATTAAATAAAGAACCTGGCTTTGTTGAAAAGTATATTGAAATGCTTAAACAAGGATGTTCTAAAAAATCAATTGATTTACTTAAAATGGTTGATGTGGATTTAGAAAGTAAAGATACATATAAGAGTGCTATAGAATTTTATAACAAGAAGATAAAAGAACTAAAAAATTTATTATAAAATATAATGGAGTGAAAATAAGTTATGAAAGAAAATGAAATAAAAAATAAAGTTGAAAAAGGCAGTAAAGAAGCTGAAATAAAAAATACAGTAAAAAAAAGCAATAAAGAAGCGGAAATAGATAATAAATTGGAGCAAACAAATACTAAAACTACAAATCAAAAGAAAAAATTTACAATTATGGGGTTGTCAGTATGGAGAATACTGGCATACTTCATAATATATAGTGTAGTAGGATATATAATAGAAACAATATTCGGAATAATAACAAAAGGAGTATGGGAAAGTAGGCAGAGCTTTTTATATGGACCATTTTGTGCGATATATGGACTAGGTGCAGCAATAATGATTATTTTCTTACATAAATATTCAAAAAACTATACCCGACTATTCATTGGAGGTTTTATAGTTGGTTCAATTGTTGAATATCTGGTTAGTTGGATAGGTGAGATGTTATTAGGTGTAAAATGGTGGGACTATTCAGACATGCCACTTAATATAAATGGAAGAATATGTGTTTATTTTTCAATATTTTGGGGATTTCTAGCATTATATCTAATTGCATCATTTAATCCTAGAATAGACAGACTAATAAATTGTATAAAAAGCAAACTTTCTGTTAAAGCATTGGAGGTACTTGCAACGACAGTTACGATATTGCTACTTGTTGATTGTATTGCAACAGGAATAGCGTTATCATTCTTTTTAGTAAGAATGGTACATAATTATGATTTAAATGTACCAGACAAAGAAATAATTATGCAAAAATATGATGATATTTATAATGATAAAAAATTATCTAATTTTATTTATAAATATTGGGGAGACAAGAAAATGCTAAAAACGTTTCCAAATTTAAAGGTTCAAGATAGCTATGGAAACATGGTATATATGGACGAACTATTGAATGATATAAAACCGTATTATTATAGATTTAATTTTAAAAGATAAAATGTTACAGTTCAGTAATAAAAATCCCTGAAATACCTGTGAATGATATTTTTCATATTTTCTCAGGTTCCCTACATAATGTTAACAAATTCTAATGTAAATACTCTAACAATACCCGAAGGCAGGACCCTTTAGAGCATTTACTTAAGAATTTGTAACACTATTTTGGTCACATTCGAAATATATTCAAAATATCATTCACAGGTATTTCAGGGATTTTTCCTACTGAAATGTAACGATAAAATAAAAAAGACGAACATTTTTTCTAAAATCTATTGACAAAGAATAAGTGTTCGTATATAATTATCTTACAAAGCAAACAAATATTCTTAATGCAAATTGGAGGTAATTATAATGAGAATAGTAAATAAAACAAAATTTATAAGAAGTAATGTAATATTAGCAATTTTAATAAGTTCAATAGTAATTTTTGCAACTAAAGCATATTCAAATGTAGAAACAAAATATAAGGAAGAATATGTGTGTGCTGGAGATACATTGTGGTCAATAGCTCAAGAAGAATTAGAGAACAATAAATACTTTGAAGGTAAAGATATAAGGTATGTTGTTAATGAATTAAAAAATGTAAATAATTTAGCAAGTGCAAACTTAAAAGAAGGAGACAAATTAAAAATTCCCAGTTTTTAGAGGAAAACGTTGAATTATGTATTAAAACATTGTATAATCTATATAGCAACTTAAAAGGTTTGTATCAATAAGGAGGTATTTTAATGAGGAATAAAATTATACCGTTTAATAAAAACTTCCATAAAAGCGCCAGTTCAAACCGGTATGAGTTAAAAGCTCAAATTTCAGTTTATATTTCAAGAAACAATGATAGATATGATATTGATTGGTCTTCTCCGGACAAAAATATGTCGTACAAGGATATTTATGATATTCTAGAAAATGTATTTAACGACATTAAGAAGGAAGTTACTTCAATAGAATATAAAAAGCAAGATATTTATAAAGTCGAGTTTACTTTGTTGTATTATGAAAATGGAACAACTAATATAAAATATATTTGTAATCCATCTAATATAGCCAAAGAAAAACTTGCTGAATACCTTTGGGTATCATTAAACGTATATAAACTGAAAGAAGAAGGTGTCCTTTAATTAGGGCACCTTGTTATTTATTGAAATTTGCTAATGGATTACTTTCAATAGCATTTCTTGCTTGCTGATTGGCAACATGGGTATAAATTTCTGTAGTAGAAATACTTTCATGCCCTAAGACTTCCTGTAAAGCCCTTATATCAACTTTTCCATATTGATACATTAATGTAGCCGCAGTATGTCTTAATTTATGCGTTGAATATTTTTTTGTATCAAGGCCCGCAGCCATTAGTTCTTTATCAACAATATGTTGAACCGTTCTTTTACTAATACGTTCGCGTCTTTCACTTAAAAAAAGAGCTTTTCTTGAATTTAATTTATCTGTCTTAATACCATCTTTCGGCCTAACCTCTAAATAATTTCCAATGGCTCTTACACAGGCTTTATTTAGATAAATTGTTCTTTCTTTATTACCTTTACCAATAACAGTCATTTTATTTTCAGAAAAATCTATATCATTTATATTTATTCCAACCAATTCAGACAAACGCATACCACAATTTAAAAATAGTGTGATAATAGCATAATCTCTTTGATAATTTCTATTATCTTCATTTTCTGTAACTTCTAAAAGTTTTTGACTATCTTCTAAACTTAAATATTTTGGAAGACGTCTATCTAATTTTGGAGTTTCCAAATTTTGAGCTGGATTATTTTCAATTAGATTTGCTTTAGCACATAAATAATTAAAGAAAACTCTAATACTTGATACTTTTCGTGCACGAGTTGCGGCTTTGCTGTGGTATGTAGTAGTTAAATAGCTTAAAAAAGCATGAATATCGTCTAATTTGATTTTTTTTATAGTATTTAAATCAACATCTTTAATTTCTATTTTTGAAAAATCTTCTTCAGTTGTTAAACCAAAGTGCATTTTTATAAACTTTAAAAATGTTGCTAAATCATAGTTATATTCTTTAACAGTGTTAGGTGATTTATTTAAAATTGTCATTGTATAGTCTAAAAATGAGTTTAAGTATTCTGGGTTATCTTCATGATTTATCATATGTTTCACACTCCATTCATTGATATTATATAATAAAATTTATTAAAATGGAATAATTTATTTATTTATTTTTAAAAATATGTTATAATTATGTTACTGAACTGTAACATAATTTTGATTGAAAAAATTTGAGAGGTAGATAAATGAAAAGTAAGCATTCAAAAGAAAGAAGAACCATAATAAAGATACCAAAAAAAGATAATAAAAAAAGAATAAAACAAAATAGAAAAACAGATAACATTCAAAATATAATAAATAATTCTAATAATCAAAAATTTGAAAAAGCTGATAGAAGAAGGCAAACAAAAACCCCAGAACAAATAAAAAGAAAAAAGAAAATAAATCTAGTAATATTATCACTTATTATTGCTTTAATTTTAATTTTTGGAATACGTACAGCTGTATCAGCAAATAGATGGAAAAGCTTAGTACAGGAAATGTCAAAAAATGAAAATTCAATTGTTAAAGATACAGATGGGAAAACTATAGCGGAAATAGGAAGTGAAAAAGCAAAAAATAAAATTTCTGCATCAGAAATTCCAAGCAATTTAAAGAATGCGTATGTAGCAATAGAAGATGAAAGATTTTATAAGCACCATGGGGTAGATGTAAAAAGAACAAGTGCTGCAATAGTATCATATGTATTTCACCGTGGTTCATCATCATTTGGAGGAAGTAGTATAACACAACAAGTTGTAAAAAACTTAACGGGAGATTCTTCAAGTAAGATTTCTAGAAAGGTAAACGAGTGGGGGAAAGCATTAATACTTGAATCTTTTATGAATAAAGATGAAATATTAGCTTTATATTTAAATATAATCTATGTAGGACCAAATGTTTATGGAATTGAAACAGGTGCAAACTATTATTTTAATAAATCGGTAAGTGACTTATCATTAGAAGAATGTGCATTTTTGGCTGGTATTAATAATTCACCAAATTCCTATAATCCTTATGGTGACAAGGATAATACAGAAAAGATTAAAACCAGAACAAAAACTGTTTTGTCAAAAATGTTGAAACTTAAATATATTAATGAAGATGAATATAATACAGCTGTTGCAAATGTTGACAATGGACTAAAATTTAAAAAAGGAAAAATTGAAACAGATGATGCAGTTTATTCATATCATACAGATGCGTTAATATCACAACTAATAGATGACATTGCAGATAAAAAGAAAATTGCAAAAACATTTGCCACAAACTATGTAAATATGGCAGGTCTTACAATTTATAGCACTCAAAATACATCTGTTCAAAATCAAATGGAAAAAGAATTTGAAAAAACTAAATATCAACTTGCATCAAAAACAGGAGGAGACTCTTCACAAGCTGCTATGGTTATGATAGACCATAAAACAGGGCAAGTTGTAGGTTGTGTAGGTGGACTTGGTAAAAAAACGACATCAAGAGGATTAAACCGTGCAACTCAATCAATTAGGCAAACTGGTTCGTGCATAAAGCCAATAGCTGTTTTAGTTCCTGGAATTGCTAAAAAAGAGTTTACAGGATCAACAATATTTGCGGACGAACAAACAATATTTGCTGATGGATACAAACCTGAAAACTATAGTAAATATCTTGGAAATATAACTGTGAGAAGGGCTCTAGAATCTTCTCAAAATATTCCATTTGTAGAAATGATGGAAAAAATAGGACCAAAAACAGCCATGAAATATCTTGAAAAAATGGGAATTACAACACTTAGCCCAAAAGACGAAAATTTAGCACTTGCATTAGGTGGGTTAGACAAAGGAATAAGCCCATTACAAATGGCTGGGGCATATGCAACAATTGCGAATGACGGAGAATATATAGAACCAACATTTTATACAAAAGCTGAGACATCAAATAAAAAAGTTATTGTAGAAGTAAAGCAGAAAAAGAAAAGAGTATTTTCAAAAGAAGTTGCTTACATAGTAAAAGAATTATTAACAGAACCTGTAAAAGGAAACTATGGAACAGCTACATATTGCTCTATTTCTGGAATGGATGTTGCTGCAAAAACAGGAACAACAGATGATAATTATGATAGATGGCTTTGCGGATTTACACCATATTATACAGGTGTTACATGGTATGGATATGACAAAAATGAGTCAATCAATTATAATGGCAAAAAAAATCCAGCAGGAATTTTATGGGCTAATATTATGAGTAGAGTACATTCAAATTTACAAAGTGAAAAATTTGATAAGCCATCATCAGTTTTCAAAGTAACTGTTTGTGCTGAAACTGGTAGAAAAGCAAATACTGGCTGTCCAAATACTTATGATGAATATTTTTTGATTGGTACAAAACCAACAACATGTACAAAACATGCCGGAACTGAAATAAATGATGGTAATACATCTAATAAAAATACAAATAATACAAATTCTAATGCAGATTCATTTGATACTACTACGAAAGATGATTTGGATGTTCCAACTACAACAATTAAAGAAGAAAATACAAATTCTAATGGAAATACAAATACTAATAAGACGAATAACAGCAGTGCCGGAACAAAACATGATAATAATGGCAATTCTAATACTAAACCAAATGCCACAAACACAACAGATGCAAGTGATAATAAACATGAATCAACATCAACAAACACCAATAAAAATACTACTAATACATCTTCGTCAACATCAAGTGAAAATAAGAAAAATGAAAATACAACATCTTCAAAAAATGATGTAAATCAAAATAAAAGTAAAGTTGAATAAAATAAACAATAGCAGATTTGTGTGTGCAAACAAAAATGTAGCTTTTAAATCAAAGACAATTATGTCTGCTATTTGTTTTAGTAATTTTAAGATAGAAAGGGAGAAAAAATGGAAATAGCAAAAACAATTATTAACAGTTTCGAATTCCAAACAATTGTAAAATTGTTATTGGGAATTATATTAGCAGGAATTATAGGATTAGAAAGATCATCTTGGAGCAAACCAGCAGGATTTAGAACACATGCTTTAGTTGGAATAAGTGCAGTTTTAGTCATGATATGTGGTGAATATATGTCAAAATCATTTGGTGTAGATTCTTCAAGAATACCAGCACAATTATTATCAGGAATAGGATTCCTAGGTGCTGGAACAATATTGAGAGATGGATTTAATGTTAAAGGCTTAACAACTGCCTCAACATTACTTGCAGTTACTTGTATTGGATTGTGTATAGGTGCAGGATATTATTTATGCGGAATAATTGCTACAGCGTTAGTTTATGTAATTTTATCTTACTCATATTTGATATCTGATAAAATTGAACATTATAATATGTTAGAACTAGAAATTGAACTTGAAAAACAAAGCCAAGAAACTTTAAATCAAATTAAAAAAATGCTTGAAGATAATGATATTATTGTTACTGAATTGGATATGTCTAAATATAAAAATAATATCATTAAAATAATTGGTAAAGATAAAAAGAAATCTGAACATTCTTTTGTTACTGATTTAATTAGTTTTGATAATGTTATTAAGGTTGAACAAAATTAGAAGAGTCTTTTATAAAATATATAAATTTTTGCTTTTTATACATACTTTTAAATTATATAAGAAAATGTGATAATTTGTCGAAAAACAATGTAAAAAATGTGATATACTAATGCTGAAGGTGATAATATGAGATTAAAAAGAAAAATTGATGAATATTTAATAGAATGGAAAAAAAGCAAAAATAAAATGCCATTAATAGTAAAAGGTGCAAGACAAATTGGAAAAACTGAATCAATAAAAAACTTTGGATTAAATAATTATAAAAGTTTAATTGAAATAAATTTTGTTTTACAGCCAGAATATAAAGACATTTTCGATAAAGGATTTGAAATAGATAGAGTCATTAAAGATATCACATTTAAAAATGGAGATTTTCAATTCATACCTGGAGAAACATTAATATTTTTTGATGAAATACAGGACTATCCAAGTTGTGCAACGGCTTTAAAAGCCTTTAGAGAAGACGGAAGATTTGATGTTATATGCTCAGGATCCTTAATGGGAATAAATTATGAAGAAATTGAATCAAATAGTGTAGGCAATAAAATTGATTATATAATGCATTCATTAGATTTTGAAGAATATTTATGGGCAAAAGGATATAGCAATGAGCAAATAGAAGATTTATATCAATGTATGGCAAAAAATGAACCATTATCAAAAATACAATATGATGTTATGATGGAAAATTTTCAAGAATATATGATTGTTGGAGGAATGCCGCTAATTGTTAAAACATTTGTTGAAAACAAAACATATACTGGAATTCTAGAAATGCAAAAACAAATAATATTGGACTACGAAGAGGATATTACTAAATATGCAGGTGGACTTGATAAAACAAAAATACTAAATGCATATAGAAAAATTCCTGTATTTCTGGGTAATGAAAATAAAAAATTTCAAATAACAAAAATTTCTTCTGGAGCTCGAAATAGGGAATATGTTGGAGTTGTAGAATGGCTAGAAAATGCTGGAATAGTTAATATTTGCTATTGTCTTGAACAAGTAAGTTTACCGTTAAAAGGAAACTATAATCCTGATAATTATAGATTATATTTTGGAGATCCTGGTCTACTGATTGCAACATTGGATGAAGAAGCTCAACTTGATTTAAGAAGAAATAAAAATTTCAATACTTATAAAGGTGCGATTTATGAAAATATAGTTGCAGATATGTTAGTTAAAGAAGGATATAATTTATACTTTTATAGGGATGAAACGGGCAGACTTAAAATGGATTTCTTTGTAAGAGATACAAATTATTTAATTCCAGTAGAAGTGAAGGCAAGTGATAATGCCACAATATCTTTAAATAATTTAATTGATAATGATAAATATAAAGATATAAAATACGGAATAAAACTTTGCAATAAAAATATTGGATTTAATGGAAAATTTTATACATTTCCATA
The DNA here is from genome assembly GCA_945865665.1 of uncultured Clostridium sp. Taxonomy (GTDB): domain Bacteria; phylum Bacillota; class Clostridia; order TANB77; family CAG-508; genus CAG-269. The sequence continues at coordinate 94,852 of CAMBEE010000001.1, read as the reverse complement.
TTTTCTTACATTTTTATTAAAAAGATATTTAAATGAAAAAAATTTTATATAATAAGGGATGTGTTCTTATGGACGAAAAAAGAAATTAAATTATTTTATTTGAAAACCAAGGAATAAAAAAAGAAACTATGACTAAATTCGGAAATTCCGAATTTGCTGATAAAAAGAGTATAGAAGAAAAAGGAGCAAATTTCTTATATTTAATAGTAAAAAATCATGTATTTGCAGATGGCAATAAAAGAATTGCAGCAACTTTGTTTATATATTTTCTAAATTTTTACGGAATATTATATAAAAACGGTAAACAAGTAATTGATAATAATACATTAACGGCTCTTACTTTATTAATTGCTGAATCGAATCCAAAGGAAAAAGAAGTAATTATAGATTTAGTGGTGAATTTTTTGAATAATGAATAAAATTGGAGGTAAACAATATGTTAAATTATGAGTATACTCCAGAAAATGTAATAATTAGAGATAAAAATGATTTGAAAAGCAAGTTACAACAAGGTTTAGATGATATAAAATCAAATAAAATATATTCTTTAGATGAAGTTTTTAAGCATATTGATAATTTATAAATAGGAGTGAAATATAATGAAAGTATATATAATAAGACATGGAGAAGTCCCACATAACGCATTAAAACAATATAATAATGAAAATGAAGATTTAACTAAAAAAGGTATAAAACAGGCTGAAGAATTAAGAGAAAAAATAAAAACAATTGATTATGATATTATAATTTGTTCTCCTTTAATTAGAGCAAAGCATACAGCTAAAATTATAAAGGTAATATTGTAGATTATCTTGATAAGATATTGTTTAAGTTAAAAAGAAAATATTGTTAAAAATAGGCGGGTTGATTTTAATTATCAATTCGCTTATTTTTTATAGCACTTATACATAGCTTTTATTTCAATAGATTTAAAAGCAAATTTAAAAGAAAGGAGGTTTAAAAAATGTCAAAATGCAAAGTAATTAGTATAGCAAATCAAAAAGGAAGAGTTGGTAAAACAACAACAACTTTTAGTTTAGGAGTTGCTTTAGCCAATAATGGTAAAAAAGTTTTAGTGGTAGATGCCGACCCACAGGCTAATCTAACAACTTGTATGGGATTTTATGATGAGGACAATATTCCAGTTACATTAGGAACTTTAATAGATAGATACATTAAAGACAAGAACATAAATGTACATGAGTCCGTATTACATCATAAAGAAAATATTGATTTGATTCCTTCTAATTTAGGATTAGCAATGGTTGAAACAGAACTTATGAATGCAATGAAAAGAGAGTATGCACTTGAGGGTTGTTTAAAAGATTTGAAAGAACAATATGACTTTATAATTATTGATTGTATGCCATCACTAAATATGATAACAACTAATGCTTTAGCTTGTAGTAATGAAGTAATTATCCCCGTACAAAGTCAGTATTTATCGGCAAGAGGAATGGGAAATTTATTGAATATAGTAGCTAAAGTTAAAAGACAACTAAACAAAGAACTAAAAGTTGGAGGAATATTACTAACATTGGTTGATAATAGGACAAAATTGCCGAGTGCTATAAAAGAAGAATTGATAAATAATTTTGGTAATGTTGTAAAAATATATGATACCAATATTCCATTTGCTATTAAAGCAGCAGAAACTACATCAAAAGGAAAAAGTATAATAGCCTATAACAAAAATAGTAAAGTCACAGAGGCTTATTCATTATTTGCGAAGGAGGTTTTGAAAGATAATGAAAGAGAAAGAAGAAAAAATGCACTTTTCCAAGATAGATGATTTCTTTACAACACAAGAAGAAAGAGATGCCGATATTAAAAAATATCAAACTAAATAAAATAGATAGTAAAACCAAAGAATTAATAAAAGAAAAATTTGTATTTGGAATCTATGAAGATGAAGAATGTAATAATTTGATAAAAGAAGTAAAATCAAATAAAAATGATGGATATGTTATATTTGAAGAACTACGATATGGAAAATATTATATAAAAGAACTAAAAGCACCAGCTGGATATGAATTATCAAATAAAGTAGTAAATATTGAAATAAATGATAATGGGGTATTTGTTGATGGGGATTTAATAGCAGAAAATGATTCAATATATAACATTAATTTTGAAAATGATATAATCGAAGTGCCAAACACAGGAGATGATAGACATACAGGAATATTTGCTTTAATTGGCGGATTATCTGCTATATTATTTGTTGGTACATTAATTTATGATTATAAGAAAAAAGTAAAAAAGTAAAGTAAATAAAAATTAGAAATATTATAGACATAATTAAAAAAATATTGTAGAATATTTTGTATAGGAAATTGATGATTAGTGGAACGGTTTTGCCACCAATTTTGCGATTACATCGTAGGAAAGGTGGTGATGTTTATGGTTAAAGTAATACTATTTTTTGTAATATTGCTAATGTTATCTTTAACATTAAACGTTGCCTTAATTGCAGTTCTTTATAAGAACTGGGTTGATAAGCAACTACATAAATAAAAAATAAACCATTCTACTTTTGCAGGGCGAATGGTTTATAAAAAACTCTTTCGTGGCAAAACCGTATCTTACGGAATTGTCATTTCCTATACTTATTATAATACAAATTTAATAAAAAAGTCAATAGAAAACCTTATTTTGATTAAAACTTAAAGTAAGGTTATTTTTTTGTGAAAGAGGTGCAAAATGCCAGAAAATAGTTCTAAAAGTAAAAAGAATTTATTAAAAAAATTAAAAAGTATAAATATGACAAATGAAAAAGATATTTTGAACATGAAAGTATCTGAATTAAAAAAGATAAATCAAAATGATAATATACCCAAATTAACATTAAAAGATATAGAAACAATATGGAGTATGCAAGAAGCAATAGAAACTAAAGGATTATGGGACTTTTTTATTGATATGAATTAAATAAAGGAGGGAGGTTTTAGATGGGAAGAATAACAGAAACAAGAAAATTATATAAAGAAACATTATTGGAAGTAACTAAAACAGAAGAAAATTTGCTCTCATTTTTAGATAGTAGTAGTTGGAATTTCAAATATGATTTTATTCGTAATGCTTATAATATGGTAACTGATAATATTCAAGATTATATGTCATCTATAAAAAAATACATTAAAGGAACTCAATTTGAACAATATACAGATGATGAACTATATAGTTTGTATGTTCCTTGTGTATGGGCAAGTGTTTCATATATGATGATGACAAGGTGCAATATTAATGCTAGAGAAAAAATTGAAGGAGAAATTGATTATGAAGAAAATAACATACACGAAAGTAGGAGATTACAATATACCAAATCTAACAATGGAGAGGGAGAAGATTCCAGATGGAAAATACGCAAAAATGAGACTACATTATCTAAAAACACAGAAGAAAGCAGAATACACAATATTAGTGATGAACAACGAATTAGCTTTACATCTATCACAAATACAAGAACAAGCAACGAAAATGATAAAACAAATAGTAGAGAAAATGGCGAAACAAGATGGAGTAAACGAGAAATTGAAAATGAAAGACTAAATGAAATGGGTAGGTCTAATGAACAATTACAAGATAATAGCAGAAGAACAGATAAATTATTTGTTGATGAAGCGCATCGGTTTTAAAAATCTATATTTATACACGAAAATGCGTAATGTTGGAGGAATAGCCCAAACTGAAGCACAAAAAAGTTCTGATTTGTTTATGATATGAGATGGAACTTGTAGACAGAAAATGGAAACTAAAAGAATGGAAATTTACAGGTGTATATACAGATTTAAAACGAAAATTAATTGAAAAAGGAATACCAGAAAACGAAATTGCGTTTATACATGATGCAAATAATGATACTCAAAAACAAGAATTATTTTCAAAAGTAAGAGCAGGAAATATAAGAGTTTTAATGGGATCTACTGCAAAAATGGGAGCAGGAACAAACTGCCAAAATAAAATAATTGCACTTCATCATTTAGACTGTCCGTGGCGACCTTCAGATTTAACTCAAAGAAATCGGTAGACGGACCTAGACAAGGAAATGAAAATGATGTTGTATATATTTACACTTCTGTAACAGAAAAAACTTTTGATGCATATTTGTTTCAGTTAGTGGAAACAAAGCAGAAATAGTATGGTATAATCATCTCAAATAATAGTAAGTTATCGCTCAAATTATCTTTCTAATTATAAAAAATTGAGTAATAATAATCATAAAGTTATTGACAAACTATATGAAATAATATAAAATAAAACAAAATTAGGAATAATTCCTAATTTAGAAAGGGGATACATGAATAACTATTCTAAGCAAAGAGAAATTATACTAGAAACATTTAAGTATTTAAATCATCCAACAGCGGAACAAATATATGATAAAGTACATCAAGATAATCCAACTATTAGTAAAAGTACAGTTTATAGAAATTTAAATGTTTTATTGGAAAATAAAACTATCAAGAAAATAAAAGTATTAACTGGACCAGACAAATATGATTATATTGATAAAGAACATTATCATGTAATATGCAACAAATGTGGAAAAGTTTTTGATTTTATGTATCAGTTTAAGAAGGAAAAACTAAAAGAATTGATCCATAATCAAACGAGTGTAATTACTAATGTAGACAGTATCATTTTATATGGAATATGTGAAGAATGTAAATCTAAAATAAAGTATGAGGAGGAATAAAAAATGGAATTAAAAGGATCAAAAACAGAAAAAAATTTAATGGAGGCATTTGCAGGAGAATCACAAGCAAGAAATAAATATACCTATTTTGCAAGCAAAGCTAAAAAGGAAGGATATGAGCAAATAGCAGCAATATTCCAAGAAACAGCAGATAATGAAAAAGAACATGCTAAATTATGGTTTAAACTATTACATGATGAAGATATACCATCTACAGCTGAAAATTTAAAAGCAGCAGCAGAAGGAGAAAATTTTGAATGGACAGATATGTATGATAGAATGGCAAAAGAAGCAAAGGAAGAAGGATTTGATAGAATAGCATATTTATTTGAAGCGGTTGGAAAGATAGAAAAAGAACATGAAGAAAGATATAAAAAATTATTAGAAAATGTAGAAGATGGGTTAGTATTTTCTAAAGATGGAGATAAAATTTGGAAATGTAGAAATTGTGGACATATTGTAATTGGTAAAGAAGCACCAGAAATTTGCCCAGTTTGTAGTCATCCAAAAGCATATTTTGAAATAAAAGCAGAAAATTATTAATATATTAGTAAAATAAGAGATACCTTTTTGTATCTCTTATAGAAATTAAAAATGGAGGAAAAAATGGCTAAATATAAATGTCAATTATGTGGACATATTTATGATGAAGAAAAAGAGGGAGTTAAATTTGAAGACTTACCAGATGATTGGAAATGTCCAATGTGTTTTGCACCAAAGAATATGTTTAAATTAGTAGAAGAAGATGCAAAACAAGAAGAAAAAGTAGAATCTAAAGAAGAAACAAGAAAGAATGAAAATAAGCTAGAAAACTATTTAAAAGAATATACTCGTAGTACAGACGAAGTAGAACAAAGAATGGAAGATATCCATACAATGGCTATTACAGGAAAAAGTATTATTTCAGCAATGGGAACAAAGTTACCTGTAACTAGCTGGAATGATATTCTAATTCTAGGTGGACAACTTAGCAAAATGCCACTTTTTGAGGATGAAGAAGTTAGTCTAAGAACAGTAATTGGTAAAAATGCGAAAAAGCCAATGATTTTAGAAACACCTGTATTTGTAACACACATGTCTTTCGGTGCATTATCAAAGGAAGCCAAAACAGCCTTGGCCATAGGAACGAAAAATGTAAAAACAGCAATATGTAGCGGAGAAGGTGGAATATTACCAGAAGAATTTGAAAATGCTTATGAATATATTTTTGAATATGTGCCAAATAAATATAGTGTTACGGATGAAAACTTAAAAAAGGTAAGTGCAATAGAGATTAAAATAGGTCAAGGAACAAAACCAGGAATGGGAGGACACCTACCCGGAGAAAAAGTAACAGAAGAAATTGCAAAAATAAGAGGTAAAAAAGTAGAAGAAGATATTATTAGTCCATCTAAATTTAAAGAGATTGAAACAAAAGAAGACTTAAAATCTCTAGTAGATGAATTAAGAGAAAAATCAGAAGGAAGACCAATTGGTGTGAAATTTGCAGCAGGACATATAGAAGAGGATCTAGAATTTGCTTGTTTTGCAAAGCCGGATTTTATTACAATAGATGGGAGAGGTGGTGCAACAGGTGCAAGCCCTAAAATCATAAAAGATGCAACAACAGTACCTACAATATATGCACTATATAGAGCAAGAAAATATTTAGATGAGCATGGAGAAGATATATCACTTGTCATAACGGGAGGACTAAGAACTTCATCAGATTTTGCTAAGGCAATTGCAATGGGAGCAGATGCTATCGCTATTGGAACAGCTGCAATGATGGCAATTGCTTGCCAACAGTACAGAGTTTGCAATAATGGAATGTGTCCGGTAGGAGTAGGAACACAAGATTCAGAATTAAGAAAAAGATTAAATATTGAAAAAAGCAGTAAAAGGTTAGAGAATTATTTTAATGTTGTAAATGATGAATTAAAAACTTTTGCAAGAATAACAGGAAACAAGGATATTCATAATTTGAGTAATTATGATATTGTAACAACTAATAGTGAAATTTCAAAGAATACAAATATTATACATGCATAATAAAATTTAGAAAGTTATATATTGATTTGAAAATATCTAACTTTTATGTTACAATCATCTCGATAAATTACAAGTTATCACACAAATTATAACAATTTTTGCTCCTATCTCTTATTGCACAAAACTTTGATAATACAAACCAAATTGTTGTTCTGCTTTTAAAAAGAAAATTTATTAAAATTATTGACAAAGTAACATATTTCATGCTATTATGAATATAATAATTAAGAACATCATTGTTTTTAATAAATGTGTTTGTCGCCGCCTCTTTGGCGAGTTATAAATGAGAGAGTGAATAAATGTATTTGTCGCCGCCTCTTTGAGCGACTAACAAATGAGAGAGTGAATAAATTAATTGGGGCTTACCAGAAATGGTAAGCCTCTCATAATATAAGGAGTAATATAAATATGCAAATAGATATAGGATGTTTTTATTTTATTAAAGATTCGTTTTTTGATGTTATAGATGATCCAGAACTAATGCAAAATAAAGAAAATGGAAATAAAAGACCATGCTATTATTGCTTTAAAAGTAAAGAATATAATAATATTATTTGGTTTATTCCTGTTAGTACAAAAGTAGATAAGTATCAAAGAATCTATGATAATAAAATAAAAAAACAAATAAAATTAGGAAAGAAACCTTCAATTGATACTATTGTTTTTGGAAATGTTGCAAATACATACAGTGCTTTCTTAATACAAAATATGTTTCCAGTAACAGAGGAATATATAGAAAGTCAATATATAAAAAATAAAGTTGTTATAAAACTGTCAAACAAATTGCAAGAAGAAATAATATATAAAGCTACTAAGGTTTTAAATTTATATAATCATGGAATGAAAAATATTATTTTTCCTGATATTGATGGAATATTAGAACAGTTAACGATCAAATAAATATATGATATAGTAAGAAAGAAAATAAACACATAATGGATACATATTGTGTTTATCTTTACTTTTAGCTCAAATAATGATATAATTCACATAAATCTTAGCTAAAAGCTAATTGAATTTTTACTTTCCTATTTTTCATCATAGTTTTATTATAAAGCAACTATTGTAAAATTATTATTTTAAGGAGGAATAAATATGTCAGAAAAGAAAACACCTATTAAAAAAGTAAAACTAAATTACATGTCAGCTGTATCTCGTACACCACCTAAAGCAAGAATACCAGTATCATCTGCTCGTATGGAAGAATTGGATAAAGCAATTAGAGAAAAGACTAAACAAAATACAGACCAATTCAATATGGCACGTGAAAATTTTCAAGATGATGTTGTAAAGAGTAACCTGTAGACAACGCAATTAATATTGGAGGAGGAAAATATGAGTAAACAGTATAATAATTTTATGCACAAATTTCTGATGTATATGGGACTAGTAATGTTATATCTTACAGTAGTTTATATTGTGCCAATTGAATTGAATAGTCCTTTTGACACAAGTAAAATAATAGGAATTAGCATTGTATATATCCCATGGGCATGTTGGTATTTTAATAATACCTTTAATAACAACTCGAAAACTGATTAGTTAAGGAGGTAAATATATTATGGATAAATATCTAGGAATTATAAAAAAGGAAACGAAATCGGCAATTGGTATCGACATAAAAATATTAACAAAATTTTCAAATTCTAAGAAAACATTAAGACAATGGATGAAATTATACCCTAAAGCTAAAAAAGTTTTACTTGATAATAATACTGAATTAGAATCCTTTTTTAAAGATTTTGAAGATTGTAGTCCAGTAACTGAACAAGAGAAAAAAGAAGCCGAAAAATTGTATGAAAACATTATGAAAGATGAACAAGAAGAATACTGTGTAGAAGAAAAAGATGAAGAAGGACATTATCATTGTCCAATATGCTATGCTTATGTATATACATATGAACATAGTTGCTGCGAATGTGGTGCAAAAATAAAATTCATAAGTTAATATACAATATTAGATGCTTTTTAGGTTTTATAAAAAACTGAGAATATTAAAGGATATTCTCAGTTTTTTTATAATTAAATATATATCACAAGTAGGGAATAGGGGAATAGGCTATTTTTGAGGAAATACAAATTTAAAATAAATTTTAAAAACAAAAAATAAATACATAAAGAAATTTTTTATATGATTAAAAGATAAAAATAAAAATTTTCAAAAAATTAATATTAAAATTTAGAATTAGAATTTATAAAAATTTTATAATTAAAATCTAATAATTAAAAATTTTAAAATTTTGTGTAAAGTTAATTTTATATATGTAATTTTCAAAAACGAACATTTGTTAAAATTGTTTGTAAATAAATTTTTGCATTATAAATTAATAATTTTTTTGTATAATCATTATATAATTTTAGATTACAAATCCATAATATAATTTTATATTTATGACACGTTAAAATCGATTTTAAGACATTTTTATATTTAATCAAACAAGTTTGTTGTCTGCAAAATACGTCGAATATGGACATTTAGGCGTTTTGAGCAATTTTGATAAAATTATAAGATAGGATCTGAAATTATAAAAAATATTAAGATATAAATTTAAAATTTAAGGATTAAAAATAAATAAATGATAAATATATAAAGTAATATAAGATGTTGAATAACATTAGATAAAAAAAGATGCAATATTAAATAATAAGATAATAATAGTAATAATATATGTATTAATGGCTAGAAGGCCTAGAAAGTACTGGGTAGGACCTAAATGCGAGGTCTGTATTTTTACCCTTATTCCTTTTTGCACAAAACTTTGATAATACAAACCAAAAACTTGTTTTGAATTTCTAAAATTTTTATAAAAAATTCACTTAAACAATATATAAAATGTGAAATTAAGTTTAATATTAGATACTAAAAATGTGAAGTTTAATTGATTTATATTGAAATATTATGTAAAATGTGTTAATATATAACTATCACTTTTGTAAATACAACATTTAAAGGAGGTTTTTTTATGAATTTAAGAAAACAATTAAGAGTTGAGTTAAGAGAACATGAACAATTAGAAAAGGAAAAACGTAAGGAGGAAGAAAAAAAGCTAATTCGGTCACCAGAAGATTGGAATATAATTGAGAAGTATATTAGCAATTTGTTAATTGAACTTTCTTCTAAACCTTATAGAAAAATAGGTTTTAGAAGAAGAAAATTTATTAGTATAGATCTCGCTTCTCCTTGTATGTTATGTCCAACAGATAATGCTAATAAATATATCATTCTAGAAAATGGCTCTAAATTACATATTACACATAAAGATATGCAAAGATTCTGTAAACAGCATAAACTTAAATTAAAATATCTTCTAGATAAGAATCATGACTTTGCATTTTCAAACAGGTATATAGAAGGTCAAATTTTTACTTATCTTATTGGAGTATAAGAAATTTCAACTTCAATAGATAATATTTAATTAACTCAGACTAAAAGAGATGGTAGTACCATCTCTTTTAACATACTTATAAATAGAATGAAGAACAATAAATAATAATTACTATACGTAGAAAAATCAATAGGGAATAGGGGAATAGGCTATTTTTGAGAAAATACAAAAATAGAAATTTTAAATAAATTTTAAAACAAAAAAATAAATACATAAAGAAATTTTTTATACTATTAAAAGATATAAAATAAAATTTTTCAAAAAATTAATATTAAAATTTAGAATTAGAATTTTAAAAAATTTTATAATTAAAATCTAATAATTAAAAATTTAAAAATTTTGTGTAAAGTGAATTTTTATTATTAATTTTTAAAAAACGAACATTTGTTAAAAATGTTTGTAAATAAATTTTTCATTATAATTTTATAAAAATTTTTGAATAACTATTATATAATTTTAGATTACAAATCCATAATATAATTTTATATTTATGACACGTCAAAATAGATTTTAAGACATTTTAATATTTTATTTAACAAGTTATATGTTTTAAATTAGATGTGTAAATTAAAAAAACTAATATTTATTATATTATTTAAGTAGAAATGCTGATTTTTAGGCATTTATTAAAAATGCTTAAAAATGGCTAAAAAAGTGACGCACGAGAATCGATTTTAAGGCGTTTTTATTTTTAAGGCATATAACTTGTTGTCTGCAAAATCAAGCAAAATACTGAAATATGGGGATTTGTGAAATTTTGATAAAATAATCTAAAGTTATATAAAATTTTTTTGAAAATATGTAGTTACAATAATGAAAAAAAATCCAACCAAGTAAAAGCTAAATTAATGAAGCTTCAGAATCAATTTTAAGAGGTTTTTATATAAAAGTAGTATAGTTTGTTGTTAGTATAAGATGCTAAAATAGGCTTTATTAAAGGAGTAGCAAGATTTCATGGGTAGGACCATATAACTATGGTTTTATATTTTACTCCTATTCCTTTTTGCACAAAACTTTGATTTTGTGCAATGTTCTGTATTCTTTTTTTTACACTTTTCCATATCTACTTCTACCTCTCTTCTATTGCTTACAAAATCTGGTTGTAAGTTTATTATCATCTCATACTCATCTTGGCCATTGTATGCAGTCACAATAACCTCAACATTATCAAATGATGCAACAATTCGTTTATTACTTTCTACAATAGCTTGTATATCATCTGCAATTATTACTTTTATTTTTTCCATTTTTTGACCTCTTTCTTATTCAATTTTATAACAATTGTATCTTAAAAATTTGTCGAAACTTGTAACATAAATAATATATAACCTCTGTGGGTTATATTCTATCAAAATTATATTATAAAATCAATGCAATGTGGAAAAATAAGTAAAAAAGGAGTTTTCAATATGAGTAAAAGAAATACAAATATCGAAAATAGTCTTAATATTGTTAAGGATAAGATTAGATATTATCGTGAATTAAATAATTATTCATATCAAAGTTTATCAGACAAGCTTATGCTTCACGGAATTGATATTCATAAACAAGAGATTTATAAAATTGAAACTGGAAAAAGAACTGTTGTTGATTATGAATTATGTGGTTTTGCTAAAGTTTTTAATGTTAAACTTGAAGATTTAGTTTCTGATTTTATTGATAATATTTAAATAAAGAACTAGCCTAAAAATGAAATACAAATATATTTATCATTGTGATTCACTTCTGCTCTAGTTCTTTTTTTATTCAAATTTTAAATTTTTAAAAATATCACTATTAATATCAATAATTTCTTTAATATCAATTATTGCACCATTTTGCATTATCATTTTTTGTTTGTAAATATCAATTTTTTGGATGCTTTGATACAGGTCTTTTTAAATTTATAATATCATCGTATTTTCCCATTAACCTTTATGACCTCCTACTTGTTCACTTCTTTCTATTGTTGTTCCTCCATCTTCAAAATTCATTCCTTTTAGAATTGCGTTTTTACCATATTTTTTCTTTATATCTAGTATAGATCTTTGAAGATTTTGCTCTTTTTTTTCTTTCTACTTCTGAATAATCAGTAAATAAATCAATTTGTTCAAATTTATTTTCTTTTTCAGCCTGTTCTTCACTAATTACATTATTTGCAGTTATATTAATTCTCCGAGTTAATAAACGCTTATCAATTATTCTATTATATAATTTCATAACTGATTCACCAATAAGTTTATTCGATGAAGTTTTATGGTCTAAATTTATCGTACCATGTGCATGTTTTGCTACTATGTCCATTGCAATTTTTGCAAGATATAGATTTGTTCCTACTCCACAAGTTGCTGTAATTCCAGTTTGTTTATATATATCATGTATAACTTTTGTGGCTAATTGACTTGCTTTCATTTGATAGGTTTTTAAATAATGTGTTACATCAATAAAAACTTCATCTATGGAATAAACACATATATCATCTGGAGAAAAATATTTTAGATAAATATTATATATATTAGTGCTATACTTCATATATTTTTTCATTTGAGGTGGTGCTATAATATAATCTAGTTCATATTCTGGATGTTTTTTTAGTTCTATGTCTTCATAAGATTTTCCTTTTAATATATGACCAGGTGCATTATATCTTCTATTTGTATTTATTTCTCTTACTTTTTGAACTACTTCAAATAGCCTTGCTCTTCCTGGTATTCCATATTGTTTTAGAGATGGACTTACAGCAAGACATATTGTTTTTTCTGTTCTACTACTGTCTGCTACTACCAGATTAGTTGTTAGAGGGTTTAATCCTCTTTCTCGACATTCTACTGAAGCATAAAAACTTTTTAAATCTATTGCTACATATATATTTTGCTTCTGCATATTCCACCTCCTAAAATAAACTTTAATTGTATTATATCACTTTATTTTTATTTTGTAAACAGTTGTTTGGTAATATTCTTTTATAAATTCTGAACCAAATGTCAGCTATGTATTTCTCATCACTTCTCTTATATAATTGCAAATTGTGCTTTTTTAGGTAATAAAAAAGAGGATAACTTCTCACATTAACCTCTTAATAATATTTAAATTATGCTTTTTATAATATTTTCCTATTTTAAAAGTTCTACTTTACAACTCAAATCTATATGCAATACGATTAGCACCATTATAGGTACAAGTAAATAAAGTTAAGTCCCAATCTCCAGTTATCATTTCATTTACAGACTTAGGAGATAAGGTTTCAATTGCTTTGCAATGATATTTATATACATTTCCATTAACATCTTTAAAATATACAAGATTTCCAACAGTAAGTCTTGAAAGTTTTCCAAAAGATGATTTATAGTTATGTCCTGCAATAACAAGGTTATTTTCATTAATATTTCCTGAATATCTACATACAGATATTTTTAAGTTATCTACTGTACAATCTTCTATAACAGGCAAAGCAAGATTATTTAATATTGGTATATAGATAATTCCAATATAGTTATTTCCTTTAATGTTAATACTTGTCCTATTATTATTTAAAGATATAGCATTATTTTCAGTATTCTCTGTTTTTTCTGAATTTTGCACATTATTTTGATTATCATTTTGCTTTTCTAAAATGTTTTCTAATTGTGTAACTGTTTCTAGGTTATCATCTTCAACTCTTGTATCTTCTGATGAGTTGTATAATAATAATATTCCTGCACTAGCTAACATCAAGACAGCAAATATCATAAAAAATATGCCTATTTTACTTTTTTTTTAGATGTACCGTAAACTTTTAGCCAGGCTATACAAAAAATAACTATTCCTACAACTACAAGAACAGGTATAGGCCAATTTAAAACTCCTGTATATGGCAGTTTGTCATCTTGTACTAGTGTACTATTTTTTTGGTTTTCATTTTTATCTACTATTTCTTTGTTTAGTATTTTAGGTTTTACTGTAACATTATATTTCAAGCCATTTTCTTTATTCAATTCAGGAATTGAGATTAACATTGTTTGCATAGTGATTTCGTTTTCTTTGTTTTCTTGTACAAATAAGTATACTCCTAAATCTAAATTATTCAAACTGAATTTACCATTTGAATTAGTTGTTTTTATAGATACTGGATTTGCATTTGCTTTTGCATATTCTTTTAAATTTTGTAAATTTCTTTCTGATAAGTCCTCTATGTTTAATGTACAATTTTCAAATCCAGCTGCAAATTTAAAATTCCCCTGTTCATCTTGTGTACTTACTTGATATACTGAAACTTCTAAATTTTCTATTGTTTTTGAGTCAGTATTATCTATTGCCACAAATTGAATCGTCCCCAAATTTACAGCTAATACTGTTCCAACTAAACTAGCTACAAGTATTATAAAAATTAAACTACTTAATATTATCTTCTTCATCTATTTCCCTTTCCTTTCTTTTTCTTCTTATACTAATCATAATTATAAATAAGATTATAATTAACGGAATTGAAATTATTGGTATTAATGTTTTAGAATTTATTATTATTGCATCTCCTGAAATGTTAGCATCTACAGTTTCATCTTTAAGTTTTCCTCTAACTAATAGTCTATGTGTATTTACTCCATAAGGAGTACATGTAATTATTGTTGCATATTGCTTACCTTCTACTAATTCTAATGCATCGGTCTCATTTGGCTCAACTACAAGTATTTGATCTACTTCATATGTATATCTTTGGTTAAGTATGTCTAACTTAAATGTGTCACCTACTTCTAGCTCAACCAAATCAGTTAATAATTTTGATGATGGTAGTCCCGTATGTCCTGATATAACTACATGTTGTGTTTCTCCATCAACAGGTAATGATGAACCTTCTAAATGTCCAATACCATTTTGTAAAACTGATGCATCTGTTCCATGATATATTGGTAATCTAACATTTATTTTACTTATATATAAATATCCCATTATTCCCGTATTATCTAGAGAAAGTAGTTGGTTATAATTTGTATTTTTTGATTTTTCTATGTTCTGTGTTAAATTATTTCCTACTAATTTCTTGTTATATTCTCTTGCATCTGATAGCATTTTATCATATTCTTCAGTTGATAAGCCTGCTACAAGGTTTTCATATTTACTGATTTCTTTGCTTTGAAGCCATGAATTTATTATATCACTGACTGAAGGATATAAAAATATGCAAAGACCAACAATAAATACGATTGCTAATATGATATTAGGTAATTGTTTTTTTATGTTGAATTTCTTTTTCATCTTTTTCCTCCTTCAGTCTGTATTGTTTATCTATATCTATTTTTATAATATATTTAAGTTTTTTACTTATTAATCATTTTTTTTATTGTGAGCAACTAATGCTACAACTGCAACAGCCATTACAGCTATACCTGCAACTGTAAATATTGTTGTTCCAATTCCACCTGTTGTTGGTAATGATCCTTCTTTAGCATTTAATACTTCTATTGCAAATGAAGCTGATGTATTTGTTTTATCTGTCATATATCCTTTAGCTGCTTTAAGATTTTCATCTGTTTTATAGTCAAATGTTGCTGTTTCTAATTTTCCATTTTCATCTAATTTTTGGCTAATTGTAAATACAAATTCAAAGTTTGGAACGCTATATCCTGATGGTGCTTCTGTTTCTATTAATGTATATGTTCCAGCTTTCAATCCAGATATTGCAATATTACCATTATCATCTGATGTTAATACTGTTGCTTCTTCTTTTGTTGCAACTGTTCCTGTAAATACACCTTTTTCATCAAATGTTGCAAATTTTCCATCTGATAATTTTAATACAAATTTTGCTCCTGGTAATGCTACTCCAGCTGTATTTCTCTTTGTGAAGTCAATTTTGTATGTATAAACGTGAATTACATCTGTGTTTGTTGTTCCTGTTCCATCTGTTGTTGGGTTGTTTGAATATTCAATTTTTACTTCGTTTGTGTTATCTAAGATTGTTGCTGCATCATTATTTAATACTGCAGAATATGTAATTTTTATTTCTGCACCTGTTTTATCTTTTAATTTTGCAAATTCTGTTGGATTAAATGTTATTGTTAATGTTGTTGTACCACCATCGTTAGGAGTAACATTTTTTGTCCAAGCTGTATATGTTTCACCACCAATTGTAACTGTAACAACTGTATTGTCAGTTAATGTTAATCCTTTTGATAATGTATCTGTTACTATAAATTTGTATGAGTCATATCCTACTACATTTGGAACTCTTGATGTTACTGTGTAATTTACTGTTTCACCAACAGCTGCTGTTGCTTTATCAGCCATTTTTTCAACTGTTGTTTTCTCAGCTTTTAATGCTACTTCTGCATTTTTTGTAACATTTGATAACATAGCAGCAGCTCTAGCTCTACCTGTTTCATTTATTTCTGTTTCATCATAAACTAGATAATATCCTTGACCTGGTACAGTGAATACTGCTTCTGTTGTGTCAATTCCTTGTTTTTTAGCAATTGCTGTTTGACCATTATCTTTGCAATATTGGTAATATTCTTCAGCAATTGTAGTTAATGCTGTTGAGTTATTTTCAAGTCCTTTTAAGTAATCTGTTGCTTTAGCAACTGTTTCATATTTTTTATCACTAAAGAATTTTTCTGAAGCTCCAGCCCAAGTATAATTGTAAACTGGTTTTTCAGCTGTTCCTGTTACTGTTAAATCAAATAATTTATAAACAGAAAGTGTTCTACCTTTTACATCTCCTGTTACTGTGATTGTTAGGTCGTTTTCAGCAGATAAACTTCTTGCTGGTAATAATGAAATTATAGCAAACAAAATAATTGCTAAAACTGTAAATAATTTTTTAAATGTTTTCATCCTTTTACTTTCCTTTCTATATTTTATTTTTTCTTAAATATATTATAATTATTGAGCATCCCATTAGAATAATACCCAAAATGTAAAAACCATAAACACCACATCCTCCAGCCTTTGGCATTGGTGTATGTGAAATATTAATAATATTCAATGTGTCTTTTGATTCGTTTAATGACACATACTCATAGTTGCCTTTTTGTGCTTCTTCCTCAAATGTATTGTCTTTATATAAAGTTAAAGTATCTTCCTGCCCTTGTTCACCTTTATTTATTGTTACATAAATTGGTGTACTGTCAAGATAATATCCCTTATTACCTTCAATTTCTGTTATTACATATTTTGTATTATATTCTAAATCAACAAAGCTTAACTTTCCATCTAATGAAGTTACAAGCTCTTTAGCTTCAAATGTAGAATCTATGTTTCCTAAATCATCTATTTTTTGTAATCTGAATTTTACACCATCAATTGGCAATCCTAATGGACTAATTTTGTTTATATTTATTTTTACTAAATGTATCGTGTTTACTAAATCAAATGAAACTTGTGTTACATTTCCATTTGAGTCAGTTGTTTCTTTCTGTTCAGTTGTATGTGCCCTATATTGTGTATATGCATCATAACTTTCCCATGTTCCCTTTTCTGAATTATATTGGCCATTTGTAACTGCTTTTATGTCTCCTATTTGTACTTCTCTTACTGAATATATTGCTTTTTTTCCATCAATATATAATGGTAAGTTTTTCCATGTGTTAGACCAATTATTTTCTTTATTTAAGGTTACTTGCTTTTGAATTGTAACAATGTCTTTGTCATCAATTTTTCCGTCGCCATTTAAATCATATTTTAAATTATAATTTGAAATTGGCATATTGTTTAAATATAATTCAACAATTACATCTTTAACATATTTTTCTGGTACATCTTGCCATACTTTTGTTACTTTTACTTCTGTCAATTTAGAAGCATTATCAACTTCTAGTACTTTGTTTTTATCGTCATATTCTTTTCCTGTTCCTTTTGAAATTACTGGAACTACAACTCCATCATTTTGTGTTGTAAGAGTAACCTCTACTGAACTGTTTCCATCATATCCTTCTGGAACAGAAATTTCAACTAATTTATATGTTTTACCTGTTGGTAAGTTATCTAAAATTATTGATCCACCAGATGGCGACGTTAATACAGTTTTGTCTCCATTTTCATTATACTTGTAAATTGATTCATTATAAGTAAATTTTATTGGTGAATTTTTATCTATATTACCATTATTTACTTCATATAGTGAAAATTGTGCATTAGCAAGCCCATTATTCGTTGCAGAGTCATCTTTCTTTATTGTTATTGCTGATGTTGGTGCATATGTGTTTGTAAAGTTTACATTTATTAGTTTTGAGTTATCTATAACTTCCCCACTATCTATTGCATAATTATTTACACCTATAACATTTGCACTATCAGCAGTTGTTGAACCTTTAGATTGATTCTCGTATGTTGTAATAAAGTTTCCTTCTGAGTCTTTTTCATAATAATATGTTCCATCTGAATTATATACTTTTTTATATTTTGTGTTCTCTGGATCAACAATATTATATACGGCATTTGTAATATATCTATCTACATTGTAATTTTTTTCAGTAATTGTATAATGTATTCCATATTTAACATTAACTTCCCATGTGTATTTTAATTCATATGTTGTAACTCCATCTTGTGTTGTTGACTTATCTTCTAGTTTTGCAGAATCTAGATACAAATCTGTTGTTGTTGCAACAGCATTTCCACCTTTCATTTCTAAATGATATCTAGAATTAGTAGAATTTTTAGTATCAAAAGAATATCCAGTTACCGCTTCTATTGCTGTTTTTGAACCTTTAAATGTTTTACTTACAGTCATTTTTCCTTCTTTTCTAACTAATTTTCCATCTATATGCCAACAATCAGGTTGATTTTTAAATACATACCATCTTATTTCATAATGTTCCAAATCCAATTGATCTACTGATACTTTTTCACCATCAATTGAAAGATCATTTGAATATTTTTTTAATTGGCTTAAGATATATTCATCTGTTGGAATACTATAAATATATGCAGAATTTTCCTTTACACCTTCTAGTTGTCTAATTGCTTTATTAGCTCCATATGAATTGTCTGAAGAAGTATCAGCTATATTTCTTGCTAAATCACTATTTCCAACATAACTTGCCCATAGTGATGGGGTATATTTATTTGCGTCTTGTCCTGTAATGTTTCCATTTGTATCTACTGCTACTGAATCATATCTCATATAGAAATTTACGTATTTCTTGTTGTTATTAATATGGTTCCAAATTGTGCTAAAATTAATTTCTCCATTTTGGGCATATGAATACAATTCATTCCAGCTAAGTTCTGTTTGTGCGTTTACAACTGTAGAACCACCATTTATTTTCCAACCGGCAAATTCAAGAATTATTCTATCCTTTGTTACTGTAGCAGCACTATTATATGGTGTTACATATTTGTCTGAAAGTTGTTCTGTTGTTGTTCCACTATTATATGTGATTGTTGTTGAATATGTATTACTTCCCTGAACTGTTGGTATTGCAATTCCATCGTATTTATATCTTGCATTAATATTTGTTGCAGTTGTTGATGTATCTACTGTATAGTTTATTTTTATTTCATTTGATTCTGTAACTGTAATATTTTCATTTACAGTTATTTGTGTTCCACCATTTGTTAATTCTGTGCTATCTCCAACCTTCCATTTTAGGTTACTTCCTAGTGTAAATTTTGAACCCTTATTTACTTGTTTTGTAGCAACTGTTCCATCCACGCTAACAATTGTAACTGTACATTTTTCAACCGGAACTTGTTTTAATACTGTTGGACCAGATATATTAATTTGTGTTTCAGCTTGTTTAATTTCACTTTCATTATTTACATAGTAATTGTGTTCATCTGATAGCTGATATGTTGCTGGTTTATTTGTTGTTGCATATACATATTTAGGTGTACCATCTATTGGAACATTTTCTGCAGTTTTCTCTGTAATTGAGTATACCTTAAAGTTGTTTTTTCCATTTCTCCAGGCATCTTCAGATGTGACATTTGATGTTATATAAGCATCTATATATAAATTATCATTTCCTAAATTATATTTATCTTTATTTATATTTGTCATAGAGAAAATATTTTTTGTTCCAACAAAGTAACATAAATTGAATTCACTAGCTTTATTAGGAGATATATCTAATTTTTTATTAATTAACTTTGTAACATCATCTGCGCTAATATATTTTTTCCCTTTTTTACTAGTTTTTTGGTTCAAAACCCCAATTAATGTCCAATTATTATCTATATTCACATATAAATTAACTGCATCACTTTCTTCAGAATGTCTAACATTCTCTAATGCTGTCGTTGAAATTCTATTGTTTCTATCTGCATTTTTTACAATTTCTTCTGAATTTAAAGTTTCTGGTGTATTTTCTTTCAACTCAGTCTTGCTAGTTTGGTCTGAAGTTTCATTTTGTTTATTAGTTTGTTGTTCTTCAGCTTTTGAATCTGTTGTATCCTTCGCTTTTTCTTCTTGAACTACATTTTCTTTCTCATTTTGATTAGTAACTGCTACTTTTTCATAACATTCTGCTGAATGTACATGGTTCACATCAGAATTTTTACAAACTAAAACTTGCTCATATGAAGCATCTTCTGTCATAGTTATTCCTTGAACTTTTAACTTATACCATGTAGCTAGAACTAAGATGATTGCTAAAACTACAAATAGAACTGTTTTTCTTTTGTTTTTTAGTATATCAGTCATTGCTTTATTCATTTTTGCTCCTTTCTTCAAAAATTTAATTTATTATAATTTAATAAATTACAAAGGGATTTAATTTGAATTTTATTTTTCCTATAATTTTATCCTTTGAAATGCTTCCTATTGCCTTGCTTCTACTGTCTATTGAAACTTTCCTATTATCTCCCAAAATAAATACACTATCTTTAGGAACTTGATATGGAAATGTTATATCACAATTTTTATAAGATAATTCTTTTACATAGTTTTCTTCTAGCTTTACACTATTTACAAAAACAGTTCCATCATCTTCAATATTAACAACATCGCCTTCTGTTGCAATTACTCTTTTAATTAATACACTATCATTATAATAAAAAGCGATAATATCTCCTTTTCCAAATTTGAAAAAATTTGATGTTATTAATAATTCTCCCTCATGTAAATTTGGCTCCATACTACTTCCACTTACTTGTAAGATTTTAAAAAATGATGTTGAAGTAATTATAGCAAATGCAATAATTACAATTGCGGAATATCCAAATGTTTTTATAAAATTTATTTTGATTTTTCTATCTTTTCTTTTCTTTAGTTCTTCTTCTATTTCTGGTATGGATATTTCCATGTTTTTCACAACTGCTTCATGTGTCTGCTGTTTTACTTCTTTAAGTTTCTTTTTTTCTTTAATATTAGAAACTATTTTTGAAATAAATTCTGAAGTTCTGTGCTTTTCTTTTTTTATAAATTCATTAATTTTATTTGTTTTTCTTATCTGATGTATCTTATTTGAAATTTTAGATTTTAGTACTACAATTTTCTTTTTTAGGCCTTCCAAAAAATTTTTAAGATATAATTGAATCTTGTTTCTAGCATTATTAAGCATTTTGTATTTATTTTTAAAATATTTGATACAAGCTCCATAACTTGTAATTATGCAATTTTGTAGTTTTTGCAAATATTTTTTTGAAATTCTTAGTATCTTATAGTATAAAATTGTTCTCTTATTTATATTTATTAACGAATTTTCTATATTAGATTTGTTTTCAGTATTTAATTGTTTGTTAGCTTTTTTCTTAGGTAATTTTATATTTTTTATTTTGTTTATGCATGCTACTATTTTTGATTTACATTTGTTATAGAACTTAGTAAAATTTACCTTCAATTTGTTTTTAAATGAACATACCTTAATTTTGATATTTTCTACACATGTCCTTTTAAATTTTGACAATTTTTCAAATATAAACGACAAAAGAATTATTACTTTTTTAAGAAATTTGGGTTTTATTACCGCAATCTTATTATTTACAAGTACTAATTCTTTACTAATTACTTTATCTTTGGTTTGTTTTTTACCTTTTTTTATTTTGTGCTTTATTTGTTCTTCATAGGTATCTTGACTAAGAATTTCGTCTTTGTTGCTTAGCTCATCTTTAGTTATGTTTTTATTAATTTTTGCATATTCATGAGATGGCTTATTAACTTCTTTTATGCTTTCTAGATATTCATCTGCAGCCTGTTGGGCTGCTTCAAATATCTTGTTTATTTTTAATGATGCTTCAGCTATTGAACCAGCTTCTTTCATCTGTATTGTTCTATTCTCTAATTGTTGGTTTAAATCTTCTATTTCTTTTGTTAGTTTTTGTATTTGCTTTTCTTGCTTATATATCAAAGTTAATAAGTCAGTTTTCCCAAGTTTATGCAAATCTTTTTGTTGCATAACTTCCTCCTTAAAAACTATACCTTTTTCCTTCAAAACTGTTATATCAAAAAAATTCTTATTTTGCAATAGCTTTTTTGAAAAAAAAATGCAATTTTTGTCAATTTTCTTATAGCAATTTATTATATTCTTCATCTACTACTGGTTCACACTATATGTTAGATATATTCTAGAATTATAATACCTTACTATTGACCTGTATTTTCTCGTGTTGCATTTGATTTCGTTGAGTTTTCTTCAGTTATATTATTATTTGGATGCTGTGCATTTGTCTTATTATTTGTTTCTGTTGAATTGCTAGTATTATGATTTTTTTCAGTAGTATTATTGTTCTTTTCATTGTTTGTAGTTGTATTTGTTGTGGTATTTGATTTATTAATTGTGGTATTTGTATTTGTTTTGTTTTCATTAGTAGTATTTTTAGTTGTTTCAGAATTTGTCACTGTATTTGTTTGATTGTTTGTTTGATTATCTGTTCTAGTTGGTTCTGTTGCATCTATTTCATTTGTTATTCCTTTTACAATTTCAGTTACATTGTTTTTTATATCTTTAGTTGAATCTGATTAATTCTTAAACTCACTTCCTGTATGTTTATCACATAATCCTGGAATTGTTGACCATAAGTAATATTCAGTATATGTATTTTGACATCCAGATCTATCTTTCTTTCCTGTCTCGGCACAAATTGTACTACTAAATACTGTGTTTGTCTTTTCAAATTTAGCACTATTTAATCCGGTGTGTATTCTAGACATTACATTTGCCCATATTAATCCTGCTGGATTTCGTTGATTAAACTCTACACTTTCATTTTGATCATATCCAAACCAAGTTACAGCTGTGTAATATGGGGTAAATCCACAAAGCCATCTATCATAATTTTCATCTGTTGTTCCTGTTTTTGCTGCTACATCTACACCTGAAATTTTACAATATGTAGCTGTCCCATTTTGACCTAATACAGGCTGTGTTAGTAAGTTTTTTAATATATATGCTACTTCTTTTGAGAAGACTCTCTTTTTCTTTTGATTTGCTTTAATTAGAATTTTTCCATTATGTTTTTCCGCTTGTGTATAAAATGTTGGTTGTATGTATATTCCATCATTTGCAATTGTACTATATGCCCCTGCCATTTGTAATGGGCTTATTCCTTTTTCTAATCCACCTAAAGATAAAGGTAAACCATTATCTTTTTCTGTAAGTGTTGTTACTCCCATTTTTTCTAAATATTTTATAGAAGTTTTTGGCTTTAGTTGTTCCATTATCTCGACAAAAGGTATGTTTTGAGATGATTCTACGGCTCTTCTCACTGTTACTTTTCCCAAAGGCTTACTGTAATCTTCTGGGTGATATCCATTTTCAAAATCTTGTTCTGTATCATCAAATATAGTTGATGCTGTTATTATTTTTTTATCTATTGCTGGGGCAAGTACTGCTATTGGCTTTATTGCAGAGCCAGTTTGTCTAACACTTTGAGTTGCTCTATTAAATGTTCTTGATTCCGTTTTTTTACCAACCCCACCTTTTTGATTTGCAATTGCTATTACCTTACATTCAGACATTATAAGCCACCTCCTTGTAAAGTTTTCCTTCAATTGCTCTGCGATATAGTTCATTAAATATAAGTAATATTTCATTTCTAAATTGTTGTTTATCAAGATTTATTTGATATTTAGAATAAAAACATTTTGATTAAAAATCTTTGAATTAAAACTTTTAATTTTAAAACTTCAATATTTTGCATTTTCAATGCTCCAAGTTGGTCGTATTAGATTGATTTTGCGCAATGTAAGATTATGCAAAAAAGGTGTATAATATTTGCATTACTCCCTTATTTTTATTAAATGGTTCTATTCTCTCATGTCTTCCCTTTTCAAAAACAAAAATTGATTTTCTTTTACAGTGTTACTGTACATTTAGAAAAAATCAAAAAATAAAAAAGCCTTCTCTATTAAAGAATAGCTTTTTTATTTTCTATTTTATTTGACTTTTTACTTTTTCTACATATTTAATATGCTCACTTTTTATATTATTATCAATAAGCATATACGTTGTTAATTTATCATTAAAATCCTTAATTTGACTATTTGAAAGAACAACTCCATACTTTTCATAATCTTTGTCTAAAGCATTTTGATGTTGATTTTTTTTTATAACTCGTATATTTGGTTTATTTACAATTATCCTCTTTAATTCACGCGGAAATGTTATCTCACCTACATTTTTTATTACTTGGTCAACTATTTTATCAATTATTTCATTTGAAATTTTTGCATATGTCGGATTATGTTCTATTGCATTGCTTATTTCTTCTTGTGTACAATATCTTTTTCTTCCATAGAATTTTTTTCCCTTTTTATTTTTTCATAATAGCATCTGAAATTTTCGCGGTTTTTTTATAGTATATCATATTTTTAGTAGATTTTGTCAATAAAAATAGAAATTTGAATAATTTGATTTTCGACAATTTATACAAGAAGAAAGGAAGTACAGTTATATGCTGTACTTCCAGATATTGATAATCTAATTATTTTGAGAAAATTTCATTAAGGTCATTTTCATCCAAAATGCCTTTTTCCAATAATGCATTGACCAATTTGTCGAGTAATTCCCTGTTGTCATTTAAGATACCCTTTGCATATTCGGAAGCATCTTTTAATAGCTTTGCTCTTTCTTGATTGATATAATCAATTGTTTTTTCATTTATCATGTGATAATTATTATCTTCAATAAATGTTAAGTAATCATCTTTATTATTCATTGCATAATTGCAAATCATGGTATATGCTTTTTTATTAACATTTTTTAAATCTGCACTTGCACCTGAATTAACATCAAGGACAAAAAGCTCCTCAGCTATTCTTCCGGCCAAATCACTTGCAAAAGACTTGATAAAATAATCACGATTTGGATTAATGTTGACTTCATCAGTCATGTCATCAAATACAGTTACTCCTAAATAACCTTCTGCCGGCATTATAGATACTGCAATGCCTTTTTCGCCTTTTAAAATGTTTGAAGATAATTTCCAAACTAAATAATGGCCAGCTTCATGATATGCAGTTGCCTTTTTTTCTTCGATACTCATATTTTTGAATTTTTCAAAATTAATATCAAAATTTTCTAGAATACATTCTCTGGTGACTTCTTTAAGGCCTTTTTCTTTTGCGATTACCATTGATGTATCGATAAGGTCATTAGTTCTATCAGGGTTCTTGGTCGTATTATTGAAACAAGCTGAAATTAATATTGCATATTCTACCATTTCTTTGCTGATTGTTACGCCATGAAATTTTTCATGTGCCTTTATGGCGTTCTTAAGCATTGGATATACATCTTTTGATTTTGGCTCTTTTACTACAATTTTTTTAAATCTTCGTTTAAAAGCGGAATCCGTTGCAATGATTTTATTGTATTCTTCTTCTGTCGTTGCTCCAATGACTTTTGCTTTGGAACTTGCAAGAAAAGGTTTTAATGCATTTGACATGTCGTTTTCTCCCTTTGCAGATGTCTCACCAGCTCCAATTGCCATATGTATTTCATCAATAAACAAAATTACATTTTCATGCTTTTCAAGATATTCAATAAGAAATTTAAAACGTTCTTCGGCCATTCCTCGAAGTGTTGTTCCGGCTATAGAAGAGTTTACATTTAACTGAAATACAACATTGTCTTTTAAAGAGTCTGGGCAGTTTCCATTTGCAATGTCATATGCAATTTTTTCTGCAATTGATGATTTTCCAACTCCTGCTTCTCCAACAAGAATTACATTCTTTTTACCTCTTTTCTGCAATATTCTCATTGTGTCTCTACATTCTTTGTCTCTTCCAAGAATTTCGCATTCAGAGACTCCCTTATATTTGCTGCTGAGAACAGTAACAAAATCAGAAAGATTTTTTGGTAATTTTTCAGAATTGCTAGAAACTTCATTTTCATAACCTTCAACTTCATTAAGATTATATATTTCATCTAAAAGATCGAAATAATCAAAAAGACCATCCAAGTATACACCATTATTTTTTAGTATTGTAAGTGGTTCTTTTGGCATGTCATCAGCGAAGATTGATAAGAGATCTTCTGAGTTAATCAAAATTTCATTGTTTTCTTCATCTTTATTATCTTTTTCAGTTTCCTCATCAAATTGATCTGATGTCATTGAAGTACTAATAGTTTTTACTAAAGCGTTGTAAACTTCTACCGTAAGAACTGATGTAATTGGTTCTTGGTTATCTGGAAGAATTATCTGAAAATCCTTTTCCGTTCCATCAAGGCAATCTGCCTTTTTCATTTTTTTGAGTTCTTGGTCACAATCTTGTATTATGTTCTTGTAAGGGTTTTTACTGATTGTTGTCGCACATAAGAAATCATACAAAATACTGTTTTTTTCTTCTAAAAGTGCTTTTAACAGGATGATTGAATTAATCCGTTTTAATCCAAAATCTTTCTGGATACGGTTCATATCTAAAAATAAATTCTGCATTGTTTCGTCAAAATGTACTTCATATTTTTTTTCTTTACTCATATTGTCTTTCCTCCGTAAATGCTAAAACAATAATTAATTTGTTACGTTTCTTAATTTAAAATTTCTCCTTTCCTTAAATTATCAAACTATTAGTTAATATTTTATAAAATAATAAAATATTGATACTTTTTATGTTAATATTCTATCACAAATTTTACCATCTTTCAATTATATGTAAAAAATTTAAAAAAAACAACTAAAATTTGTTATATTTTAGCTGTTTTTTATAATTTATTATTTAAATCTTCTAATATAATCATCAATATTATTTAAAAATTCTTGATTATTTGCAGTTTTAACCATCATAGAAATTACTTGTTCAGTAACATCTGCAACAGGCATACTATTCATAGCTTTACGCAAAGCAAAAACAGTTTCTTTCTCCTTTGGAGTAAGCAATAAATCTTCACGTCTAGTACCAGATTTATTAATATCAATAGCTGGAAAGATACGTTTTTCAGATAATTTTCTGTCAAGGTGAACTTCCATATTACCTGTACCTTTAAATTCCTCAAAAATAACATCATCCATTCTACTTCCTGTTTCAACTAATGCAGTAGCAAGAATTGTAAGGCTTCCGCCGTGTTCGATATTTCTAGCTGCACCAAAGAATTTCTTAGGTTTATGTAATGCTGCTGGGTCTAAACCACCTGATAGAGTTCTTCCTGAAGATGGAATTGTTAAGTTATATGCTCTTGCAAGTCTTGTTATACTGTCTAATAAAATAACAACATCTTGTCCTTGCTCAACTAATCTTTTGGCTCTTTCAAGTACCATTTCAGCAACCTTAACATGATGTTCTGGTAATTCATCAAATGTTGAATATATAACTTCTCCATCTATAGAACGCTTCATATCTGTAACTTCTTCTGGTCTTTCATCTATTAACAATACAATTAACTTTTCTTCTGGATTATTTTTTGAAATACTATTTGCTATTTTCTTTAATAATGTTGTTTTACCAACTTTAGGTGGAGCAACTATCATACCTCTTTGTCCTTTTCCAATAGGTGACATTAAATCTATCATTCTCATAGCATATTCTTTACTATCTGTTTCTAGTCTAATTCTTTCATTTGGATATATTGGTGTTAATTCGTCAAATCTTTTTCTTCTTGCAGCTTTTTCAGGAGATTCTCCATTTACTTCACCAACAAATATTAATGATGGGAATTTTTCTCCTTCTTTACATCTTGCAATACCTTTTATTATATCACCTGTATCTAGTCTGAATCTTCTTATTTGAATCATAGATATATAAACATCTTTAGGGCTAGATAAATAATTTTCTCCACGTAAAAATCCATATCCGTCAGGTAGAATATCTAATATTCCTTCGACTATTTCGTCTCCTTCAGTTGTAAGCTTATATCCTGATATTTCTTGACCTTCAGTTTGAGTAGTTTCTTCTGATTTTTCTTCTATTTTTTTAATGCTTCTACTTGCTTCAGTACTTGTATTAATTACTTGTTCTAAGACTTGTACTAATTCTTCTTTCTTTAATTTTGAAATGTTTTTTATATTGTTTTCTTTCGCTAATTCTTTTAACTCTGTTAGAGTTTTTTCTTCTAAATTTAACATAAATTCCTCCTAAATAAATATCTTTTTGTATAATATTTTTAATATAATTATTGTTTTTTTGTGGAATTTTTTTTCGAATTAAATAAAATACATTTATATTATAACATAATTTTCCAGAAAAAGGAAGTACCTATTGTAAAAAAATGCAAAAAACAAAACCAATTTTAGTAGCAAAATCGATTTTGTTATATTTATTTACATACCCTTATCTACATATACTTTTTCGTTTGGGTAATACATTTCTAATTTTTCTCTTGCCATTTGTTCTATAAATTCTTTTGAATTTACATTTTCTTTTTCTGCATTAAGCTCATCATTGTATGATTTTTGAGTTTCTATTTTGCTAGCAAGTTCTTTACTATTTGCACTATATTGATTTAATACTTTTTGTTGATTTATCAATGTAAATATTGCATATCCTAAAACTAATAATATTAATAATCTTTTATACAATTTTTTCTTTTTCATAAGTATCTCTCCAGTCTAAATAACATATAATATATATTTCTACTTTTTTTTCAAAAATCCTGCCTATTTTTTGAAAAAATTGTAATATTTAAGAATGAACTTTATTTTTGGGTGATTTTAATACATTTTTTAACTTATTTTGACTTTTTATTTTAAATTTACCAATGTTTATTGTAATAAAATTTATTGGTCGAATAATTATTTTTTTAATAAATTTTATTAGCAATTTTATTGGCATTAATATAATTGATATAATTTTTTTGATTATTTTTATGATTTTGACATTTATGTTTATAAAGTATTTGCTAAATAATATCATATAAATTAAACACCCTAAAAATACTCCTAAAAACATGTAAAAACGTACTTCTCCATTGCTAAATGTAAATATGGAGTAAAGTAATATAAAACCAGTTAAAATCCAAAATAATATATCTTGCATATATGTAACAATGTCTGATGTTTTAAAACTTTTTCGTAGGATTCTGAATATGTCAAATAATATTCCTATTACGATTCCATTTATAGTAAATATCAAAAATAAATTTGCTTGATTTGCAACCATAATTTCTCAGTCCTTTGTTTATTTTAAATTTTGTCTGTCAATTTTCATTACTTATTATTTGAAAATTTTACTTATTAAATTTCCTTTGTTTTTTTCTGTTTCTTTGTCACTATAAGCTAAATAAGATATATCTCCTTCTATTATTACTTCTGATGTATCTACACTTAATTTATTTATTCTTAAGTTTTCTCCTTTTACAGTTAATAATCCGAGTTCTGTTTCTACCATTACTACTTGGTCATCAAAACTTAATACATCATTTACTCCTGATATGCTTAACTTCCCCCTATTTTCTAATATTAAGTTTTGTATTACTCCGGTGTTTATTGTTTTTCTTTCATCAATAGTCATATAGTATCACAATCCTTTCTAAAATGTATAAATATTATTTATAGCTTTTTCCTATTTCTCTGATATTTATATATATTCACAGGTTGTCTTTTTTAGAACTTTAAAAAACAAAATATAAAAAACAACATACTTTTTTTACATCATAGAAAAAAGAAGTGCTACATTGTAACACTTCTTTGATTTGTTAGGAAACTTATCTATTTATCAATATGCTTCCTATGGCTTTTTTAATGAATAATCCTCCTTTATTTTCTGTTAATATTTCGTCCAAATCTTTTTTTGATAAGATACCGTTCTGCTTTAGGTCTTCTACTATTAGTTCCAATTCTTTTTTATGGTTATTTAAGGTATTTGTTGCATATTTTTCTGCTTCAACAAGAATTTCGTCGATCTCCTTGTTGATTTCTTGTACTTTCGTATTGTCACATAGAAGATTTTTTCCGTCTTTTTCATACACATGATTTCCAAAGGTATTACTTAATCCATATGACATAACCATATTTTTAGCAATTTCTGTTGCTTTTCTTAAATCAGAACGGGCGCCTGAAGTAATTTCACTCGAATACATTTTCTCGGCAATTCTTCCTGCAAGCAATTTCCCAATTTGTTGAATATAAAAAGATTTTGTGTTTGATGGTACATAGTTCTCATTTTCTTCTTCAACATTTACTCCTAAATAACCTTCAGCTGGCATAATGGATACTGCTAATGTATTTGAGCATTCTCGAAGTTCGGCTGAAAAAATGTTAAGAATATAATGTCCTGATTCATGATATGCTATCGCCATTTTCCTTTCTTTAGACATATTTTCAAATTGTTTTTTTCGTATAGCAAAATTTGATAATATATCTTCCCTGCTAACAAAATGCCTGTTAGCCAATTCCGCAGTTGCCATGGATTTATCAATTAAATCCAAAGTTCTATCTGGATTTTTTGTTTCGTAATTAAAACAAGATGCGTTAAGAATAGTGAAATCAATCAATTCTTTTGGCATTACTGTATGGTGAAATTCTTCTAACCGTGAAATTTGATTTTTAATCATATCATAAACCTCATCTGAATGAGGTTCTTTTACAATGATTTTTTCAAATCTTCTTTTTAAAGCTCCATCTTTAGAAAAATATTTTTCATATTCTTCTGAAGTTGTTGCACCAATTACCCGAGTCTCACCTCTGGCTAAAAGTGGCTTCAGTGCGTTTGCTAAATCAAGGTCACCGTCTCTACAAGCTCCTGCTCCTAGTATGGTGTGAATTTCGTCAATGAACAAAATACAATTTTGATTTTGCTCCAAGAATTTGATTAGTTCATCAAATCTTTCTTCGGCTGACCCTCTGTATTGTGTTCCGGCTAAAATCGAATTTACTTCTAGAACGATTATTTTTAAATTTTTAAATTTTTCAGGACAATTGCTTGTTGTTATTTGCCATGCAAGTTTTTCTACAATAGCAGTTTTGCCAACACCTGGTTCACCTATCAATATAGCATTTCGTTTGGTTGCTTTTGATAAAATCCGTATTAATTGATTTGTTTCCTCTTCCCTTCCAAGAATATTGCATTCAGTTTCTGTTGGGGAAAAATTTTCGTTCAGTATATATAAGAAACTAGATAATTTTTTTGGAATTATTAAGTCCTTTTTTGGAACATTATCATTAACTGTTTCCGGAATTTCTGCATCTACGCCTAAACATGATATCAATAGATCTAAATATTCTTCGGTATATGTTTCCGTAAGTGCTACAAAAACAAAATCTTGATTAACCATATTTGTATTATATGATTTTTTTGCTAGGTCTATTGCAAAATTAAATGTTTTTAATAGTTTTGCTGAAATTATGAATGTATGACCACCAACAATTAAATTTACTTTTTCAGTACTATCCATTTTTGGAATATCTGATTGCCAAAATTCAGTAATTTTTTCAGCAATTTGTTCGTCATCCATATTGTGCTTAAGTAAATAACCATGGAATGAGTTATTCTCTCTTAATGCAAGTATTCCTAATAATAACCTCCTTGTTAAACAACTAACCTTAAGCCGCTTTGATACTTCTTCAGATATTAGTAGTAAGTCTACTAAATCTGGACTAAAAAATGTTTGATTATTCATAATATGCCTCCTTATGTTATGTAAAATTTGTATGCTATAATTCTACAACTTATTTACATAATTGTCAATATAATTATGATAAGAAAGGCTAATATATTGTTACAGTTCTGTAACAATACATTTAATAAATTTAAAAGATTTATTTGAAAATGTTGAATTATGTAAAATAATGTTATATAATATTATTGTAACTTATTAATATGCTTATATTTATATAAGCTTTATAAAAATTTTAGGAGGATTTTTTATGATTGTAAAAGACAAAAATGACTTTTATGCAAATCGGTATATGAGACATGATAAAGTAACAGGTTCTTTTACTTTGTATTCTGTTCATTGGCCGAATGGCGAAAATGTTCGTTTCTTTGTGGATGCAGGAATCAAACAAGGAGAAGATAATATAGGGTTTTACAATTCTTTTGTTCCATTTAATACTGAAAAAATTTCTTTTGGTATTTTGACTCATGCTCATATGGATCATATTGGCATGCTACCAGTTCTGGCACATCAAGGTCTAAATTGTCCTGTGTTTACTAGTTATTCAACAGATGCTCTTATGAAAATAGCATTGAATGATACAGTAACAATTGTAGATAAAGATTTAGGCAGACCTATTGCTTCAGAAGATGATATGGAACGGGCACTAGACTTGATGGTTGGCACAAGCTATAAAAAACAGCTCAAACCACATAAAAATATTAGAATTGTATTTTATTCTAATGGACACCTTGTTGGCGCAACTGTTGTTTTGATTGTCATAACTTGTCCTGGACGTGAACCAATAACAATTATTCATACAGGAGATTACAAAGACAAAAACGTTTTCTTCAATGTAGAAACACCACCAAAAGCAGTACGTGAACTTAATATTTCGAATATAGTTTGTGAATCTACTTATGGAGGTGTTGATTCAACAGATCCTATGTTTAAAAAGTGTTTAAAAAATAACACTGTAGAAGCTCTTAATAATGGAATAACTGTCATCTACCCAACATTTGCACAGGGCAGACATCAAGAAGCTTTGTTCAATATAAAAATGTGGAAGGATAAAGGAATTATTCCAGAAGATACTACAATTGTAGTAGATGGAAAGAGTTCTCAAGAGTATAACGTAATGTATAGATATGGTGATCTTGGCATTAAAAAAATTATGAAAAATTTTATGCCAAAGGGATGCATGTTTATTCCAAGAACAAAAAATAAGAATATGTTTAGAAAACAGATTCTTAAAGAAAGTGGACCTAAAATTATTTTAGCTCCTGGTGGAATGGCATCATATGGTCCAATTACTTCATACATTAAATATTGCATTTCGAGAGATGACGTTCTTATTCATTCACTTGGATACTGTTCTCCAGAGTCAACTATGTATAAGTTACTCAATACTGGTGATGGAGAATCATTAATGTATCAAGGAGAAGAAGTCGTAAAGAAATGCATGGTTAAGCAAACTTCAGAAATGTCGTCACATGCACCTCGTAATGTTTTATTGAGATTTTTACAGTATTTTCCTAATACTGCATCTGTTTCTATAAATCATGGCGAACCGGATGTACAGCGTTCATTTAGAGAATATCTATTAGATCATCTGGGTTTACCAGAAGATCAGATAACGGTTGCAGAACCACAGTGGGGAGTTAGAATTGAGCCCGATGGAATTACTGATGTATTTGAAACACATTTTGAGTCAGTTTTATAAAAAATCTAAAAAAGGTAAGGCTTCTAGCTTTACCTTTTTGTTATATTTTAAACATATTACTAAAAAATTATATTATGCACTTTTTTCAAAAAAACATCATCCACTATTCCTTTAAAGTCAACCGAAATCTTAGATTCAGAAACATTAAACTCAAGCATTTCTAGTTTATTCTTTTGAATAATATCTAATAAATTTTTAATAAAATCATAATTTCTAATAATTCCATTACCAACAATAGAAATTCTAGAAATATCTTTTTTCACGACACTTTTAATAGTATTTTCTTCAATAATATCAGTAATAATGGTACCAGCCTTATTATTAAAAGTAGACTTAGTTATAATTGGAACTTTAAATTTATCACCTATTTCGGCACACCTATTATGAAGAACTTTAGCTCCTTCACTAGAAATTTCCATCATTTCATTATATGAAAGTGCCGGAATTTTCTTGGCTTCTGGGATTTTATTAGGGTCTGTTGTGTACACTCCATCTACATCAGAAAAAATATAACATTCTTTTGCTTTTAATGCTGCAGCAATTGCAATAGCAGATGTATCTGAGCCTCCTCTCCCCAATGTCGTAATATCTAAATTTTCGTTATATCCTTGAAAACCAGCGATTATGACTATTTTTCTTTTTTCAAGTTCTTGTAAAATTCTTGTAGTATCTATATTTTTAATAAATGCGTTTTGATTTGTATTGTCTGTAAGTATTCCCGCTTGCCATCCTGTAAGTGATATTGATTTATATCCCATTTTATTTAATAATATACTTAATTTTGAAATTGATATTTGTTCTCCTGAACTAAGTAACATATCCATTTCTCGAAAATATTCAAGATTTGTTGATGTATTTTTTTTAGAATTTGATGAGCATTTCTCAATGTCATAATTCTTTGTGTTTTTATCATATTTTGTATTTTCTTCTATTAGTTGTGAAGCTTCATTTATTAATTTATCCGTTGTTTTTCCTTGGGCTGATAGTATTACGACTATGTTATTTTCTTTATTATACATATCTATAATTTTTTGAGCTACTATTTTTAACTTTTCATTGTCGGCTACTGAACTTCCTCCAAATTTCATTACTATTGTGTCCATATGGACCACCTCTTTTAAATAATATATAAAGCCTTATTTTAGTAAAAATATGGCTCTTTATATATTATGCAAAAAAAGAACTATGTTTCCATAATTCTTTTAGTTAAATTTATTGGTAAGTATACTGATTTACACATTTTTTTCACTTTAAAATTTATAAATTTTGTTTTAAATAGCTTTCCATAAAACCATCTAAATCTCCATCCATGACTGCTTGAACATTACCAACTTCATAATTTGTTCTGTGGTCTTTAACCATTGTATATGGGCAAAAAACATAAGAACGGATTTGACTTCCCCATGCAATGTCTCTTTGCTCACCTTTCAAATCTTCGATTTTTTCTTTATGTTCTTGCTCTTTTAAATCAAACAATTTAGATTTTAACATTCTCATAGCAGTTTCTCTATTTTGGATTTGTGAACGTTCTGATTGGCAAGCAACTACTGTATTTGTTGGAATATGTGTAATTCTTACAGCTGATGATGTTTTGTTTATGTGCTGGCCACCTGCTCCAGATGCACGGTATGTATCTATTCTTAAGTCATCTGGATTAATATTTATTTCGATATCTTCTGTTATTTCTGGTAAAACTTCAACTGATGCAAATGATGTATGCCTTCTTCCACCACTATCAAATGGTGAAATTCTAACTAATCTATGTACACCTTTTTCACTTTTCATGTATCCATACGCATTTTGACCTATTATTTCAAATGTAACGCTTTTTATTCCTGCTTCTTCTCCTTCAAGATAATCTAATTCTTTTACTTCATATTCATTTTTTGTGGCCCATCTTGTGTACATTCTATATAACATTTCTGCCCAGTCTTGTGATTCGGTTCCACCTGCACCTGGGTGTATTGTGATAATAGCATTATTTGCGTCATATTTACCTGATAAAAGTGTTTCTAGTTCTAACCTTTCTAATTCCTTTTGCTCTTTTTTGGTACTCTTTATTATGTCTTTTAAGAGCTCTTCTTCAAAACTTTCTTTTACTAATTCGGATAGTTCTAATGAATCGTTTATTTCTTTTTCAAGTTCTCTATATTTTATGACTTTGCTTTTTATTTTTTTTATTTCTGATAATACTTTTTTTGTTTCTTCATTATTTGTTGTCCAAAAATCTGGGTTTGCCGTTTTTTCTTCTAGTTTACTGAGTTCTTCTTCTAATTTGGCAATGTCAAAGAGACTCACCTAAATTCTGTAATTTTGATTTTAATTCTTCTAGTAATCTAATATTTTCTTCAAGTTCTAACATTTTAAATTTCATCCCTTTCATAAAAATACGGGGAGATATACTCTCCCCATTGAAGTCTTCCCCCTATGGCTCATTGTTTAAATGTTTTAGCAATAAGTCTATTTTCGATGATATACCACTATAAACAATTATAATTTTGCCGTTGAGTTTGTATGTTGTTTGTATTACATCAGTCAAAATTCCAGCAAGACAATAATTATTTAAAGTTTCTTTTAAATAATCGTTATAATGTGCCTCGTCAATCTTTTCATTGATTGCATTTATACTGATGACTACATTCCGTTCTGTACTTCTTGTAATTGTAATATCAAAATCCATTGGAGACTCCTTTCAAAATACTTTAACTTTAGCGACCTTTATATAATATCACAAATCTTAATTATTTTCAAGGATTATATTATGTGTTTCCTGATTTACATCTAATATCATATGAAGTGGAGTTATTTAATTCAATATTATTATTCTCAATTGTTACATTTTTTGAATTATTATTTTCATTATCTTTTGGAAAATACATTATAAATGTATTCATTGAACCGTTTATAACGTCTACTTTTTCAAATTTTATATTGTTGTTTTTAATGCTTAAGTTATCAGCATTTCTAGAATGTAATAAGCTCATTCTTGCTTTTACATCTACTGTATTTCCTTCAAATCTAATATTTTTAGCTTTTTTACTTGAGTTAGAACCAAATGTAAAACTCATAGTGCTTGGGTCTGTACTATTTGGCATTGTAAATGCGTTATTTAGAATATTAACATTTTCAATACTTCCCATAAATACTGCTAAAATTTCGTCATGGCATTTTTTATAGCATCTATTATTAGTAAATGTTACATCACTTGCACCTCTGTTAAATAAATCCCTTATCCAAATACATCCACCTTCTTTAGCATCATTTGCTAAGTATAAATTGCAATTTTCTATTAAGACATTATGCCAACCAGTATATAAATCTATATTACTATATGGATGTTCACTACTTGCTGTTTCTGGAACTTTAAAAGAACAAAAAATTCACTATATTTTTCTGGTTAATAATCATTATCTGTAAAAATTGTACTTCCATTTCCAATTATATTAGTTGATGCTGTGTCAGATTTATTCTATCAGTTATTTTATATTCACATTTTGGCATATCTATATTTGCTACACCGGAGTTAAAAGCTGCTCTTAAATATTGAGTATCATCATCTGTTGCATTTTTTCTTTTGATTTTTTTCATTTTTTGTTTCCCTTATTTTTTATTCCATTCTTTTAATTTTCGTATTTCTTCTTTGTTGTCATAAACTTTATTTTCAAATTTTCTTAAATATTTTATATATTCATCGTTTACACTATACAAGTTTAACTTCATAGTCTACCTCCTTGATTAAAAATAAGAGAAGCATATATTTTGGATATCTCCTCTTGATTTTAAATTTCTCATTTGAAGGCTGTGAAACACCCTGATTTTCTTATTTATTAGACTCTTTTTGCTTTGTACTTGGTGATAACAAGAGTTGGAGAAAAGAAAACTGGGGATTTCAGTTATGTTGGAAGTTCTACCTCTCCTATTCAATTAAGCGATAATGAAAAAATTATCGTGGGGCCTGAAATTTCTGTTACCAAGCCTAATTCTAATCAAACAATTATTAATGGAGGATACTCTAATAATATCGTTGTAGAACAACTTTCTACAGAAGAGTACTTAGCCAAAAGCACAGAAGTTTCAACTGTTCTTAGTGAACTTTCTCAGGCAGGAAAATCTTTAGCAAAGCCTGTGGATACTTCTTTTTATGGAAGTTCTAAGAACTCTTTTGAAAGTGTAAATTGTATGTTTGAGAGTAAAACTCTTAATACTAGCGATGTTGTAGTTATTAATGTTGACTATAATCAATTGCTTAATAACGAAGGTACTTTTGGTAACTTGATAAACTATAATTCTGGTACCAGAGTTGTAGTAAATGTTCTGTTTTCAGATTCTGGTGTTAATGACATCAATATCTCAAAATGTTTTACTGCAAATACTCGAATTAGTACAGAATTTAATTCTATTTCTTCTTACATTGTATGGAATTTTGGTGACTACAGTGGAAATATAACATTTAATGAAGAAATGTGTGGAATTATTGTTGCTCCGAATGCAAATGTTTATCAAGCAGCTGGTAATTTGAATGGTCAGATTATTTCTAATGTGGCTGGTAATAATGGAGAATTGCATCAGGTTACTTCTACACCAAGTGTTCCTGGTATACCTGAGGAACCTAGTGAACCAGAAAAACCGACTGAAGAGCCCGAAGAACCATCAGAAGAGCCGGAACAACCAACTGAGGAGCCCGAAGAGCCATCAGAAGAACCGGAACAACCAACTGAGGAGCCTGAAGAACCTACTGAGGAACCAAAAAATCCTACAGAACCAGATGAACCGGATATGCCTGAGGAACCGAAGACCCCAGAACCTCAGAGTCCAGACACTCCGACACCTACTACTCCATCTGAAAACGTTGAAATACCAATTTCACCTAAAACAGGAGATGATACATCTATTTTTATAGATATACTAGGCGTTCTGGCAGGGATTGCAATAATAATAGTTTTTATTTTGCATATCAAAAAAAAGAAAAAATAAGTTTTAAACAGCGTAAAAAGCAGCTCCTATTTGGAACTGCTTTTTCTTTATTTATTTTTTCCACAACAATTTTTATATTTTTTTCCTGAACCACATGTTCGAAATTTATTAATATTTATAGCATTATAAATATTATCTGTATCATTTGTATTTACTTATGTTTCAGTTTTTGAAATATCAGTATTATTTGTATTTATTGTACTAATTTTATCTATCAATATTTTTTATTTGGCGACAAAATGGCGACATTGTCTACATCGTTATTTGTCTTTTTATATATTTTAAATTTTACAATATTATTCATTTTTTGTCTAGAATAATTCTAAATTTTCTGTAAAAACTAATTATTATCTAAATCTTGTTTATTTTGTTGTTGTAATTCAAATATTGTTTTTTGATTTTCTATTTCTGCTCTAAGTTCATCTTCAGTTGGTAAATATAATAATTGTAAAATACCAAATTTATATAATAATCTTCTTTTTCTGTATGAATATGTTGTTGTCTTGCAACAAAAGCATATCCTTTTCCGTAATTCCATTAAAAATTTTTGTAAATTGTTTATTATACTAGATTCAAGTTCTGTTTCTGTAAAACTATCATCTAAAGAATATCCTAAAAATTCAGCTATAACTGGATTTTTAACAAATTCTAATTTATTTATCAAATATTGATTTTCATTTACTTTCTTCATTTCATCTATTACAGGTTCTTTAATTTGAGATTTTAATAATCTATAATAATATTGTGATGAAATATTTCTTTGTAATGTTCTAGCACTCCAAGTTTGACTTAAAGCTTCTTTTTCATACCAATCTCTTACATCTTTATCTAATACTTGTAATAATGTTCTATAATGTGTCCATGAAAGTAGTGCATTAGATTTTGAACTCACTGCGTTCAAAATGTTTGGAAATGTTTTGTAAAAATTTAAAAAATCATATAAATTTCTTGAATCAAAGCCTTTTCCATATTCATCAGCTAGTTCTTTTGATATTTTCTTTATTATTTCTTTACCATAGTTTGCTCTATCTTGTCCTTTTAATTCTACTAACTTTATGTACTACATCAACTTCGTCCTCCGTAGGTTCTTCCCATTTAGATTCTAATTTTTTCATTAATCCTTCATCTAAATAGAAATCGGATCCTCCATTACCATCTAAAACTCTTTGATTTCTTTCTGCTATATTTTGTTTCCAAGTTTCATCATCTACACACACATAATGAATTTCACATTCAATACCATTATTCTTATAATAATCTCTAACTTCTTTTCTTTCAGCGTGTGACCATAATCCTCGTTCAAAAATAACATTTGCACCTGCTTGTGCTATTTCCCCAACTTTTT
The DNA here is from genome assembly GCA_945865665.1 of uncultured Clostridium sp. GTDB lineage: Bacteria > Bacillota > Clostridia > TANB77 > CAG-508 > CAG-269. The sequence continues at coordinate 54,831 of CAMBEE010000001.1, read as the reverse complement.
TAGTTAAATATTTATTTAATCTTGCAGAAAACACATTGTAAAATTCTCCTTGCTCATTATTTATTAAATCATAAGTTGCTTCATCTGGAGATATAATAACACCATTCAAAGACTCTTTAATAGCCTTTGAATAATAACTTTTTCCACTACATATCTTACCACAAACTAAAATTACTTTTCCCATACAATCACTTCCTTATCTTTTCATCTTTTCTTGTTCTCAAATAAATTTCTTTTCTTCCCTTTTCAATAAAATCATCTCTATCATTTTTTACACCATATACAATAGTTTCAATAGGATAATATTGTTCTACTACATCTTGATATTCTTTTGCTTTTGAAATATCAATATTTCCATAAAGTTTAAGTATATCTTCCCCAAAGGAAACTCCTATTTCTTCTTCACTATCTTCTAGTAAATATATAAAATCACAATATTCATCAATTATTCCAGAATCTCCAAAATCAATTACTCCTACTAACCTATTATTATCATCTATTAATAAATGATTACAACTAAAATCATTATGACACAAACATTTTTTGCCATCAAATATAGTTGTACTATATAATCTTTGCATAAATGCTTCGATATATTGCTTTTCTATATCAGTAAGACTATCATAAATTGTTTCCCTTAATAATTGATATTCCTCTAAAACATTTTGTTTATTATCTATTGTATATGAACTTATTTCATCAAGGTCTAAATCGTGCATTTGTCTTAAAAACATTGCAATATCTTTTTTTAATAAATCCTGTTGTTCTAGTAGCATTGAAAAATAGATTTCAGGTGTTAAAAATTTTCCTTTAATTTCTTTATAACCTAATATAGATATTTCATCACTTATGTATGAATACTCTATATTAGGAATATTTACTGAAGTATGTAATCTTTTATTCAAAAAATCATATATTGCCTTTTCTTTTTCATACCCTTTTTTCTTATTAGCACTACACTTTATTTTAAAAACATATTCGTTATTTACTATATATGCTTTACTATCATATCCTTCTCCGATCAATTCAATGCTTTCAATTGTTATATCGCATTTTTCTTCTATTATTTTTCTAATATCCATTAACCATTCTCCTTAAAATTATATACATAAACAATTTCGTCATTTGCTTTATTTCTACCACCTGCTTTTTCATAACACTTACAAGCAGAAATAATTAAATACATCTTATAACATTCAATAGATTTAGCATAATCACGAGCAAAAGATATTAGCCCAGTTCCATATCCTTTTCCTTGATACTCTTATTACTTTACCCAAACTATATCTTTCGCAAAATTTTTCTATGTTCATTTTTTTCACTCTTTCATTATTATTTTTCTATCTCTATTTTTTAATATTTGCCGTATTTTTAATCTCTAACAATCTATTTTTCAGTGTTTGAACTGAATTTTTTGTTAATTCAGTATCTATATATTTTTCTTCTTTTCTTCTTTGGCAGAAATCTTCTAATTCTTTAATTGCAATATCAATATTAGTTTTATTAACTTTATCCTCGCAAACTTTCAATGCTGTCGTAATATAACCACATATAGCACAAGCTGTCATTGCTCTAAAATATGAAATTTCATTTAAAGTAGACGTTTTATATAATTCCATTGCAAAATTATCATCTATTTTTTTAGGATTAGTTAAAATCATCTTTTCGCAAACATATACATCATTTTCACTTACAGTTTTATAGAATTTACTATCTTCTGGAATTTTAACCTCACATAATGTATCTCCTCTAATTAACCATCTAAAAACATAATTATATGTTGATACACAAAATCCTCCCATTTCCATGCTTTCTGTTGCATTTAAATCAATTTCTTTATCTGCAACGACCACTTTATCTATTGGAAATTTCTTCCCATCTTTATATTCTTTTATTGTTTGTATAACTCTGTAATATTTCTTATTTTTATCAGCTTCACATTCAAAAAACTTTCCTAACATAATAATCACTCCAATTTTTTATATTTCAAATTCAACAACTTCGCAATTTTCTAGTCCTTTAATTTTTTCTCTATCAACTAGATTTTCTAAAGGATACTTCATAAAATAACACTTTATAGGAATGGAGCTACTTCCATGAGTTACTATTAAAACATTTTCATCTTTATATTTTGTAGTTATTTCATCCAAACACTCATATATTCTTGCACATAAATCTTGTATAGTTTCCATATTAAAAATATCTATATTCTTCAAATAATTACACGCATCATCAATTTCAGGATATTGGATTTTCTTTTCTTTTAACTCTACTTTAGTAATTCCTTCAAAATCTCCATAGCATCTTTCCATTAACCTGTCATCTTCAACAATTTCAACATTAAATTGTTTATTAATTATTTCTGCTGTTTCTCTTGCTCTTTTTAATGGCGAAGTAATTATAATATCTATTTTTTCATCTTTGATTTTTTCACCTGTTATCAAAGCTTGTTCTTTACCAACCTCGTTTAATTCTATATCTTTTCTACCTTGTAATCTTCCAAGTGAATTCCATTCAGTTTGACCATGTCTTGTTATAAAAACCTTCATAATATATCTTTCCTTTTCTATGTTTTATTCAATTTAAATACATACAATGATTAGCTATCTCTTAATAGGCATTATATCAAAAAATTTACATTTTTACAACAAAACATCATTCATTTAAAAACTTTTTAGAGAGCTAATTATGCCAAACAGCTCTCTAATTCTAGTAAAATTTTATATTAATATTTAGATAGAAATTTTATATTCTATAATTTCTTCAATAACATCTAAATTTATTGCATTTTCATAAGAATCTGTTGCATTTTTTCTTGTTTCATCAGTGCTTGAAATATAATAATTTTCTGTAGTTTCTATATCTTTATGTCCTAGCACATCTGCAACATCTCGTATTTCTACTCCATTTCTTAAAATTGTAGTTGCATAACTTCCTCTTAAATCATAAAATCTGCAATTTTCTATACCTAACTCATCATGAATTATTTTATATGGGTATTTTATAATATCTGTACCACAATACTTACCATTATCTCTTGTGAAAATCAAATTAGCAGGTTTCATTGATAATATATTTGATTGATTTTCTACTATTTGATATTCCAAAACTTTTCCATACTGATTTTTCACTTCTTCTAAATGATAATACCTATAATCTTTACCATATAAAATTCTTAATTCCATTTGTTTATTCTTAAAATTCACTAAAGCCTTCATAAGAGTTGGACTAATATGAATCTGTCTTTCTCCACTTTTTGTTTTAGTTGTGCCAATATACCATCTACCGTTTTCATTCTTTTTCTTATCAAAAACAGAATGTCTAACATTTATAACTTTATTTTCAAAATCAACATCTTCCCAAGTTAATGCACATAGTTCTCCAGGTCTCATTCCTGTAAAACAACTTGTAATAAAAGCACAGGTAAATACATCATCATCTTTAAACCTTGTTAGAATTTTATCAATTTCATCTTGTGTATATAAATGTTTTTCAAAATCACTACTATCTTCTATTTTAGGAAGTTTCAATGTTAAACTAGGATTATATCTTATAAATCCATAAACATCTGTTGCTTCTCTAAAAGTTCCTTTCATTACTTTTAATATATTTTTTAAATAACTTCTAGAAAAAGAATATTTACTACATAATTCAGTTAAGAAACTATGCAAAGTTACGCTTGTTATTGCACTTAATCTATATAATCCAAGTGATGGCTTTAAATATTTCTCTATTATATTTTTATAAGCTTCTTGTGTAGTATATTTCAAATTAACCTTGCAATAATTCTCATACCAAAAATCCAAATAATCATGATATGACATTTGACATTCTTTTGATATAACTCCTGTTCTAATATATTCTTCATAAGCTGCTGTTCCTGCTTCTTGAGCCTCATTTTTAGTTTTAAATCCAGACTTTGTTATTCTTTTTCTTTTATTATTAACTTTGCCAATATCAAAGCAATATTCATAACTTTTACCTCTTTTTCTTATTCTAATACTCGACATATTTATTTCACTCCCCTCCATTTAATCTTTTTACATTCTCTAAATCTGATAGATCATTTCCTTCATTTTCTTGCAAAAATTCTTCTAAGGCTGTTTTCCTTATTTTCAGACTTTTTAATTTTACAGCTTTTAACTTCCCTTTTTTAATTAATTCATAAATATAATTTGGACTTGAATGCAATATTTTTGCAACTTCATGTGTTGTATAAATTAATTTTTCTTCTTTTAAAATTTGTGCCATTATCTTTCCATCTCCTTATCTTTATAATAATTATGTTCTCTTTCTTTCCTATCAATTTCCTCAAGTATCTCTTTTGGAACTTTCTTTATATATTTTTCATATTTCTTAAGTTGATTTTGCATATTCATTAATTTCATACTAGTTTCAAATTCTTTATCTCCCATTTGTTTTTTCAGTTCGTTATTTTCTTCTGCAAGTTCTTTATTATCATATTTTTGATTGATTACTTTTATTTCCAATTCTCTAATATAATCTTTATAAGAATTTACTTTAGCTGAAAATTTCTGAACTTTTGGTACAAACTCAGATAATATCTCTAGAGCTTCTGTTTTATCTTTTTTCATGCCAATCAAATTTATATTTTCTATTACATCAGATAATTTATGGTATAAATAATCCAAATTATCTGCCATTTTAAATAACCATGTTGGAATATGCTTTCTTTTTGTTACCTGTGCAGATTGCCCTCTTTCTAATTCAGGCCATCTTTCATGCATAAATTCATAATATCTTGTTTGCCATTCAGATAAACTCTTTTGATTTCCTAATATACTTTTAGCTGATAATTTACCTTCTTTATTTATAGGACAGAATGCTAAATGCATATGCGGTGTTTTTTCATCCATATGAACCACAGCTGATATTATTCTATCTTCTCCTATTTCAGATTTCATGAATTCTGTCGCTCTTTCAAAATATTCTCTTTTTTCTTCTTCAGATAGTTTACTCATAAACTCAGGTGAAGCAGTTATTAATGTTTCAACAAGTTTTATACTATCTTTTCTTGTTTTACATTCATATTTCTTTATTAATTCTTTTATTTTTCTACCATAAGTGTATTTAGGTGCTTGTATTATGTGGTAGTTATATTTTGTTCTAGTAATATCTATATCAGGATTACTTTTATAAGCTTCTTTTTTTCTTTCATTATGTCTTTCACAACCAGCAATTGCACCACCTTTATCTTTTTTAAACCTTAATATTGTATATGGCATATCTCATTCTCCTTTCTTGCTTTTCTTTGTAAGCACACGTTTTGATGACGATAATGACGATGAAATTACTATAACCACTATATTTAATTTTCAATTTACAATTTTTTATCATATTATCAAAACGTGAGAACACTCATATGCTTCTTCGCTTGTTAAATATTACAAGTAATATTTAACATTCTCATTTTGAAAAATCTTCTGCAATAGCCATATTAAATTCTGCTTCATTTTTCAAAAACGCATTTATGAGTGTAACACACTACACTTTTTACAAAAGTTGGTGTGCCAGATTTTCCATCTGGACTTCCTACAATGACGATTCAACCGCTATATAAATTTAGCGTCATCATCGTCATTGATGACATTATCATAAATGCTAATGTCATTTTTAGCTCTGCTCTGTAAGTTCATCAATATCTTTCTTCAAAGTTACTAAACGAGCTGTACTTGTCCTTGATGTTGTAAAACTTATTTTATTATCCAATAAAATTGTTTTACTATATTCGTTTAGAACTTTAGTAAGATATTGTGGTGTTATATCTTTTTTATCTAATATTTCTAATAATTCTGTTGCAGTTCCTTGCCACATTTTATTTTCATTGATAAAAGATATAACATTACTTACTATCTCTGGAGCATTTTTTATTTCAAGTTCTTTTTGAAAAGACCTTTCTATTAAATTCCATATACATTCTTCAAATCTTAATGTAAATGTTTGATACTCAACATCTCTACCTGTCACAAATAATGTTGCAACCGAATCATCTCTAGATTTCTTTTCTAGTATAAATGTTGTATCACTACTTCCCATTATTCCTGCTGTGCCTGATATTTTATTAAAAACATCACTATCATCTTGTTTCCTTAAATGATGAACTAATATAATTGCTAATTTATTTTTATCAGCAAATGCTTTTAATGTTGATATATCTCCATAGTCTGCTGAATAATTGACATCATTACTTTGTTTTCTTACTTTCTGAAGAGTATCTATAACAACTAATCTTGTATTAGGATATTGTTTTATTGCATTTTCTAATTGCATTACTAATCCATTCGTAATTTTATTTGATTCTATTGCTATATGGAAATTAGAATCTATCTCATCTGTTAACTTAAATAATCTTTTTTGTAATCTTGAATAAGTATCTTCTAATGCTAAATATAAAACATCACATTTATTTGTTTTTAAGTTCCAAATTTCTTCTCCTTTTGAAACTTTAATACACAAATCAAGCATTAACCAACTTTTACCTACTTTAGGAGCTCCACAAAACAAGTGTAATCCAACAGGCAATATCTCATCTACTATAAATTCATTTTCAGCTAGTGTTGTGTATAATAAATTATCTGCATTAATAATTTTTAAATCTTCCATGTTTTCCTCCTTTCCAGCAAGTAGCTTTAAACGACAAAAAAGGCTTCGTTTTTTTTGAATTAAACGAAACCTTATATCAATATCTATATATTTCAAAACATCTCCCTAAAAAGCCATTAAATGATACAGAAGTTCCGTTTACTCTTACTGAAAAATTTTTGCTTACTTGCATAAAATTTTTCTTGACTTTTTTGAATAAATATCAAAAAAGTCATAAGAGATACCTAGAAGCCTATTTAATCCGCAATAAACAAACGTACTTTCTTTGTAAAAAAGTATCTTTTAATAAACCCAACACATATCTGTTTTTGGACATTATTATATTATTGTTTACTGTGAATTAAATAAGACATCTGTAGCACTTACGACTTACACATTACTTCTTTATACTTGTTGGACTTTTTACTCACTTAACCAACATAGGCCGACGAATCAAAGGGCCTCTTACACATTCTGGCTTCCGATCAGTAGGGAAAGTATTTTCTCGCGAAGTACTTTTTAGATTTTTAAAATCAGTCGCTATTTTATCATTAAGTTACATAGTGACTCAACCTACAACAGGGAAATATCTATATTTAATTTTTCAGTTGTATTCTTATCGAATACAACTATCTTATATCATCATTTCCAAGATTTGTCAATCGTTTCGACAAAATTTCTACTTGCAATTTTATTATTTGTTTTTTTATATCATTAAATGGTGATTTTTATCACTCCTCAGGAATTCCACCTGTCTGTCTCTGACAGACTTACACTCATTGCGTGGGACGGTTATTATCTCGCTCGTTCTATGACTATGTAAGAGTTTCATTATTTGTATTTAATGATTTAAATATTAAATTTTCAATGTGCTTTTAAAAAGTTTTATATCCCTCTATAAATAAAAGCGAAATGAAACTTCAAAAAGGTTACATTTTTATAAAAAAATTTTTCCTTCTATAATGAACAGCACAAAAAAATCTAAAAAGGGGACATTAATTTAAAAAAATCAAAAAAAATAGAAGCATTTCTGCTTCTACAAAACTTTATATATTATTTATAAACCACATTATTACTTGATTTTTCTCTCCTTCATTCATCTCCATCATTTTAGCCAGTACAAATAATATTATTGGATATTTTCTTGCATCAAAAAAACTTTTTGAATATTCTTCATCCCATTCTCTTAAAAGTTTATCATATTGCTTGTAATATTCCTTTTTATCATATTTAAAATTTAGATATCCACTTGAAAAAACACAAACTCCAAATCTTAATTTATTTATAAAAGTCATATCTTTTATTATATCAATCACATTATTTACTTTATCCATCTATTTTTCCTCCATTACAAACACTTACATATTTCTTCAAATTTATTTGCAGTTTCATTTTCCATCTTCTCTGTCACTCTTACATAAATATTATAAGTAATATCAATATTTCTATGTCCTAGTCTTTTAGAAACCGCTTTTATATCTGCACCTGATTCAATTAATTTAGTTGCATGTGTATCTCTAAAATCATGAAACCTACAAGGAATACCTAATTCATAATGAATTACTTTAAATGGATATTTTGTACTATCTGTCCCTTCATATACTCCATTATTCTTTACAAATACAAAATCTACTTCAGGTAATGCAACATCTATTTCAGCGTATGCATTTACTATCTTTATTTCAGGTTTGTTATTATATGGATTTATAACATTTTTCTTATAATGTTTCATATATGTATCACCATAATTTAATCTATGTACTTCTTGTTCTTCTTTATATTCTTTTAATGCTTTAAGTAATGTTTCTCCAATTGGAATAGTTCTATAACTTGTTTGTGTTTTACATGTTCCAAAATACCAGACCGTTGTTGAATTACCACTTATATGTCTTTGTTTTGTTCCTCCTACTTGATTCTTCTTTAATATATTTTTATTTACTGTTATTGTTTTATTGTTTAAATCTATATCATCCCAAGTTAATGCAAATACTTCTGCAATTCTTAATCCTGTACAATATGCTGTTAAAAATGCATAATATACACAATGATTATTTTTAAATCTATCTAATATCGTATTAATTTCCTCTGTTGTAAATATATGAGCTACATCTTTTGGTGGCTCATCATATTTAGGTAGTTTTAAATTTGCAGCAGGATTAACTTTTACATATTCATTATCTACTGCATAATTAAATGAACATTTTAATACTTTCCTAATATTGTTCAAAAAGTTCTTACTATATGCTTTTTCTACATATATCTTATTTAAAAAATCTTGAAGCGTTGGTTTTGTTATTTGAGATAGTTTATAAAAGCCTAGATTTGGTTTTAAATGTGTTTTAACTATATTACTATATGCTTCTATAGTGTGATACTTTAAATTTATTTTACAATGATTATCTAGCCAATAATCTAAAAAGTCTGAATAACTCATTTCGTTTGATACAAATTTCCTACCAGTATTTAAGTATTCATTATAAGCTATTGTTCCTTGTTTTAGTGCTTCTGCTTTTGTTTTAAAACCTGATTTTGTAATTCGTTTTCTTTTCCCCTCAATTTTAGCAACATCAAAATTGTACTCATAAACATTTCCTCTCTTTCTTACATTTACCATTTTATTTTTACCTCCAATCTGCAAATAACGATTGAACGAAAAAAGACTGGCATCTTTTACAATGTCAGTCAATATTAAACTTTTTTAATATTTTATATTTGTCGCCAAGTCTGTATTCATTGATAAATAAGTACTTTCGAGGATTTTTGGCAACAATTTTATTTTGTTTGGCGACAAATTGGCGACAAAAGCATATTTTTTGCATTTATGTCAATTTGTATAATTTCTTGTAACCCTTGCTATTACTGATTTCTTCCACAGCAGTTTTTGTATTTCTTCCCACTTCCACATGGACATGGGTCATTTCTACCAACTTTTGGTCCTTCATTTACAACTGTCTGACTATATTCAGGAGTATTTATTTTTTTACCACCATCAACACTATTGATAGCTTCTAATGCTGCACCTGTAATTTTTACTGCTTCTTGTCTTTTAACTTCACCATTTTGTCTTCTGATATTCATAAGAATTTTAACAACATCTACTTTTATGTTTGCAATCATTTCCTCAAACATATCCATACCTTCCATTCTGTATTTAACTACAGGGTCTTGTTGTCCATAAGCTCTTAATCCAATACCGTTTTTTAATTCGTCCATATTATCAATATGATTCATCCATTTTTCATCAACAACTTTAAGCATTACAACTCTTTCAAGTTCTCTCATTTTTTCAGAAGTAATTTCTTCTTCTTTTGATTGATATTTATTTAATGCTTGTTTTTCTAATTCTTCTATAATTGCATTTGAATCATTTTCATGTTCTTTAATGAAGTCATACATTTCTAAACCAAATTCGTTTGTTATTTCTGTATTTAAAGCTTCTACATTGATTGATTTTCCATCTTCACCTTCAACAAACATTGCAACTGTTTCTTCTGCAATACTGTTTATCATATTTAAAATGTTGTCATGGATGTCTTCTCCGTCAAGAACTTCTCTTCTTTGTTTGTAAATAATTTCTCTTTGTGCGTTCATAACATCATCATATTTTAATACATTTTTACGAATACTGAAGTTTCTACCTTCAACTTTCTTTTGAGCATTTTCAACTGCTCTTGAAATTAATCTTGAAGCTATTGGCATATCTTCATCTGCACCTAATGTATTGTAAACTTTTGTTATTGCGTCTCCACCAAAGATTTTCATTAAGTCATCATCTAATCCAATAAAGAATCTTGATTCTCCGACATCACCTTGACGTCCAGAACGTCCTCTTAATTGGTTGTCAATTCTTCTTGATTCGTGTCTTTCTGTACCAATTATTTTTAGACCTCCAGCATCTATAACTTTTTGTTTTTCTTCTTTTATTTTTTCATCATATTTTTCGACTAATTTGTTGAATTGTTCTCTTGCTCTTAATATGTCTTGGTCGTCTGTTTCGTAATATGTGTTTGATTCTTCTATTAAGTTTTCTGGTACTTTATTTTTTCTCATTTCTTCTTTTGCCAAGTATTCGCTATTTCCGCCTAGCATAATGTCAGTACCACGTCCTGCCATGTTTGTAGCAATTGTAACTGCTCCAAATTTACCAGCTTGGGCAACTATCATAGCTTCTTTTTCATGTGATTTAGCATTTAATACTTCGTGTGGTATTCTTTCTTTATCAAGTAATTTACTTAATTTTTCTGATTTTTCAATTGATACTGTACCAATTAGAACTGGTTGTCCTTTTTCGTGACTTTCTTTTACACTTTCAACAACTGCTCTAAATTTTGCTGCTTCGTTTTTGTATATAACATCATTTTCGTCTTTTCTTACCATTGGTTTATTTGTTGGTATTTCAACAACATCTAAGTTGTATATTTCTTCAAATTCAGATTCTTCTGTCATGGCTGTACCAGTCATACCAGATAATTTATCATACATTCTAAAGAAGTTTTGGAATGTTATTGTTGCAAGTGTTTTTGATTCATCTGCAATTTTAACTTTTTCTTTTGCTTCAATTGCTTGATGTAATCCATTGTTGTATCTTCTTCCATACATGATACGTCCTGTAAATTCGTCTACAATTAAAACTTCTCCATCTTTTACGATGTAGTCTATGTCTTTTTTCATTACCCCATTTGCTCTTAATGCTTGGTTTACATGGTGTACTATCGTTGAATTTTCTAGGTCGTTGAAGTTTTCTAAGTTAAAGAATTCTTCTGCTTTTTTAATACCTTTTTGTGTTAATGATGCAGATTTTGCTTTTAAGTCTACAATGTAATCATATTTTTCGTTATCTTCTGCTTGTTCAAAATCTTTTACGTCTTCTTCTATTATAACTTTTGCTTCCAATTTTTTAACAAAGTTGTCTGCTCTTTTATATAAATCTGAAGATTCATTTGCTCTACCAGATATGATAAGTGGTGTTCTTGCTTCATCTATTAAAATACTATCAATTTCGTCGACAATTGCATAGTGTAATCCTCTTTGTACTAATTGATTTTTGTAGATTACCATGTTGTCTCTTAGGTAATCAAATCCAAATTCGTTATTTGTACCATATGTGATATCAGCTGCATATGCTTTTTGTTTTGCTTGTGGGTCCATTCCTGCGATTACTAGTCCTACTGAAAGTCCTAAGAATTTATATAATTTTCCCATCCATTCACTATCTCTTTTTGCTAGGTAGTCGTTTACTGTAATTACATGAACTCCTTTTCCTTCTAGTGCATTTAAGTATACTGGTAATGTTGCAACTAATGTTTTTCCTTCACCAGTTTTCATTTCAGCAATTCTTCCTTGGTGTAATATAATTCCACCTATTAATTGGACATCAAAGTGTCTCATTCCTAATGCTCTTTTTGAAGCTTCTCTAACTACTGCATATGCTTCTGGCAATATATCATCTAATGTTTTTCCATCTGCTAATTGCTTTTTGAAATATTCTGTTTTTCCTCTTAATTCGTGGTCTGTTAACTTCTCCATTTCTGGTTCTAATTCATTAATTTTTTTTACTATTGGCATTACCCTTTTTACTTCTTTTTCGCTGTATGTTTTGAAAAATTTCATTTGGTACATTCCTCCTAAGTTTATTTTTGATATTGTGGAAAATTTTTTGTTACTAATTTTCCCTTTTGTACTTTGTTACTATATCACTAAAATTAGTTTTTAGCAAGTATTTTTAATAAAAAAATAAGCATATTTTTTTTGCTCGTAAATACATTTTAATATGTACTATAAAATTTTGTTATTGATGTATTAAATAGATTGTAAATTGAGAATTGAAAAGGGGTTTTTGTATGTTTATTTTTAATGTTAAAGTTAATGGAGGTAAAATTTTTAAATATTTTTTTATTGGGATAATTGCGTTTTTAGTTGTTATTTTGGGAATTGTTATGTATAAAGTTTTTGGTGGTGCTAATAATGCTTCTAAATCTCAAAGTTGCTTTCCTCAAAATGGTGTTTCTGAAATTCAACCAAAAAATTATACAAATGTTTTAAAGACTGTTCATGAAAATATTGATTCTTATGTTGGTAAAAAGATTTGCTTTACAGGCTATGTTTATAGGGTTTTAGATTTGCAAGATAATCAGTTCGTTTTGGCTCGTGATATGATTATTAGTTCTAATTCCCAGTCTGTTGTTGTTGGCTTTTTGTGTGAGTGTGATAACGCTAAGAATTTTGCAGATAATTCGTGGGTTCAAGTTACAGGAACCATTATTAAAGGCGATTATCATGGTGATATGCCTATTGTTAAAGTTACTGATATAAAAAGTGTTGACAAACCTTCTTCTGATGAGTATGTTTATCCTCCTGATGATAGTTATATTCCTACGGCTGGGATATTATAAAAAAATGTCGTTTTGGGAATGAGGCACCATCTTTAAAACGACATTTATAATTTATCTTTCATTTAAATTTTCTATTTGATTATTATTTTCTGTAAATTTTTCTTTTTCAACTGGACTTTTTTTGATATTGCCTTTGTATTTAGTATCTTCATTTAAAGTTCTTAACTTTAATTTTTTAATATACCCTGATGTTGATTTATTTACCATATTTTTTTCATCTCTCTCTGTAAAAACAAGTGGTATATCTTTTATATTTTTAAAGTCTTCTTTTAAATCTGATCCTAAGAAAATTGCGTCTACATCTTTATTGTATTTTGCTTTTATCCAACTAGCTGCTGTATGAGGATCTCTTGTGAAGTATTGATAAACATTATCTACAAATTTAAAATGCCTTAATATTTCCATTCTTTCCTCTGCAGTCATCATAGGTTTTCTTCCTTTATGCTCATATACTAACTCATCAGCTTTTACTCCAACTATTAATCTTTTACTTTTTTGTGAAGCTTCTAATAAATTTTCAAGATGACCTGCATGAAATAAATCATATGTACCCGGAGCATACACAATATCATATTGCTTATTTTTTTCTTTTTTTATTTTTTGTTTTTCTTCATATGTTTTTAATGCTTCTTGTGCACTATCTTGTATAATTTCTTTATCTAATGAAGAAATTTTAAATGCAAAATCGACACCACTAAGTTGTTCAACTATTTTTATTCTATCTTCAATACTCTTTAAAGGTTCACTAATTCCTAATGCTTCACATAATTCTTCGTCATATAATGCTATAGCAAAATATTTATTACCTTTTTCAATATTTTTCTGTATTATCATATCTAATTTTTGTAAATCTTTTATTCTTAATATATCATAAACACCTGTTACATACCCTAACATTTTTAGTCTCCTTTAAATTAAATTTTTATAACTATTCCATTTTATATTGTTTTCATTTACTTCTTTTTCTACTTCGTATATATTTAAACTTGATATTTCGTCAATCACTTTTAATATTAATTTTTTTTCTAATATTTTTGTTTTACCTTCTTTAAAGAAAATATTATTTTTTATACAATTTGGAATGTATTCAATTTTATATTTTTCAATAAGTTCATTATTTAAGATGTCATAATCATTGTGTATAATTTCTTTATCAATTTTGTCTAAATAAAAATTATAAAATAAATAATCAGCTATAAGATGCAGAAATTCACCTCTTTTAAAACTATCATCAATTTTATTATTTTCTAGATATTTTTTTAAATTTGTATACGCTGGTGATTTGCCATAATGTGATTCTGACTTTGGTTTAACCAAATCTGGTTGAATTGTTCCATCAATAAACTCTTTAATATTTTCGTTTTCTCCTTTATGTTTTTTAGTATACTCTTTTGCAATTGCTATATGAATTATATATCCTGGCATGTTTATATCCTCCTTAAAATATAAACTTATTATATCATTATTTTACTTATATGTCAATTTTTGTCAAATATACTTTTTACAACGCCTTCATCTATTAAAGTAGCAAAAACATTTTTTATTATAATCAAAATAATTGGACCAACAAGCATACCTAAAACACCAATAAATTTGAAACCTGTGTACATAGCAATCAATGTAAAAATTGGATGAGTTCCAATATGTTTGCTAACTAACTTAGGTTCTAGAAATTGTCTTACTGTTGACATTATAATTAACAAAATAATAATTGCTATACCTAATTTTAAATCTCCATTTAATCCAGATATAATAGCCCATGGAACCATAACTGTCCCAGAACCTAAAATTGGTAAAGCATCCACAAAGCCTATAAATAAAGCCATTAATAATGGGAATTCTATGTTGAAATTTGCAAATTTTAACATAGATAATCCTACTAAAGAAATTATAAAAGACACTAAAATAAGTGTTGCTTCTGCTTTTAAATATCCTCCTAAAGTTTTAGTTAAATCTTTTATATGAGTACCTACTTTAAATACCCATCTTTTTGGAAAATGGTGCTCTATTTGGTCTAAAATATATACTTTATCAACACATATTAAATATAAAGCCATTATTGTTACTACAAAATAAATTATAATTGATGGCATAGATGTAATAATGTTTAATAGGCCTGTTAAAAAGTTCCTAACCCATCCTGAGACTGAAGTTAACACATCTCCTGTTGAATTTTGAATTATTGATGTTAATTCATTTGGCAAATGCATCTTATCAAAATCAAATCTGCTTGTAAAATTTTGAAATAATATGTATGCTTTTTCTACATATCCATTTAAATCTTGCAACAGATTTGAAGCTTCCGAAATTAGCGCTACCATTCCCCACACTACTGCTCCTATTATTATTGCAGATACAATTATAAATATTATTATTGAACTTGTTTTTCTTGTAAATTTCATTTTTTTCATTATAAATCTTATTGCTGGTTCTATCATTAATGATATTATAAATGCTATTAAAAATGGTGTGTAAAATATTGCTAATTTGAAAGCTAAAAATAATCCAATTAATATCAGTAATACATATAAAAATTTTTTTAAAACTCTTGTCCAATATGACATGTCAATTATCATTTTTATTTTCTCCTATGTAATTAGTATATGTTAATTAACAGTTAGTATTCATTATACTGAAAAAGTCCGCGAAAGGTAAACATTTTTATTTTAGACGAAAGCTTCGTGGGGACCGCTGAATACTGTTAAATGCGAAAGCATTTTTACAGTATCAGTGGGAAAGCTTGAGATGAAAATAAAAATATTTACTGTTAGCAGGACTTCTTTAATATAGTCTTTAAGAATTATTTTTACTTGAATTACAACTGCAAATATCACTTATAGTATTGCAAACTTGTTGACTTCCTAATTGAATTTCATTTTGAGCTAAGTCTCCTAAAGTTAAAATTCCTATTACATGATTTTCTTCATCGCACACTGGTAATCTTCTTATTTGGTTATTGGCCATTTTACTTTCTGCATTTGTTATATCTTCATCTTGTTTACAAGTACATAAATCTGTAGACATTATATCGCTTGCTGTTGTTTGTGAGCAGTCTTTATCACATGCAACTGTTCTTAATAAAATGTCTCTATCTGTTAGTATTCCACATATACAATTGTTACTGTCACATACTGGTATACATCCTATATGGTTTTCGCTCATTAATTTTGCTACCTCAGTTATTTTAGTTTCTGGTTTTACGCAACATACATCGTCACACATACAGTCTTTTACTTTCATTTTGTAATTCTCCTTTCAAATAATAAGTTTGAAAAAATTTAGATTATTTACTTTTGAAGTTTTTTATTGCTTTGTTTTAAATTTT
Source organism: uncultured Clostridium sp. (assembly GCA_945865665.1). Classification (GTDB taxonomy): domain Bacteria; phylum Bacillota; class Clostridia; order TANB77; family CAG-508; genus CAG-269. The sequence continues at coordinate 38,511 of CAMBEE010000001.1, read as the reverse complement.
TTCATTTATTATTATTTGTGAAAATAAAAAAAATATGCAAAATTTAATTTGCATATTTGCTATTTTTTTCCAATTTTAAAAAGCATTGCGGTGGAAACCTATTAAAAATATTCCACCGCAATATGTTTAGTTTTTGTTTGCAGCCTCTGCTACAAGGAAATTATAGATAGTATCTATAATTTTTTTGTCTTCATCTGTGATGCTTTCATATTCTTTTGTTCCTCGCATTTCTGTGAGTGCCAATTCAACAGATCTGCCTATAGACCAAAGTTCCGGCCTTCTAATCCGGCTTGGAATTTCTTCTTCCGGATTTGAATATACCTCCCACTCCTTTAAAAGACTTTTTAACTTTTCGTACATAGATATACCTCCTGTACTGTGTGCTTTACTATATTGTTACTTTCTTAGTATACCATCCAAAATGTGTTATGTCAATTATTTTTTAAAACTGTTCATATAAATCATTAAATCTATCAAAATCTCTATTAAATGGTGGTCTTCCTGGTCCAGGGCCAAACGGTGGCCTCATTGGTGGACGAGGCCCTGGTCCTGGTGGATTTGGCATTGGTGGTCTAAATGGTGGTCTACGTCTATTTAATAATTCACGTATTAATAGAATTTGAATTAAATCTCTTAATCCACCATTTAATTGTCTTTTCTCTCCTGTGGTTTCTGATACTTTCACTTCAGGCTTTTTATTTTCTGTTCTTGCATTATTTATAGTTGAGATATTATTTTTACTTGCTAAAGTACTTGAAGTATTTACCGTTTTTAACCCATTTACGTCATTTCTTAGGTTGATATTTATCTGTGTTTCGTTTCTTGATTCTAACGCATAATAAATCTCGTCTGTCATATTTTCAATATCATCTTTTGTGATGTTGCTTTCTCTAACATTTTCACATTTTTTGGTAATCATAGGATATACAATTTTGTATATTTCAGGGTAACTATTTTCTAATTCAACATTATTTCCAGATATATTTATATTTGTATTAAATGTTGGATTTCTATATTCTTGGTAACCCTGATATTCTTGTTGTCCTTGATTAAACTGGTCAAATTGGTTTCTTACTGGATAACCTAAAATACTTCTTATGTAGTCATCATATGTTTCGTTATACATAACAAACCTCCCTCATTTTTCTAATTTGTTTTTTGAAAATTAGTTTTATATATCGTATGAGGAAGGTTTCGTTTTTGTTAAAAATTTGTTTAATAATTTATTTTGGATAGTCTCTTTAATTTTTTTATTAAACTAAATTTTATTTACTAAATCTTTAAATTGATTGCCTCTGTCGGCAAAATTTTTAAACATATCAAAACTTGCACTTGCTGGTGAGAATAGTACAATATCACCTTTTTTAGCTGATTTTTTTGCAATTTCTATTGTTTGCTCTAACGTATCACACATATTTATATTAATTTTTTTATTTTCTTTTTCTGCTTCGTTTTTTACAACATCATATATCTTTTCTGCTGTTTGACCAATTAAAATAAGTGTTGAAACTTTATCTACTACTGGTTTTGCAAGTGGTTGATATTCTAGGTTTTTGTCATATCCACCTGCAATTAAAATTATATTTTCTTTAAAAGCATTTAGCCCTGAAATTGTTCTTGTAGGTGAAGAACTTGCAGAGTCATTGTACCATTTTACTCCATCTATTTCTCTTACAAATTCAATTCTGTGTTCAACTGGCTTAAATTTTTTTATTGCTTCAACTGCAACATCTGTATCAACTAATGTTTTTGTTGCTGCAAGAGCAGTTGCTATATTTTGGAAATTGTGATTTCCTCTTAAAATAACTTCATCAGTGTTTAAAATGTGTTTTCTAACTCCATCATTGCATTCTTTTATTATATCTTCATCAACTATGAATCCATTATCTAATTTCTCTTTGCTACTAAAGAATATTATTTTTCCTTTTGCTTCTTTGCTACATTCTCTTGTTATATCATTATCATAATTTAATATTAATATTCCATTTTCATTTTGATTTTTGAATATACATTTTTTTGCATCAATATATTCTTGATAATCTTTGTGTATATTTAAATGATTTGGTGTTATATTAGTAATAACTGCTATATCTGGGCTTACATGCATATTCATTAATTGAAAACTGCTTAATTCTAAAACTACTATATCATTTGGTTTCATTTCTGGTAATTTTGTGAATAATGGCGTTCCAATATTTCCACCTAAAAATGTTTTATATCCTGCATGTTGTAAAATTGCATTTATTAAACTTGTTGTAGTTGTTTTTCCGTCACTTCCTGTTACACCAATTATTTTACATGGGCACATTTCCATAAGCATTTCTACTTCTGTTGTAACAATTGCTCCCCTATCTGCTTCTTGCTTTAATTCTGGTCTTGTTGGCAAACAACTTGGTGACCTAAAAATTACGTTAAATCCATTTAATTTTTCAAGACAATTTTTTCCAAATGATGCTTCAAATTCATATGTTTTTATTTTTGCTATTGTATCCATTTGTATTTCTTCTTCTGTTCTTTCGTCAAATACTGTTACTTGTGCTTTTTTGTTATGTAAGTATTCTAATAGTGGTAAATTGCTTACTCCTAAGCCTATTACTGCTACTTTTCTAAATCTTATATATTCGTTGAATTCTTCTAATTTTTTGTTTTCATAACTCATTTTTATTCCTTCTTCCTTTTTGTCCTTTTCGGAACGTTTCTGCTTAAGACATTGATTCCTAAATGGACATTTTTATGCCTATTTTATTATATTTATTTATACTATAAAATGTTTTCGTTTTTTATTATAGCTCTTTTTTTTCAAAAAAACAATTTTATTAGAATATTTTTTTGCATTTAGGTTAAAATATTTTTAGATATCGATTGGAGGTGCATTTTTTATGTCAAAATCAAACAAGAAAAATAATAAAAATAGAGATCAAGAACCTAATACAGAAAAACAAAATAGTAAAGATTGTAAATAGTTTCTTAAATTTGTTTTTGTGACTCCCAAGTGGGAGTTTTTTGACTTTTATGTAAATTAATGTTATAATAAAGTTAGTTTATTTGTAAGGGAAATCCAAAATAAAAAAACATAAGGAGGAATACATATGTCAATAACAAAATTTATTAAGGATTTGGAAATGAGAAAAAAAGAACGGATCAGATTAGATAAAAGTGAAGATCTAAAAAAAATAATTAAAAATTACAGAAAAAAATTGCCCCAAAATGAATTTTTTGAAAATTCGTTATATATAGGTCCAGAAATTCCAAGTGAAGTTTTAGAACCTGTTATCAGTGATATGGGATACTGTATCATAGAGCAAAGAGATTTCTTTGAAAACTTTATTAATTACTTTTTTAACAGACCATCTCACCAAATAATTTTACGCGATGTTCTTTAAATCTCATGGAGGCGGATGATTTCCTCCTCCTAAATTATTTTTGTACTTTGAAATTTTTATATCTGCAAAGGAGGACTTACTATTGAAAAAATATTTTTTCTTTTTTTTAAGTATTTTATGTATTGTAGGACTTGTATTTGTTTGCTTTATAGTCAAACTTCCTGATACTATTACTTGTAATTTTATACGGTATGCTCTAATTTTGCTTGGCATTTTATTTAATTTTCTTTACTATTATTTAAGAGATATTGAGGAACAAGATGCTAAACAAAACAAATATTTTGAAGAAGTAGAACGGCTAGAAACGCAATACAAAGAAATTACAGAAATTCTTAAGTTTTTAGATATGAGTTTTTTTGAATATTATTCTGAAAGAATGAAAACTACCAATTGCTACTTGGTGGTTAATACAAATGAGTATATTGTATATTATGACAATTTTATAAATAAGTATCATAATAACAATATATATTTCAAAGGTTCTTATTTGATAACAGCATTAATTCAGTCTAATTTATATTTTTCTGTATATAGAAGTGGATCTGATTATGATGATTACCAAAAATCACGTGATTGCAATATGAAATTTTATGCTTTGGTTTGTTTGGTATTTATCGGTTTTAGATATCAGGATATTTTTCCAATCAGTTCTTATTGTTCATCTTTAGTCTGTATTATGAATAATTATATAAATAAAAAAGAGATTGGAACAGCTAATCAAATCGCAGCATTAGCCAAAACACTTGAAAAAATGCATAAAAACTATATAAATTAAAAATTTAGAAAGTACATAAAAGGAGTATCAAAAAACTGATACTTCTTTTTTTACTCTCATTTCTTGTTTATATTAATTTAAAAATATCTTATACTCCCACAACTGAAAAACCATTATCAACATGAATTACTTCACCAGTAATAGCCTTAGACATATCACTAAATAAAAATGTACAACAATCACCCACTTCTTTAGCAGTAACATTTTTATGTAAAGGTGACTTTTCTTCAACAACATCTAAGATAGTTCCAAAATCTTTTATTCCTTTTGCAGAAAGAGTCTTTATAGGTCCTGCAGAAATAGCATTTATACGTGTACCGCTTCTACCTAAATCCTTTGTCAAATATCTAACACTTGACTCCAAAGACGCTTTTGCAACACCCATAACATTATAACCATCAATTGCTTTTTCTGCACCATAATATGTTAAAGTAACAATGCTTGAATTGTCATTTAATAACTCTAACTCTGTAGCAATTTTTGAAACAGCAATTAGAGAATAACTACTAACATCACAAGCATGTGCAAAACCATCTCTTGATGTGTTTATAAAATCATTTCTTAAATCATCTGTATTAGCGTGAGCAATTGCATGTAATATCCCGTCTATTTTTCCATTATCTTTCAAAATTGTTTCAAAACATGTTCTTATAGACTCGTCACTTGAAGCATCACAAGTATATGCCTTTGAACCTGGAATTTCTTCCATTAACTTTTCTACTTTTGGTTTATTTGCTTCTGAATTATATGTAAAAATAATCTGTGCACCTTGCTCATATGCAGATACTGCTGCTCCCCATGCTATACTCCATTTATTTCTTATTCCCATTATTAAGATTTTCTTTCCTTGTAATAACATTATCTAAATACCTCCAATTTTTCTATATTTTTCATATCTTTGTTCTACTAATTCTTCTTGTGATTTTTTTGATAATCTATTTATGTCTTTTAATATCATATTTTTTAAATCATTGCAAACTTTTTTAAAATCTTCTTGTGCTCCACCTTCTGGTTCTTTCACTATACTATCAATAACACCTAATCTTCTTAATTCTGTTGATGTAATCTTCATTTTTTCTGCCGCTTCTTGTGATTTACTTGCATCTTTATATAAAATACTTGCAAATCCCTCTGGCGATAAAATAGAATAAACTGCATTTTCTAACATTATTATAATATCTGTTACACCTAATGCAAGTGCTCCACCACTAGAGCCCTCACCTATTACAATTGATATTGTTGGAACTTTTAATTCTGACATTTCAAAAAGATTTTTCGCAATTGCTTCTCCTTGTCCTCTTTCTTCTGCTCCCATTCCTGGATATGCACCTGGTGTATCTATAAATGTTATTATAGGTCTATTAAATTTTTCCGCTTGTTTCATTAGTCTTAATGCTTTTCTGTATCCTTCAGGATTAGGCATGCCAAAGTTTCTCTCTATATTTTCTTTTGCATTTTTTCCCTTTTGTTCCCCTATAACAGTTACTGGTATTCCATCTAATTCTGCAATTCCGCCAACAATCGATTTGTCGTCTCCAAAGTTTCTGTCTCCATGTAGTTCTATAAAATTTGTAAATATGTTGTTTATATAATCTAATGATTTTGGTCTTTCTGTTTTTCTTGCAAGGTTTACTCTTTCCCACGCTGATTTTGTTTTCATTTACATCCATCCTTTCTTTTTTATGGTTAATTAATAATATATATCACTTTCTTAATTAGTTATTGTTCTTGTGTGATTTTGGAAAATTTGACTAATAGCTTATTTTGTGTTATAATTAATTATATTTATTGCAACTAAATCCATCATCTTAAGGAGGAATACATTATGAAGAAGGATTCAAAAACTCTTCGGGTTAAATTAAAAAAAATGAAAGAAAATAGGAAGGCTAAACAAGAAGAAATCCTTTGGGAAGAACTGTATGAATACATCAGGATGTTCGAACCAAAAGATATTTTTAACAAACACCTTTTGTTTATGCACCGTTTCGATAGAGATGTTGCATATAGGGTTGCACGACAATATAATTGTCGGTGCAGATTGTATCACCCTCGCTTATTTAATACGATTATTGTTTTTTATGAATAAGCGCTTGTTACCCGAATTTTGAGGAAATTACATTGTAGTTTCCTCTTTTCATATATTAGGAAAGTTATGCAACTTTCCTGATATATAAAATTACATTGCACAGAAAATTTTCAGATTTGTTCTATTTAGTATTTTAATCCTATTAATGTATATAATTTTATTAGCGAACATTGTTCGTTTTATCCATTTTGATGCAATTTTACAATATTATATAATGTATTTTTCATATTTTTTCTTTCAACTATTTTATCAATAAATCCATGTTTCAATAAAAACTCTGCACTTTGAAATCCTTCTGGCAGTTTCTGTTTAATTGTTTGTTCTATAACCCTTGGACCTGCAAAGCCGATTAAAGCACCTGGTTCTGCCAAAATAATATCGCCCAAACTTGCAAAACTTGCAGTTACTCCTCCTGTAGTAGGGTCTGTTAATACAGATATATATAATAAACCTGCTTTATCTAGTTTAGCTATTGCTGACGATGTTTTTGCCATTTGCATTAATGATATTATTCCTTCTTGCATCCTAGCTCCACCTGATACACAAAATATAATAACAGGCAATCTTTGTTCTATTGCTTTTTCAACTAATCTTGTAATTTTCTCGCCAACAACACATCCCATGCTTCCCATCATGAAATTACTATCCATAACACCTATTGCAACTTTTAAACCATTTATATTTCCTGTTCCAGTTTGTATTGCCTCTTGTATTTTTGTCTTTTCTTGTAAGGCTTGAATCTTTTCTTTATAGCCTTCAAAATTTAACAAATCACTTGTTTGCATATCTGTATCTATCTCTTCAAATGTTCCTTCGTCTATTATTTGCTTTATTCGTCTTCTGGCTGATAGTCTAAAATATTTACCACAGTTTGGGCATATGCTATAATTGTTTTTTAGTTCTTCCTTGTATAGTATCTCTTTACAATTATTACATTTTACCCATTTACCAACTAGCATATCTGATGCTTTTTCATTCTTTTGATCTGGCTCTTTTGGGTTTATTTTTTTGATTTTTTCTATTACCATCGCTTTTCTCCTTGTATCTAGTTTTTATATTTTTTTTGCTTATTTTTTCGGGATTGGGGGACGGGTCTTCAATCCCGAATTTTTAAAATTATTATTTTTTCGGGATTGAAGACCCGTCCCCCAATCCCGAAAAATTATAAAAATCTTATAATCAACTTTGAAGCTTATTAGCAAATTTTTTAGCAATAAAAGAAGTATCATAATTATTACTAATAAAATCTTCATCTTCTAAAATCTTATATAAAAAATCAATATTAGTACTAATACCATCAATGACAAATTCACCTAATGCACTTTTCATTTTCGCAATTGATTCATTTCTGTCTTTCCCATGTACAATAACTTTTGCAATCATAGAGTCATATGTATGAGGTATCTTATAGCCTGGATAAATTGCCGTGTCTATTCTTACACCATTTCCTCCTGGAATATGTAATTCTTTTATTTCACCTGGACATGGCATAAAGTTTTTATATGGATTTTCTGCATTTATTCTGGCCTCTAAACTATGTCCTGTAAATTTGATATCGTCTTGCTTATATTGTAACTTTTCTCCTGATGCAATTCTTAATTGTTCTTTTATAATATCAACACCTGTAATTGTTTCTGTTATAGGGTGTTCAACTTGAACTCTTGTATTCATTTCCATAAAGTAAAAATCTTTGTTTTTATCTAGCAAATATTCAATTGTTCCAACATTGCTATATCCAATTTCTTTTAAGGCATTTACAGTAATTTTTCCCATTTTTTGTCTTAATTTGTCTGTTATTACTCCTGAAGGCGTTTCTTCTAACATTTTTTGATTATTTCTTTGTACAGTACAATCTCTTTCTCCTAAATGTATTACATTTCCATGTTCGTCTGCCATTACTTGAACTTCTATATGTCTTGGATTTTCTATGAATTTTTCGATGTAAATAGAGTCGTCATTAAAAGAAATTTTGGCCTCTTGCCTTACTAAATCATAAAATTTTACAAGTTCTTTTTCGTTGTAGGCAATTCGTATTCCTTTGCCTCCACCACCACTTGATGCTTTTAAAATAACAGGATATCCAATCCTCAATGCTACTTTTATTGCTTCTAATACATTATCAACTAATCCATCTGAACCTGGAACAACTGGCACACCTGCATTTTTCATAGTTTCTTTTGCTTTTGACTTGTTTCCCATTAATTCTATCATTTTATGTGTTGGACCTATAAACTTGATTCCAATTTCATCACACATTTTAGCAAAACTACTATTTTCAGATAAAAAACCATATCCTGGGTGTATTCCATCACATCCTGTTAAACATGCTGCTTCAATTATTGCTTTTACATTTAAATAACTTTTGTTAGATGCTGCTGGTCCTATGCATACCGCCTCATCTGCTAGTTCTTTGTGTAATGAGTTTTTGTCTATTTCTGAATATACTGCTACTGTTCTTATTCCTAATTCTCTACAGGCTCTTATTATTCTTACTGCAATTTCTCCTCGATTTGCTATTAATATTTTTTTTAGCATTTTCTTTTCCTTTCATATTCTTATTAATATATATAACTATAAATTAAAAACTATATTATAAAATAGGGATTTTGTGTAGTGGCCCCTAATCCCGAATTTTTATTTATTGTTTACAATTGCAAATGTTAATTCTCCTTTTACTGCAACTTTTCCATCTACTGTTGCAATTGCTTCTCCAATACCAACTGGACCTTTTTGCTTAATAATTTTTACCTCTAATTTTAATCTATCTCCTGGCACTACTTGTTTTTTGAATTTTAAATTATTTATTCCTCCAAATAGTGCGTTTTTGTTTTTATTTTCTTCTAGTGATAGTATTGCAACTGCACCTGTTTGCGCTAGTGCTTCTACCATTAATACTCCTGGCATAATTGGGTTTCCTGGAAAGTGGCCTTTAAAGTAATATTCTTCTTCTGATACATTTTTGTATGCTGTGCAACTTTCTCCTGGTTTGTATTCTTCTACTTCGTCTATCATTAAAAATGGTTCTCTTTGTGGTATTATTTTTTTGATTTCTTCTTTATTTAACATTTTAACTTTCCGCCTTTCGTTCACTTCGTTCACTCATCGTCATCCAAATTTTTTCAAAATTTGTCTGCCAAATCTTGAGATGTTCACTCATCGTCATCCAAATTTTTCCAAAATTTGTCTGCCAAATCTTGAGATGTTCACTTATTGTAATCCATTTTTTTTTATTTATTTTATTTTAAATAATGGTGTTCCGTATTCTACCACATCTCCGTCTTTTACACATATTTCTGCTATTTCTCCGTCAAATTCTGATTCTATTTCATTCATTAGTTTCATTGCTTCTACTATGCATATAACTTGACCTTTTTTTACTGTATCACCTGCTTTTGCAAATGCCTCTTTATTTGGTGCAGGTCTTGAATAAAATGTTCCTACCATAGGTGATTTTATAATTTTGTAATTTTCTTCTTGTGCATTTTTATTACCTGTAGTTTCGTTTATTGGTACTTCTGCATTATTTTGATTATTCAAAACAACATTTGTTGTAGGTGTTGTTGATATTGAATTTGCTTGCATTTGCGCACCATTTGTTACTACAATTTCTTTTTCCATATTTTTCTTCATGCTTATTTTCATACCTTCTGGAAATTCTATTTCTAGTTCGTCTATTTTAGCATTTCCCATGTCATCAATTAATTTTTTGATTTCTTCGTAATCCATATTTTCCTCCTAAATTTTTTTGAATATTATAGAACTATTATGTCCTCCAAATCCTAATGAATTTGACATTGCATATTTCACATCTATATTTCTACCTTCATTTGGTACTATATCTAAATCACATTCTTCATCTGGTACTTTGTAATTTATTGTAGGTGGTACAAAGTTGTCTTCTATTGCTTTTATACAAACAACTGCTTCTACTCCACCTGCAGCACCTAATAAATGTCCTGTATTCCCTTTTGTTGAACTTACCATTACTTTTTTGCTTGCTTCTCCAAATGCTAGTTTTATTGCAGATGTTTCTCCTGCATCATTTAGGTGTGTAGATGTTCCATGAGCATTTATATATGTAATATCTTCTGGTTTTGTATTATTTTCTTCTAGGGCTCTTTTCATGGCTCTGGCAGCACCTTCTCCGTCTGGTGCAGGTGATGTTATATGATATGCATCTGATGTTGCTCCATATCCTACTATTTCTGCATATATTTTTGCATTTCTTGCTTTAGCATGTTCTAATTCTTCTAGAACAATAACACCCGCTCCTTCTCCCATTACAAATCCGCTTCTTTCTTTGTCAAATGGAATACTTGCTCTATTTGCGTCTGTTGCTTGGGTTAAAGCTTTTATATTTGTAAACCCTGCTATACCTGTAGGCGTAATTGATGCTTCTGTTCCTCCTGCTAAAATTGCATCTTCATATCCGTTTTTTATCATTCTGTACGCTTCACCTATTGAATGAGTTCCACCTGCACATGCTGTTACAACAGATATAGATTCACCTTTTGTTCCTAATTCGATTGCTACATTTCCTGCAGCCATATTGCATATGCTCATAGGTATGTACATTGGTGATACTCTGTCTGGACCTTTTTCTATATAGTGTTCATTTTCTTTTTCTATTGTAGAAAGTCCACCTATACCTGAACTGATTACAACTCCAACTCTGTTCATGTCTGTATTTTCTGGTGTAATTCCACTGTCTTTCATTGCTTCTCTTGATGCTATTATTGCAAATTGTGAAAATTTGTCTAGTCTTTTGCAACTTCTTTTGTCAAAGTGTTCTTCAGGATTGTATTCTTTTACTTCTCCTGCTAATTTTACTTTGAATTTTTCTGTGTCAAATTCTGTTATTTGTGCTATACCACATTTGTTTTCTTTTATTCCTTTCCAGAATTCTTCTACATTGTTTCCTATAGGAGTTATGGCTCCTAATCCTGTTACTACAACTCTTCTTTCCATTTTTAATTTTCCTTTCTCTGAAATTGATTTTTAGTTTATGTATAAATAATTTTATTTGCTGTTCATTTAAAAGTAATATATTTTTGCATTTTACAATAGTATATGTTATAATATTTATTATAACGCTCAAGGAGGTAAAGCATATGAATGAAGAATGGTCTATTGAAAAATTACTCGAAGACCAAATAACTATCTTTAGGAATAATGGCATGAAAAACCAAACGGTTACCGTAGCCATTCCACAAGTAACTTTGGACAAACGGATCAGCTGTCCTGATGTTGAGATTGCTTCTATAATTGTAAAACTTGTAAAAGTTTTGAATTATGAACCTAAAGTCTTAAACTCTAATGTCTTCTATTCAGACAGTATGAAAACTATACTTGTAACATTTTTATTTTTAGGGTAATTTATTTTCATTCACTGGGAGAGGTTTTATATCTCTCCCTACTTTTTTGCTTTTTATATTATTAATGTTAATTAATGAGATAAAAAATTATTAATACAATTGTTTTTATTACATCAACATACCACCATCAACATTTATAACTTGCCCTGTTATATATGTATTTTCTTCTCCAGCCAAGAAATAAACTGAATTTGCAATTTCTTCACTACTTCCCATTCTTTTTAATGGTATTTGAGCATTTATATTTTCCTTAACACTATCACTTAAAACAGATGTCATATCTGTATCAATAAAACCAGGTGCTACACAATTTGCTAATATATTTCTACTTGCTAATTCTTTAGCAATACTTTTTGTAAATCCTATAATACCTGCTTTAGAAGCGGCATAATTGCATTGACCTGCATTTCCGGATACTCCAACTACTGAACTGATATTTACTATTTTACCTGTTCTTTTTTTCATCATATAAGGTACGATGCTTTTTGTAACATTAAATGTGCCTTTTAAATTGATATTTATTACTTTTTCAAAATCATCCTGAGTCATTCTAAGTAATAAACTATCTTTTGTAATTCCAGCATTATTTACCAAAACATCTATTTTTCCAAATTTTGCTATAGCCTGTTTAGCCATGTTTTCACAATCCTCAAAATTTGATACATCTGTTTTTATGAATAAAACCTCAATATTATATTCTTTAAATTCATTTTCTAATTCTTCTAAATTTGTTCTATCTGATACATAATTTAAAACTAGATTATATCCGTTTTTTGCAAATTTAATTGCTATTGCTTTTCCTATTCCTCTTGTTCCGCCTGTTATTAAAGCCACTTTATTATCTTCCATTTTCTCTTCCTCCTATGTTTGGAATTAATTCTTGTATTGCTTTTTCTAAAGTTTCTACATCATATATATTTATTGTATTTACATCACTTAGTTCTTTTCTAATAAAACCTGTTAATGCTTTTCCTGGTCCAATTTCTACAAATGTATTTACATTTTCATCTTTCATTAATTTGATTGCTTTATCAAATCTAACTGGGCTAACAATATGCTTTGATAGTATCTCTACCATGTTATCTGTGTCTTTATAAAAAGTTCCGTCAATATTTTTTATAACATTTGTTGTGCATTTTTGAAAATGAACTTTTTCTAAATCTTGTATATATTCACTTTTTGCATCTTCTAATGCTTTTGTATGAAATGGGCCACTTGTTTTTAATGTAACAACTTTTTTTGCTCCATTTTCCTTAAATAAATTTCCTGCTAATTCAATTGCATCTTTACTTCCAGAAACTACAGTTTGATTTGAATAATTGTAATTTGCAGGAACTATAAACATCCCTTTATCTTGCAAGTCCTTGCATATTTCTTCTATTTTTTTTGAATCTAATCCTATTATTGCAAGCATTGAGTATTCGCCTTCTGGTAATTTATGTTGCATCAAATATCCTCTTTGTTTTAACAGTATTATTCCATCTTCAAATTTTAGTTTTCCACTATATATTAATGCAGGATATTCTCCTAAACTTAATCCGACTGATATGTCTGCATGTATTCCATTCTTTTCTAGAATTGATAATATTGCTAAACTCATTGTAGCAATTGCAATTTGAGTATTTTCTGTTTTATTTAAATCATCTTGCATATTTTCTTTGTTAGTAGTGTTTTCTTCTTTACAATATTCCGTTCCATTATATTTTTTTCTTGTACCTTCAAAGCATAATTTTGCAACATCTATTTCTGTGATTTCAGACGCTTTTTTAAATACTTCTCTTACTTCTTCATATTTATCATATAAATCTTTTCCCATTCCTACCTTTTGACTTCCTTGGCCGGGAAATAAAAATGCTAATTTCATCCTAAACCTCCATTAAAATACTTCCTGTATTCAAGCCTCCACCATAGCCTAAAAGAATAACTTTATCTCCTTTTTTTAGCAAATGTTTTTCAAACATTTCGTCTAATGCTATTGGTATACTTGCGCAAAATGTATTTCCTACATTTTCTATATTTGTATATACTTTTTTGCTGTCAATTTTCAATTTATTTGCAATTGATTTCATTATTTTCAAATTTGATTGATGTGGTATTATATATTTAATATCATCAATATCTATTTGGCTTTTTTTAAGCAATTCCTTTACGTTTTTTACTGTCTCTGTAACTGCATATTTATAAACTTCTTTGCCATCCATTTGTAACTTTTCGTTTGCGTTATATGTAAGTATTTTACCATTTTGGCCGTGACTTTTTATATTGCTGCTATAAACCCTTTTTTCTTTTGTTTCTTGCAATATAACCGCTCCTGCACCATCTGATAATAAAATTGATGTTGATACATCCTTTTGATCTATACATTTTGATAATAAATCTACTCCAACTACTAATGGCATTTTTGCTTTGTCTGTTTCAATATAACATTGTGCTATATCTAATGCATTTACAAATCCTGCACATCCTGCTAAGACATCTATACACATACAATTTTCAATATTAAAATACTCTTGTATTTTATACGATATCCCCGGCATTAGCATATTTGTTGATGTTGTTGCCACTATAATCATATCAATATTTTGTGGATTTATTTGTGAGTTTTTTTCTATTAAATTTTCTATACATTTTATTGCTAATTTTTCTATGTTTTCGTCTTTTGAATAGTGTCTTGTTTGTATTCCTGTTCTTTTGTATATGAAATCTTCTGTTATATTTAATTGTTTTGCTAAATATGTGTTATCTATCTTAGTTGTTGGTAAATACTTTCCTGTTGCTATAATTTCTATATTTTTCATTTTCACCTCTAATTATATTTTTTAATTTTATTTTGGGCTCTAATTTTTTTTTAAATTATATCCTCCAATGTTTGAATAAAATCTTCTATAATTCTTTGTTTATTGAATTCTTTTCCATTTTCTTTATATAATGATGTTGCTATGTTTTCTAGTTCATTTGGAAATTTGGCTTCATTTACATTAAAGCCTATACTTATTATTACATAGTTGATTTTATTTCCTATTGTGTTGCTTTCAGTTAATATTCCACATATTTTCTTTCCATTTAGCATTAGGTCATTTGGCTCTTTTATTGTTAATTTTATATTGTATTTTTGTTCCATTATTTTCTGGATTCTTTTTGCTATTTCTATTGTTAGTCCTTCTAAGTTTTTTACACTTTTTTGTGGTCTAAATAGTATACTCATTGCTATGTTTTTATTTGACCCAGTGTGCCAATTCCTTCCTTTTGTTCCTATTCCTCCTGTTTGTTCTTCTGCTAAAATTGCTGTGTTTTCTGTGTATTTGCTATTGTTTTCTTTTAAATATGTGTGTGTTGAACTTATGGTTTTAAATTTTTTTATTCTCATTTTTTGTATAATTCCTTTTTACAATATTGATTTGCCTTAAGATTTTTTTATTTTTCTTTTTTCAAATTTTATATCATTTTTTGTTTTTTCTCCATTATTCTGAACGGTCAGTTTTAAGCACAAAAAAACTATCAATATATTTTGAGTATATTGATAGTTTCTCCTATAATATTAATATCAGCTTTTATTTTTTTTTACAACAAAACCGCGGAACGCCGAACAACGGTTACATTATCTGGTACATTTTTTAATACTACGCTATTTGCACCAATTTTTACATTATTTCCAATTTTTATTGGGCCCAAAACTTTTGCTCCAGAACCTACCATTACATTATTTCCTATATCTGGGTGTCTTTTATATTTATCCTTTCCGGTTCCTCCAAGTGTAGTATTATGATATATTGTGCAGTCATTTCCTATTGTTACCGTTTCTCCAATTACGACCCCCATTCCGTGATCAATTAAAAGCCTTCTTCCAATTTTTGCACCTGGATGTATTTCTATTCCTGTGATGTGTCTTGCAATTTGAGATGTTAACCTTGCTAAAAAATATAGCCTTTTGTTATATAAAAAATGTGCTATTCTATGGAAAAAAATGGCATGAAAACCTGGATACAATATTATTGCTTCCAATATATTTCTACAAGCTGGATCTTTTTCTTTTATGTTTTTTGCGTCTTCATATAGATTTTTTATAATATTTTTCATCAACATCACCTATTGATATTATATGAGATATTTGCTAGGTTGTTGAACCATTGGGGACGTTGTTGATTTGGTTCTCCAGCTTTGACAATTGGCGATGTTAGTATTCTTCTATTTTTACATATACTTTATCTTCTATAGAATATTTCTTTTCCACTTCTAATTTTGTAATTTGATTATCATCTTTAAAAGCAAATTTATTCATGCTGTCTAAAATTGATTTTACAATGTTATCTATATCAGGTTTTTTAGTTGGACTTATATTGTTTTCTAACATTTCGTTTATGTCTGCTTTTTTTGTTGTTTTTGGTATTGAAAAATATGCTATTATACTTACTTTTATTCTTCCTTCTAAAACCTTAAATCGTGGATATTTTAGTAAAAAATATTGTTCTACTAATGATTCATAGTCTTTTGTTCTTGTTGGTGTATAAACTACTCCTGTATATGAGTTTAGCCTTGGTCTTCCTTTTCCTATTATTTTCCCTGGTACTTCAAATTCGTATATCATTTGTTTTCTCCTCGTTTTATATTAGATTTTCTGGATTTAGTGCTTGCAATTCTGGTAATACAAATATTCCATCTTTTCTGATTAGGACATCATCAAAATATATTTCCCCTCCGCCATATTCTTTTCTTTGAATATTTACTATATCCCAATGAATACTTGATCTATTTCCATTGTCACTTTCTTCTAGTGCATCTCCTGGTGTAAAGTGAAAACTTCCTTTTATTTTTTCGTCAAATAGTGTGTCTCCAATTGGCCTTTCTACATATGGATTTAGCCCAAATGCAAATTCACCAATATAACGTGCACCATCATCAGTGTCTAATATTTTATTTATCATTTCTGTATTATTTGCTGTTGCTTTTACTATTTTTCCATTTTTAAATTCAAATCTTATATTATTGAATGTATATCCATTATATGTTGTTTCAGTATTGTATGTGATAAATCCATTTACACTTTCTTTTACAGGAGCGGATGCTACCTCTCCGTCTGGAATATTGAATGTTCCCATGTATTTTTCTGCTGGTATTCCTTTTATGCTAAATGTTAAATCTGTACCAGGTCCTACAATATGTACTTTATCTGTTTTATTCATTAAATCTTTTAAATTATCCATTGCTTTTGACATTTTTGAATAGTCTAAATTACATACATTGAAATAAAAATCTTCAAATTCTTCTAATGTCATTTTGCTCATTTGTGCCATCGAATTATTTGGATATCTTAATATACACCACTTTGTCCTTTTTACTCTTTCTTCAAAGTGTACAGGTACTGTGTAATATTTGTTGTACATATTCATTATTTTGCTGTCTATTTTAGATAGTTCTGATGTATTTGATGTTGCTCTTATTCCTATATATGCGTCCATGTCTTTCATTCTTGTTTCATCGTGTTTTCCATATAGTTTGATTTGTTCTTCTGTTGCGTTTTCTAACATTATCCTTAATAGTTCGTAATTTACTATATTAAAATATGGCTTTGCTTTCATTTGTTCTGCTTGTCTAATAAGTTCTTTTGCTAATGGTATCCCGTCTTCTCCTAATACCTCTATTAGTATGTTGTCGTTTTCTTTTAAGTCTATTGAGTATGTTAATAAATTGTGTGCTAATTTTTCTATTCTTATATCTTTCATTTTTATTTTCCCTTTCTTTTTTATATTATATAATAAAATTATATCTCAACTAAATATTCTTTTAAAAATTCTACAACTCCATTTTCATTATTTGTTCTAGAAGTAATATAATCGGCTTGTTCTTTAACTTCTGGCAAAGCATTTTTCATAGCAACACCAACACCACACTTTTTAAGCATATCAACATCATTTAAGCCATCACCAAATGCAATAATATTTTCATTTGAAATTCCTTCTAATTTGGCAATTTCTGTTATTCCTTTGTATTTTTCAACATCTTTTTGTGCAATTTCTAGCCATTTAACTTCACCAAAACTATCTTGCATAATTTCTACTTTTAACATTGGAAATTTTTTTGTAAATATTTTTAAATATTCTTCTACAAATTCATTATTAATAAATGATACTGATACATGTATTATTTCGTTTATATTCTCTAAAAATTCAGTTATATTAACTGTTTGGTCATAATGGTGTATCTTATTTCTATCACATATATTTATAGTCATAAATTTGTCTTTATCATAATACGAAGCAATATTTTTAGCAATATCTTTTGATAATCCATGTGCATATACTTCTTCCCATGCTTTGTTTATTTCATTATTTTTAAAAACGGCTGCTCCTGCGTCACTAACAATATAATTTGTAAACTCTGCTCCATCTGTTCCAACAAGCGCTCTGTTTAAAATTCTTCCTGTTGCTATTGTTATTATATATCCTTTTTCTTTTAATTTTTGTAAATATGATTTTGTTGCATTGCTTACTATTCCGTCACTGTTTAATAGTGTTCCATCTAAATCTAATGCAATCAATTTTTTGTCCATTGTAATCTTCTTCCTTTTTTCTGATTTTTATAATTTTATTTTTCCATTTTATCTTATAATTATTCTACGATTTTATTTGTCTTTACTTTTTGCCATTTATTGTCTATATTATAAATTTGATTTTTAGATTACAATTCATATATATTGGCTTTTAGAATTATTTTTTGTATTTTTGTTTTATCATCTAATGAAATATTCCATTTGCTTCCTGCAATACTTCTTTTAATTTTATCTTCTTTAGTAGGAGCTCCTAATAATTTGTTGAGCTGTTTTTGCAAATTTACTTTGTTTGTATATATTGATAGCATATTTTCACTATATAATACATTAATTGTTGTTTCTGTTTCTGATTTGTTTGGTTCTTTGTATATTTTTTCCATAATTTGCTCCCATTGCTAAAATTTTCATTCTACTTAAGAAAATGTCTTTTACACAAATTCTATATTTTTCTTTTGTTTTATATTTTATCACTAAAATATGTACTTGTTTCTTGTAAATCTTCAAAATTATGTTGTCTTAAAATTTCATATGTAATAATTGCAACAGAATTTGACAAATTCAATGATCTTAAAGTTGGCAACATTGGTATTCGTATTGTTTTTTCGTCTAAATATTTTTCTAGTAAAGGTTCTGGTAACCCTTTTGTTTCTTTTCCATATAATACAAATACTTCGTCCATTGTTGAATAGTCTATGTCTGTATATTTTGTAGTTCCTTTTGTTGTTGCAAAAAACATATTGTTTTCTTCTGGTTTGTATTTATTTAAAAAATCTTCTAATGATTTATGTTCTTCTATGTCTAACTTGTCCCAATAGTCTAGCCCTGCTCTTTTTACTGATTTTTCGTCTATTTTGAATCCTAGTGGGTGCACTAAGTGTAGTTTGGCTCCTGTTATTGCACATGTTCTTGCTATATTCCCAGTATTTTGTGGTATTTCTGGTTCTACCATTACTATATTTAATTTCATTTTTATTACCTTCTTTTTATTTTAAATTATACATTATTGTTTTCACATTTTATCATAAAAAATTAAAAAAAGAAAGCGTTTTGCTTTCTAAATTTGTTGTCTTTAGTTCCTGTTTTTATTTGTTATTATCTTAATCTTTTTCAATAAAAAATTTATTGACTGTACTTATAAATAAAATCAAATAAGAAATTGATACTAAAAATCCGCCTAAAACATCACTTGTATAATGAACACCTAAATAAATCCTACTTACACCAATAGAACAAATCAAAATACTCAAAAGTACAATCGAAATCCATTTAACATATTTATTTTCTACATATTTATAAATTAAATATATTAGATATCCATAAAACGCCATACTTACCATAGAATGACCTGATGGAAAACTATAGCCTGTTTCTTCGATTATTCTAAATTCTGTAGGACGTGGTCTTTGTAATATTCTTTTTAATAGTTGATTTAATACCGTAATTATTATCAAATTTGAAAATATAGATAGCCCTATTTTTTTATTTTTTATTAATATAACTAATATTACTGTTAATGTAATTAAAAATATCGCACCGCCAAAGTTTGTGATAAATTTGGCTATTGGTGTTGCAAAATCTGATATTAAAAATGTTGATATTATTTTGTATCCAATTATATCTCCATTCATTATTTCTTTATTGAATACATCTTCTGCTAATGCTAAAAATCCGATTAATGTAATAAATAACACAAGCCATTTAAAGTTTTTCTTTGTAATTTCTTTTATTTTTTCTTTCATTTTTATATAATTTCCTCCTAATAATTTCTTTATATATTATTAAAGGTATTTTCTATCCTTACATATGTATTTTTTTAATTCCTCAGTAGTATATTTGAAATCTTTTTCTTCAAACTTATTACTTAATTCTTCTAATTCTAATTTTAAGGCTATTAATCTATTATTAAAAACATCATATTCTTTTGAATATTCATCATCTACAATATTCAAACCGTATATTAAATCTTTTTTGATAAATTTATCTATTACTGAACAAATCATATTACAACCTGGATTACTTCTTTCGGCTTCTAAATATTCATTTAATTTTTTAGAAAATTTTAAATCTTTATTTGATATCTTTTTATACATTAGCATTTTATCCCATTCAATAACACCACCGTAAAAGCCAAATCCTGTAAAAAATGTTACATCTTTTTGCAGTTTTCCTTTTGACATTTCAAATAACATCTTCAATCTTAATTCTTCTATTTTGTTGTCATCTACAAATAATATAGAATCATATCCAAAAGTAGTTATAGGTTTCATAGTTTCTAAATTAATATTTTCATTTTGAGCCTTATTTTCAAGTGGGTATATATCCTTATTATAATATTTCCATTCGCCTTCATTATCACGAGAGTATATTTTATCAAATACATTTTTAAATTCTGGTGCTAATTTAAAAAATCGATCTATCCAATCATTTCTTGCTGTTGTGCATAGTATAATATCAATATCCTGTTTTTTTACTTCATATAATTTTTTAAGTAATATATCTAGATTGGGTCTTAATACCATTGTCATTTGATTGCCTACATCATATCTACTTTGATATATTCCATGTTCTAAAGTTTCATCTAAATCTAATATAATGACTTTTTTGGTTTTTTCCATGTATTTCTCCTTTAATAGAATGTTACTACAAAAATTTGTAATTTTTTGTTATGATTATACAAAAAAGAACTACTATATTTCAAGTGGTTCTTTGAAAATAAAAGGAGATGTGTGCTAATTGTTTTACTAAATCTAATATTTGTGCTATAACCATACTTAATATCATTGTTATTGTTAAAAATTTTACTGGTTTATATAATGATATTACAAACTTTTTAAAGTTTTCTTTTTCCATTTTAATTTTCCTTTTCTTTTATTATTATAATTCACATCAAATTATCTTGACTTTTTGCCTATACATAGATTATAATAAATATAGAAAATGACAAATCCACAAACGTGGTTTTGCCGAAATTAGTTGTAAAAAACTCACACCCAACTCGCCAAAGTTACAGATGTGAGCTTTTTTTATTTATGTAGTTGCTTATCAACCCAGTTCTTGTATAGAACTGCTTCTAAGGCAACGTTTAATGCTAAAGAAAATATTAAAGAGAATATTAAAAATAGAATTACTTTAACCATAAACATCACCACCTCTCCTACGATATTCGTAAAACTTAGGTGGCAAAACCACATCTGTTTATTATCATTTTCTATGTTAATTATTTTACTATATTATTCTAAATTTGTCTATATGTTTGATAAATATTTACTAATTAATTTTAGATTTATTTGTTAAACTTATCAATGTGTAACTTATTAATCAATGTATATAAACTATTTTTTGAAAAAATGGAAATCACAACAGTCTCCACCATATCCCAATGTTTTTGTTCTGGTAAAACCTATTTTTTCAAGTTCTTCATAAGTAACATTATCTACATCACAAAAAAGATGACATAATTTTGCACAATCATTTTCAATACAAGCTGTATGCCAAAGGCACTTCTTCATTGTTACATCAAAGTAATTCTTCCCATGTTTTTGTGTACTTTCCCACAAGTCAGTTTTATGCACAACTCGAAGGAATATATTACTGTAAAGAAAATAAAAGCATGGTACTTTTTCCATTTTTTTCATGGACAAATGCTTTTGTTTTGCGACTATATCAATCATATATTTTTGCATATGATGATATACTTCTTCGTCTGATAATCCCTCTTTTAACATTGCTTTATATAATGCTATTCGAGGAAGAATTGTTTGAATAAGAGTTTTTTTCTGATTTTCTGACTTATTTTCTATATTTTTGATTAGTTTATTAAGTATTATTTCTTGCTCATCAAATAATTCTTTTCCTTTATTCATTCCAAATTCTACATTGAAAAATTCTTTTATTTGTTTTTGTTGCTTTATTTTCATATTTATAACACCTCCATAAATTACTACTTGTCTTTTTTTCCAATATAAGTGCAAATTATTATCAACTGATTTTATATTCTTATTCTTGATTAAACATTTCTTTTATGATGTTTGCAAAATCACTTATTACAGGGTTTGTATTTTCTTTTTTCCAAAAAGCATAGTATTGTCTATTCATTTGATTTTGTTTATAATATAATGGAATTGTTTTTATTGTGCCGTCACTTTCTGCCTGTTTTAGCATGCTTTCTATTGGTAATATTCCATTGCCTCTATCTCCATATGTAACAACATATTCTTGTAATATACCATTTTTATCTTTATAAGTTATTCCACATACATCATTTGTTAGCCATTGTTTTTTTATTTTTCCATCTAATTCGTAATCTAGTTGCTCTTTTTCTTTTGCAAATAAAAAGAATTTTTGGTTTCTATATATTTTTATTGCTCCTGTATTTTTATTTGTTTTAACAACAAGTTCATTTGAAAAATCATTTGAAAAACTTATTATACATTTATTTTTGAATCCATTGTTACACATAAATGAAATATTAATTACAGAAAACATTATACAGAGAATATATATAATTATATTCTTAATTTTTTCTTTTTTAGTTAATAAAATCAAACTTATTGTAGCTGAAATTATAATTATTTGATTAATTATGTATTCTAAAATATCAATTACATACTCATAATTATGTCTTTTCAATACAAATAAATATGCAATTTGTATTAATAATGAAATAATTAATATAATAGTTGATATTACTCCTATTGTTTTCTTTATTTTGTTAATTTTCTTTTTTCTTCAATATTTTTATATTTTTCTATTGCTTCAGAAATTTCTTTATCTATATCAATATCTTTTTTTGCTCCTTTTTCTCCATTTAATAATTCTGATACATCAATTTCAAAAAATTCTGCTAATATATTTAGCATTGTTATATCTGGAAAACTTAATCCTCTTTCCCATTTGGATATTGCTTTATCTGTAATATTTAATTTTTCTCCTAATTCTTTTTGTGTTATTCCTTTTTCTTTTCTTAATTTTTTTATGAATTTTCCAAATTTTTCGTTGTCCATTTTAAAACCTCCTTTGAATTTTTTGTATCTTATCACTTTATATCTTTTTTAGCAATCGACTGTTAGTAGAATTGCTTATTTTTCTATGATATCAGCCAATAAGATTTAATTCAAAAGTACTTTCTAGCAGTTATTGTTTACTTTATTTTTGCTCATAAATGTAACTTCAACTTTCACCTTTTTTTATTACTTTTCTGACTTATTTTAGCAATATACTGTTTCATATAAATCTACTTTTAATATTTTTTATTAACTTTTTTACATACAGCATCATACCATAATTTATTTCTATCATTTTCATTTACAAAATATGGTTTATATATTTCAAATCCACATTCATTTAATAATTTCTCATAAGTTTCTTTAGTATACTTATGTCTAAATCTTTTTACTTTAATATTATAATCTTCTTTTTCATAATAGCCTTCCATATCTTTTTCATTAATAGTAGTTCCTATAATTAAATATCCATCTTCTTTTAAAGATTTCTTAACATTTTTTAATACAATTTTAGCATCTTCTATTGGAAATAAATGGATAACAGCTATCATTTGAATAATATCAAATTGGTCATTTTCAAAACTATAATTTAAAATGTTATCGTTTATAATTTGTACATCTGGATTATCTTTTTTTATAATATTACACATATTTTTAGAAATTTCTAATGCAGTTATTTTAAATTTATTATTATATTGTTTAAAAAATTTAATATTTCTTCCATGTCCTGGACCAATTTCTAATATTTTAATATTCTCTTTATTTTTTAAATTCAAATCATCATATATATTATTCCAAAAATCATAGCCAATTTTATAATTTCTAGTATTATACTCATTTGCTAAAATTTCATATGCGTTTTTATTAATTTCTATATATTCTTTATTCACAATAATAAAATCTCCTCTACAACTTAATATTGACTAAACATTTCTTTTAAAATTTTTATCGACTAATATTTAATTTTATGGCTCTTATTCCTCAAGAACTTCTCTAATTTGTTCTATTGTAATTGGTCCCTCTCTTAAAATCTTTAATTCTTTTGAAACACAGTCAATTATTGTACTTCCTTTTCCAAATTTGACAGTGCCTTCCATCATTCCGTCTAGATTTGGACATTCGTTTTCTATTTCATCTAGGTTTGTACATGTTGGCTCTCCACTTTGATTAGCACTGCTCATAAATATTGGACATCCTGTTTTTATAATTAATTCTTTTACCGCTTTTGATGTTGCCATTCGTACTGCAATTGTTGGCTTTCCATTATTTACATATTCTGGCATTTCTGGTCTTTTCTCTAAAATTAGTGTTATTGGACCTGGCATAAATTCTTTTATTAGTTTTTCTGCTTTTTCATTTACTATTGCTATACTTTTTATTTGTTCTTCATCTGAACACATTATTGGAAATGATTTTGTATTTGGTCTATTTTTTGTTTTTACTAAATTGTCATGTGCTTTTTTTGAGTTTATTCTGGCACATACTCCATATACTGTGTCTGTTGGGACACTGATTACTCCATCATTTTTTAGTATTTCTACTAATTTTTCTATTTCTGTTTGTTTATATCTTTTTATCATAATTTTCCTCTAATTTTCAAATTCTTCTTTTTTACTTTTAAAAAAGTTATAAAAATATCTTACATTTTCAAGTTCATTCCATTTTTCTACTCTATAATCTTTTGTGTCTAAATTGTATATTTTTGCATTTAATATTCCTAACATAAATGGAGAATGAGTTGCTATAACGAATTGAACTCCGAGGTATCTTGCCATTTCATTTATTTTTTCTGCAAGTTTTACTTGATTTAGTGGTGAAAGTGACACTTCTGGCTCATCTAATAAATATAATTTATCTGGTTCAATATCCTCTTCTAATATTTGTAATGTTGTTTCTCCATTTGAATATTTATCTTGCGCAAATGCAAATCTTGGAAATTGTTTTCCACCTTCTTTTGTTTTTAAAAAATCTTTTGCATTTTGTCTTCCTCTTTCTTTGGTTAGAGTACTTTCTATGCTTTCTTGTAAGACTGCATCTTGTTGTATTTTTCTAATTTCATATAATATTTCTTCGCTTTTTATATATCTACTATTTGTAGGAATTTTAGTTAGCCTACTTCCATATTCGTTTTCTCCTAGTTCATATTTACATTCATTTGAATAATTTTCAAAATATGGCCACCATCCGTCAATTCTAGAATAGTTTCTTTCTTTTCCTTTTAAGTTTAATTTGTGTGCAATCATGTTTAATATTGTTGATTTTCCACTCCCATTGTTTCCATATAATACTGTGATGTCGTCAAATACAAATATATTTGGTTCTTTATTTTTGAATATGCAAAATGGATATATATTGGGGTCTGTGCTTCTACTTTCACTTAATTTAAATGTTTTTAGATATATCATTTTTACCTCCATATGTCTCCATTAATGTGTTTTGTTAATGCCATAATGAACGCAGTTCTTGTTAAATCAATTCTTGATACTTCATTTTTTGTTAAGTAGCTTATTCCTCCTTTTCCTTTGCCTAATTCTTGTCCATCAAATATCTTGTCCATAACTTTTCCAAGTTCTGTTGCCTTAATTTCTTCAATGTATTTATCTGGAATTGGAAATCCTTGGCTTGTTCCTATACTTTGGAATCCTTTTGAATCCTCCACCACTACTGCATTTATGTCAATCCATTCTCCTAAATAATCTGTGATGCCTGCTTCACTTGAAATATAAAAGTCTGCTTTTATATTGTTATTTTCAGCGTATTCTTTTAAATTTTTTACTCTATTTTTTGCTCCTTGAAGTATTTCTTCGTTTATTGGTTGGTCTCCTACATTTGAATCTACTGGTATTCCTTCTATTTCTACTTTATCAAAATATTTTTCAAATGCTTGTTTTGCTCCTTCTATTTTTCCTGGATTTTTTGTTCCTATTAATATTTTCATAAATATTCCTCCTCAAAACTCTATCTCTTCACTTTCTGTCAATTCTCCATTAAATCCATAAACTTGCTTACATAATGGTACTTTTCTTTTTCCCTCATGTAAAACTACTTTTTCCAAATCTTCATATATACTATGTAATTTTATACCATATTTTTCCATTTTCTCTACGTTCATTTCTTTAAATGCTGGACATGGTAGTATTGTACCATCATATTTTATATCTAACTTTTCAGTTCCTGCTGTGCATAAATGAGACATTTTCCCATTTAATGGAATTCCAATTCTTATGTTACCGCTATATTTTTCTTTTTCTTTTTTTAATATTTCACTAAATTCTTTTAGCTCTGTTTCATTTAACATCAAGTCTTGTTTGTTTTCTAGTCCTCTACCTTGTGGTACAAAATTTAAAATACTTATATTTTTTACTTTTGAAATTTCTAAACATTCTATGATATCTGGAAATTGTCTATAATTTGGTTTCATAGGAATAAAATGAACATCTACATTTAATCCAACAATACTTGCTCTAACCAAAGAATCTATTAGATATGTATTTAATGCTTTTCTTCCCATTAACTCATTATCAATATTTTCATCTAATGCTTGCCAATCAAATACGATTTTATCTACTCCTAATTCTTTTATTTTTTCTAGTTCTTGCCTTGTTAGTGAAGTAAATTCTCCTGGATTAATCATTCTTTTATAATACGCCTTCACATTTCTTTTTAGTCTTTCATTCCATGGTTCATGTTCTTCTATTTCTTCTAAATCTTTTTTACATTTATTTTTTATATATTCTATCGCTTCTTCTGGTATTGCAGGTGTTCTTTTTATTCCACTAGTGAATATAACTGTTCTAATTCCATTGTCTTTACAAAACTTTATCATTTCGAATAAATCCGGATGTAAAAAAGGTTCTCCTCCTGAAATTGATATTTCTCCAATTCCGCCATGGGTAATAAAATACATAACTGTTTTCTTAAAGTCTTCTAGTGTTATAATTGTCGTTTTGTCTTTTGATGAATTTGAAGAACAAAATTTGTATTTATTAGGGCATGTTTGTATTATTTCAAAACATAAGTCTTTTAACATATATATTCCTTCTTTTTATTTTTATTGTATTAAATTCTTTCATGTAGCACTGCTACGCACTCCACATGCCATGTTCATTAATTATGAATAGTTGCTTTTTATATGTTTGGGTATAACTGACTATGTTCTGACATGCAAACTGAAATAATATAATGTGTATTATACATATATCAATTTTTATTTAAATTAATTAAAACTATATTCTCTTATTTCACAATTATCTGGCAAATATTTTTCCACCTGTCCATCTTCTGGCAATTCATTAAAATAAAAATGGATTGCCCTAGCTACGCCACCATGTGTTACTAAAAGTATATTTTGACCTCTATATTTTTTCTTGATTTCATCTAAAAATAAATTAACCCTTTTAAATAATTCTGGAACTGTTTCTAAATTATCGATTTTAACTTTAGAATAATAATTCCAATATTCCGTATAATAAAAATTATCTATTTTCGTATTTGTTAAAACTCCACAATTTCTTTCTTCTATTCGATCATCATATATTACTTTTATCTTATTGGAATTTATAATATCACAGGTATGTCTTGTTCTTAAAAGTGGTGAACAAATAATCAAATCTAAATTTAAATTTTTAATTTTTTTAGATGCTTCCTGTGCTTGTTTTATTCCAATATTATTTATATCTTCATTTAATAATTTTCCATTATATATATCTAATCTATTACTATCTGTGTTCCCATGTCTAATTACATATAACTTCATTGTTACTTTTCCTCCTTATATCATTTTTGTAAAGTGTGTATATTCCTGTAAGTAATAAAATAAAATCACCTAATACCATGAACCAACTATGGTAATAAATATAATAAGAGCCGTATAAAATTCCTGTTGTTATTCCAGATATTCTAACTAATTTCATATTTGATTGCCATAGACAATATGATCTAATCATTGAACCAATTGTTGGTAATAGCAAAACCCACCCTGTCCATGAAAAATAACAATTTATCATAATTATTCCTTCAAAAATAAATAGTATTATTAAATATACAGATTTACTAAATTTATTTTTATTTATAAATATAAAAGTCCTTATTAAATTTATTATACTTAAAATTGCACCTGTAAAAGCAGATATTAAAAAATCATATATTGCTTCAAAAAAGCAGTTTAATGATTGAACATATAATGATTTTTTTCTATCTTTAATACATATACTAATACACACTGCTAATAATGCTAAAATACTAAATACCATTTTTTATTTCTCCTATAATCTCTACTTTTTATTTTGTTTAGTCAACCCATACCACCTAATATGATATGAGTTAGGCACTGAACAGTTGATTTTCCTTGAAATACAAGGCTTTATTTAAGATTTAGAACACATACGCATTCAACATGGTTCGGACACCTTCTGTAGATAGTTTTCTCTAGCCTCGTATGATGACTGTTGATTCTTGATTTCTTTAGTTGTCAAATTTTCTTTTACAACAGAATTCTTGTTATCTTCTTCGCACTTAATTTCGTTGCCACTTTTTAGGATAAAAGTTATTACTCTTGGATTTGCTTTTCCTTTGCTACTCTTTTCTCCTATTATAACTTTTTCTATCATTAATTCAAAGACATCTTTATCAAAATTTGGCATAATTTCATTGTCCTTAAATAATGTTTTAAATTTGTTTAATCCTTCATTTAAACTCATTGAATCTTCTATTTCTAATTGTAAGTGTTCTTGCTCTTTTGTTATCTTATTGATTTTGTTTTGCAGTTTTGCTTTCTTTTCCTGTAATGTTTCTGTTGATATTGTTCCATTTAAGTTTAAATCAATTAATTTATCTATTTTTTTTTTTTAAACTTGTTTTTGTTCCTCTAGTCTTTTAATAGAACTTTCGTTACTTTCTTCTTGTATTATTTCTTCCATCTCATTTAAGAATGTTTGTATTAGTTCTTTGTTACTGTCGCATAGTAGTTTATAACTTTGTGTGAAAGCATCTTCTATAATACTTTCTTTAATAGCTTTACAATGTGGGCAATTTTCTTTTCCGTGTTTTACAAATTCCATACAATGCCAAACTGTAATACTATTTTTAGTTCCAGAGTGCCAATTTCTTCTTGTTAATAAACTACCGCAAAAGCCACAATATAGTCTACTACTAAAAGGATATTTTCTACTAAAATTACCTTTTCTTCTGCCTGTGCCTCGTACTCCTCCTCGTTTTTGTAAAATTTCTTGTGCTTGATTAAACATTCTTTCAGATATAAACGGCTCATGATGTTCTTGCATATAATACATGTTTTCTTCTCCCATATTTACTACTCTTCTATTAGATATTGGATCTGTTGTATATGTTTTCCCTTGTAAGACATCTCCTTTGTATTTTTCGTTTTTTAAGATACCTCTTATAGTTGATTCGTGCCATTTCTTTTTGCCTGTTGGAGTTCTATATTTCATAGTTGTTAGCTCTTTTGCAATAGTTGTGCAACCTACTCCTTGACAGTATCTTTCAAATATATATCTTACTATTTCAGCCTCTTCATAATTTACTGATATTTGTTTTGATTCTTTATCATATACATATCCTAAACATCCGTTATATCCAATTAATTCGCCTCTTTTTCGTTTCATCTGCAAGCCTAATTTTACATGTGAAGAAATATTTTTGCTTTCTTGCTGTGCCATTGCACTTAATACTGTTAGCATTATTTCTCCAGATATTTCTAAAGTATTTATTCTTTCTTCTTCAAAATATATAGCAATGCCTTTTTCTTTTAATGCTCTTACATATTTTAGAGTATCAACTGTGTTTCTTCCAAATCTTGATATTGATTTTGTTATTATCATATCAAATTTGTTTTGTGATGCATCTTGCATCATTTTCATAAAGCCATCCCTTTTATAGTCTAATGTTCCTTTTATTCCTTCATCTGCATAAATACCAACATATAGCCAATCACTATTACTTTTTATTTTTCTTCATAATACTTTAGCTGGGAATTATAACTATTTAGTTGTTCTTCTTTTTCTGTACATACTCTTGCATAGGCACATACTCTTAAATTCCCTTTTATTATTTCTCCTGTTGTTCTATCAATTCGACCTTTTTTCTTCTCTATAACTTGTACTTTCAAAATTAACCTCTCTTTCTCAAGTTTAGAGAATCTTTATGTGCTTATTATACATCAAAATATTATTTTTTCAAATACCTATATGAGTTAAATTTTATTCTTGTAAAATATTTTTCTTTAGTTCTAAATATCTCTCTTTTTTAATCAAATTTGCATCAAAGGTTTTATTTAATATTGCTATTTTTATACTATAATTAAAGATATTTTCATTTAATTTAATATTTTTCGTATTATCAAATTTTACTTCATACAACATAAAAATCCTCCTTAACTTGAATTAAATTTCAAAAAAGGCAATAGAAAAAGCCAGCCGTGTTAGCTTCGACTGACTTACTTTACATTTTTTGATAATACGATTATATTATTATGTTTTTCTAAAATCAATTCCGTTTTATTTCCCTTTTTTCTATTTCAAGCAGTATTATATTAACTGTGATGTTGATTTTTACGTTTCCTTTTATCAAATATTTATAAGTACTACCTAAGTGAACTAAGTAAAATTTCTATTTAGTATACCCAGTGAACTGATTTGGATTTTTATTAATTTTTAGTACACTCGGTGAACTAATCCAAATTTTCTAGTGCATATAATGAAATTATCTTTCATTGTTTAATAATTTGTTTCGTATTATTCAATTCATTCGGTGAATTTATGATGTAAATTTACATCATTTAAAGACTATTTTATTAACCTTAGAAAGCTTGTCTTTCTAAATGTATATGGTGTGCGTGATGCCCACTTTCCTGCCTTTAGTGTTTATGTATTTTTTCAATTTTCATTAGATTTTGATGCAATCTTATTTACAATGCTTAATTTTTTAATACTCTCTTGTAATTTTTTATTTGGAATAAAATTTTTACAATTTTCTAGTTTATAAAATTCCTCTACATTATCTATATCTTTATACAAAAAATAAAAATAATTTTTTAACGCATTTTCTGTTGTTTCTAATCTATGTCTTAATGAATAAGCTCTTTTCTTCTCATAAAAATAGTTTTCATTAAATAATTTATATAAATTATTTAATTCTTCACTATCCAAAGTTATCTTATGAAATTTAGTTTCTTTGAAAAGATAATTTATTTTATCAATGTTTATATTTAAATCATCAACATATTCTCTAGTGTTATTTTTGCTTATTATAGTTATTACAGATAGAGTAACACTCATAATTATATAATGCATAAATTCTTTCGATAAATTCATTGTCCTAAACATTTTTATTGATCTAATATCATTATTTTCAATCATTTTTAAAAACATTATGATGATTGGCTCACCCTTTATAAGATATGGTATAAATATTTTTTCATTATGTATGCTTTTTCTTTGTAGGAAATCATTAATATCTCTATCTTGAAATTCTTCCTTATGTTCCATTAGTCTTATGTCATCATATAATTCTTCCAAAACTCTGTATTTTTCGTTTTTAGTTAAATTCTTATTCTCAATAATGCATGTATATATGGATTCCAAATATCCATTATTAGTAAACATATAAATTGAATCATATTTATATAATCTACAATAGCTAAAATCTATAACATTCTCATATAAAAAAATTAAATATATATCTAATTTAATAATTTTCCATATAAGATTTATATATTCTTTTTCTTGGCTTTCAATTTGAATATATTTTATTTTATCTATCAAATTTGCAATATTTTGCATTTTATAATCATCATGAACAGGTACAAATTTATAATAAGCAAACATTGTATAAAGCTTAAAATATATATTTGCAGCCTCAATATGTTTATTATATAAAATCAAATGTGAAACAATCTCATTTATAGCACTAATCAAGTCACTTCTAAAAAGCATTTCTGTATAATATTCTTGAAGTATTCTCTTGTCATTAAATAATGTTAAATCTATAAGATTTATTATGTTATGAATATTATAATTATAATCATTATCATTTTTTTGTATTAATACCAATGTTTGGTTTTTTAGCTCTATAATATCTTTACACTCATGGCTATTTAAAGGAATTGCTTTTTTTATATGTTTCTTTTGTTTTTCTAAATACATACATAACAAATTATTTCCAAACCAATTTTTATGAGTATAGAACCAAATCATTTTAATGCAAATATAAAATATAAGTATAAGAGAAGTTAAAAAATTCATTAATATTAGTACTTGACTATTATCTTTTAAGCATTCAATAATATTCACAAATAATAGGAAAACTAAAATTATAAAAATTTTTAACAATGACCAAAAATTATTATTCGGGAAAATAACATTAATATGTTTTTTTCCTAATATATAACTTTCAGATAAGCCAGATAATAAAGATATTACTGAAATTATTATCAATGTATTACTAATTTGAGCTACTATTATATCCTTTGATTCAATATTAAATCTTTTGTTCAAGTCTATTATATTTTCAATTTTGTAATCATTAATAGCATAAAAAAATATAAATATACTCAATATACCTATACTCAACATAAAAATATTCATTAGAAAATTCATAATTTTCTGCTTAACTACAAAATGTTTTTTATTATCATATATTTTATACCATTTTAAATATTCTTTGATTTTATAATTTTTATTTAAAAAAAATCTCTTTATTCTTTTTAATTTACTATTAGACTTTTCCATATTTCGCTCCCATTTTTCATATATATTTAATTATTTCATATATACAGTTACTAAATCTATTTTCTTAATTCATTTGTTATTTTTTCTAACACTTCTATTGTATCTTCATAACTAATATCTTCTGCATAACTAAATTTAGACTGGTAATTCTTCCAGTGTTCTTTTAAAGCATCACTTTCTTTTATAACTCCCATTATCTCATCTATATTGTTTAATTTGTCTGTAGATTCTCTATATTTAAATTTTTCTACAATCGCTTGTCCTAATAATTCCTTATTAAAATTTTGTGACTGTGTAGTCCAAAGTATATATATATCGTAAAAATCCCTTGCTCTAGTTGTATCAACATTTCTTGATATAATTGTTTCAAATTTATCTGCTATTACAGTTTCCATATTATATGCAAGTATTTCTATAGAACGATTTTCAAACATCAAACCAAATTTATAATTTACTTCTTTAGGTACAATAACATCTCCTGTTGTTATATCTAATTTCATTGGTACAACTAATTTGTCAAATTTAGCATTTAATGAAACTCTATATCCTCCATATTCGTCTTCTTGTCTTATTTCCTTTATATTTGTAAATTCAAAAGTAACTCCATCATCTAAATCTATATTGAATATTTCATTTAATATATTTTCTAGGTTGTCTTTTTCTAAATCAAATCCTTTTATTGTCGTATCCATATCCAATGTATTTCTCATATCTATTCCAACTATAGCAGTTATTAACATTCCACCTTTTAATACAAATTTATATTTGTAATCTGATACTGAAATTCTTTCCAATAATCTTTCTAGCATGTAGTTTTGTAAAATAATATTTTCATTTACGTCAACTTTTGATGACACTTTTTTTATCCATGCTTTTAATTGTGCTCTATTTTTAGCAATCATAGCAACACCTCCAAATATTTTCTTATCTCATCTTCAATATTAAATAATTTCGCATATTTGTGTAATCTAATTGAGTTTCTATCTTTTCTTTCTGCATATCTTTTCATTGCATCTGTAAATAATGCTATTTCTATTCTTTTTTTGTTTCTAATAATATCACAAATTGTTCTTTCTAAATCATATACTCTTATTTTGTTTCCATACGGTGTTATCATTTCTGTTATACCAACTTCATACAATTCTTCTTTTAAATAAAAGAATTCGTAATTTTTATTTTTTATAAGTGTATGATTATAATAACTTGGTATGGTTAATTGATATTTTATTGGTGTTCTATCACACAAGTCATGAAAATATAAAGCGGTTTCATGCGAGAATATTCCTTTTTTACAAATAGCTTGTGTAATAAAATATTTATCTTCTAATGTATCAGTACTTATATAAATTCCTCTTGCAACTCTTTCTATTATTCCTTTTTCTATCATCCTTGTTAAAACTCTGCTATTAATTCCTATTTTTTCAACCTCACTTGTTGTTATAATTCCATTATTCTTTTTTAATAATTTTTCAATTCTTTCTATATTATCCATCTTTTTTCTCCTTTGTCGGAAAGTCTCGTAAATATTATATCATTTACGAGACTTTCCGACAAGTATTTATATAATTTTTTTATTTTTTTGACTTAAAAATTTTATTTCAAAAATAAATCTGTATAGTTTTGAAAAGTGAAAATTTGATTTCTACTATGGGTCATTATCTGAATAGAAACAAATAATTTCGTTAGCATATTGTTTCTTGCTTTTTCTACAATGTTTTCATTTAGTCTATTTTCTATACTTGTAGGTAATTTCATATTTTCACCTTTCATAACTATTTTTATTTTATAATCTTCTGGTTTAATATTATAAATTTTCATGTCTAAATTCTTTCTTTATATCTTAAATTATATTTATTTATATTATCAACTGTTGCAAAACCATTATGTTCTTTTACTTTTTCTAAAAATACAATACCATCTAAGTGGTCACATTCATGTTGAACAAGTCTTGCAAAAAATCCATTCACTTGTCTTACAATTTTTTCTCCATTTTCGTTAAAATAAGTTAATTCTATATTTTTATATCTTTCTACTTTTCCCCTAATTACTGGAACACTCATGCATCCTTCATATTGTATGTCAGTATCTTCTGATATTTTTTTCCAAATTGGATTTATCATTGCAGTTATTGGTATTTCTTCTGCATCATTATATTTTATGTTTTCTTTTTTAGCCCCTACTACAATTATTCTCTTATTTACTCCTATTTGCGGTGCGGCTATGCCTAGTCCTGTACCGAATTCCAATGTTGCTTTTAAATCTTCTATGATGTCTAAAATTTCTCTATTTATGTTCTTTATATCTATTTCATCACATTTTTTTTGAAGAATAGGATCTCCTACTTCTCTTATTTTTAAAACTTTTCCCATGTTTTATTCCTTTCTGAACTATTTCTAGATCAAACATCTTCAAATTTAGATCTAATCTTTTAGATGTAGCACTGCTACACACTCCACATGCCCCGTAAATTAGACTATTTTATTTTAATTTTTTTTATTATATTTTATCATATCCCTGTATCACAACAATAGTGATACCTTTAAGGAAACTATTTATTTTTTTATATCTTAATCTATATTAAAATATTTTAACATATCTTATTCGTAGTTGACAAATTGTTGACTTTGTCAACGTCTTATAACTTTTCTTCTATAAAAACAGAAATATTTTTTATAGAATTATTTATATTGTATCCTAAGTTAATACTTTTCTCAAGCATTATTCTTATTATTTTTTCCTTTTTTCCATATTTTTTGCTTAATTCTTTAATTACTTCATTTTCTACTACATTTTTTTCGACAATTTCCATTTTTCTTTCTCCAATATACTTTATTTCATCCGAGCTCTTTTGATGTGATTATTGTATATTAGATTTTATCAAAATGTTAAAATATTTTATGAAAGTGCCTTTTTGTTTTATAAAATGACATTATTCGACAAAGTTGGCTTTTTTTATTTTAGTCTTTAAAACTCTCCAATTCCTTTTATTTCAATGTTTCCGAGTTCATATAAGTCAGTAATTCTAAAAGCCAATGCATCTGCTATTACTACCATTTCTGCAAATAAAACTTCGTCTGCAGGAATTTTATTGTTTTCTAAGTCTGATAAATACTCTCTTTCTATTCCTGTCACTTCTTCAAGTTCCCTTAAACTTACTCCTTTTTCTTCTCTCTTCTCTTTTATTTTAAATTTTATTGTCATATTATTCACCTCAGATTTAATATATCCAAAATAGTTTATAACATACCTTAGTGATTTCAAAAAAAAAAGAAAAGCCCCATTTCTGGGACTAATTATGCATCTTTTAAAATTGCTCTCATTATACTTTCATAACTTCTTTTTGACATAAATTGCAAACTCTGTATACTTAACAAGTTAAATCTCTTTGCTAATTCTGTATACTGCTTTCTTGTTAATCTTATTTTTAAATATTTCATCATTTGTAGTGATTTGTTATATGCTTCGTTCATATTCATCACCTCATCTGTATTATAACATATTATGTTAATTTTGTGTGTCGAACGGTGTCGTTTCATTGGAACTTTTTGGAAAATATTAAAAAATATGTTGACTTATTGTATCTGACTCTATATAATACTTTTAGTTATATATTAGGAGGATGTTAAAATGAATTGTTATATTAATAAAATTAAAAATAAATTTATCACATTGCATAATGAATGTAAAATTAATTTTGTGAAATATTTTTTTAAATTTATTAAAATTATACCAATAATATTTTTAGTTAGTATTTTTTTACTTTTATCAATTATATTTTTTAAATTATGTGATATTCAAAATCCAGATGAAGTTCAATCACAAGAAATATATATATTTAAAATTTCTTTAAGCAATTGGGGAACTTGGATTACTCTAGTAGGTCTATTTTTTACTGCCATTTGGTCTATGCATCAATATATAAAAAGTAAATTATCTAAGCAACAAGAAAAAGCATCTCAAATTGCTACAGATTTTGCTGATAATTTAATAGAAAAAATGGGATTAATTTCAAAAACTTTATTAAAAAATTCATATATACAAAAAGTAACTAGTATATTTGATAATCATCCAGAATGTTTATCTCAATTTACAACTTTTGAAATAGAAGATATACTTGTGGCTGAAAATGAAGATGAATATGTAGATGTATTTAAAAATTTTAAGGATATTTTATGTTCAGAAGATACTCAAAAAGAATATCAAAATTTCTTGAATGAAAAATATTCTGAAAAAGAGCAAGAAAAATTTAACAGTAAATTTCCAGTTTTAGTTGAAAGCACACTTAATCATTTAGAAGCTATTTGTATAACTATTACAAGTCAAGCAGCTGGTTCTGAATTTATATATGACTCTCTACATCAAACTTTTTTGAAAACAATTAAAATATTAGCTGTATTAATTGCAGCAAACAACAATAATAATGTAGATAAATATTTTACCAATATTATTCAAGTATACAATATGTGGAATAAAAGAAAAAATAAAGATATAAAAAAGCTTATAAAAACTCAAAAGAAAATAAATAAGATGCAAAAAAGGATGGATAATGAAGTAAAAAAACTATTATCAAAAGAAACAAAAACAGTCTAATTATTTAGACTGTTTTTCTTTATCTTCACTACTTACAATTTTATCATATTCTTGGAACCATTCTTGATACATAATATCTCCCTCCTTAATTAATACACATTGTATTAATCTTTAATAAATTATATGCATATTTTTTTCATTTGTCAATAGTTTTTTTAAAACTTTATTTTTACTGATATTCCAACAAAAATCGGCTCTTTAAAATCAATTTTAAGCCGTTTTATTTTCTAATTAATGTAATTATATACCTTGATTTTAAGCCATAAAACGCAAAAAAGAGGTAAATTGAAATTAATCAACTTACCTCTTCTCTTTTATCTATAATTATTAACATTTATATAAGCAATTCTACCAGTTTGATTTACTTTTACTTTATCTACATATGAATTTATATGTTTTAAAACTGTTACTGTAGTATTTACTTTATATTGATATCTTACACCGCTTAAATTTGATTTTGAGTATAATGTACACGCTTTTGTTTTTCTAGTTGTATTTTGTGATACTGATACATTTGTGTAATTACTATTATTTATGTATGCAATTCTTCCAGTCATATTAACTCTGACTTTATCTACATTACTTGATATATTTTGTAGTATTGTTATTGTTGTATTTGCTTTGTAATTGTACTTATAGCCTGTTAAATTTGAATTACTATATAAGATACTAGCTCTAGTTAATTTTTTTGTTTGTCCGACTGTTTGAACAGTATTTAATGTACTTATATCTCTGCTTGTGTATGCTAAAGATATCCAGCCCTTGTCAGTTTTACCAAATCCATTACTTTCTGCTAATATAGTTACAATTGAATTTTTAGAATATCCACCAATTCTATTATAACTTGTACTAGCTCCTGCTCTAATATTTAGTCCTGTATTTGCAGTAATCCTTACTTGGTAATTTACTGTATTTACATTTGATGTTGTGTTATCTGTTACTACCGTTGTAGTTGTATTTTCTTTTATGTCTGTTCTATCATTTTTAAAACAGAAGAATTTTTGAT